>JAIPKD010000112.1 GCA_021733835.1 Verrucomicrobiota bacterium
GAGGATCCGAAGGAGTACCGGTACTGCGGGTATGCGGAGGCGGAGGCTGGGAACCCTAAGGCGCGAGCGGGGATAATGAGTTTATTTGAGCCAGGGAAGAGCTGGGAGGAGGTCTCAGCGGAGTATCGTAAGTATTTATTTGTGAAGGCGGGCAAGGCGGATCGCTCGGGCAAGGCGGTATTGAGTCGGGAGCAGATAAAGGAGGTATTGGACAAGGGCGGGCGCCTGGAGATGTGGGAGGTATTGAGGTTGAGGGTGAGATATTTCAGCGATGGGTTGGTATTAGGCAGCAAGGAGTATGTGGAAGGGGTGTTTGAGGAGTATCGAGAGAGGCTCGGGGTGAAGAGAGAGGAAGGGGCGAAGGAATTGAAGCCGAAGGTATTCGAGGGCATGGCGGTGATGAGGGAGCAGCGCCGACCGGCGCTGGAGTGAGGAAGAAGGGTAAGGAGCTTCAAAAGGAGGGAAGCAACCGTGAAAAGAGCAGGGTAATGGGCGGGGTGTAGACAAAGGAGTGAAAGAGGAGTGTTTTGCAGGGTAAAAGAGCGATAAATTGAGCCGAGAAATCGGAAAAGGAGGGGGATTTCCCTGAAGAAATCAGAATTGGCGAGTTGAAAAGAAGGGATTTTGATTGATCAAAATAATAGGGACAGCCTCTACACTATTTTGGGTCTGTCCCTACATTTCACAGTCAATAATCGCGATCAACTAAGTAAGTTAGTTTAAGGGGGTTAGGCCTCCCATATTATCAGGAGAACGTAGTAATGCGAAGGGCGATAAGTTTTTCATTGCTCCGCGTACTCTCTCTGCGCCTCTAGCGAGTCAACGAGCGGGCGAGAGATAAAATCCTCAATCCAGCCAACGGCTCAACACCTGCAAGAACGACATCTCCAGGAACTTAGCTAGAACTGAATGACCCTGGCGGGTTTGCTTGATTTCGGGAATTCACCGAAGCTAATTACCAATTCCGTGTATTCCGAGATTTCCGTGGTTACTAGTCAATTTTTTCTTGGAATTCGGTGGTAGCGGATGCAAAATAAAGGCGTTCTTTGAAAATCGCCGGTTTTACCGGCAACAAATAGAGAAACGCAGACGGATGGCTGGGAACCCCGTGAGAATCGGGGGCGGTTGCGCCACTGTATCGAGTTACAAACCCCCAAACACCACCGGTTGGAAGCTTGGGAAGGCGGGGGTGAGGTTTGACGCTCGGAGCCAGGATACCGATCCGTGTGCGCTCGTCGGGATCGTCGGTGCGATGATCCACTTCTCCGTCAAAGAGAAGGATGAGACCAGTCGGTTTTGAATATTAACCGGGGCTCGGCCATGAGCCGATCGAAGTACCCGGACTTGCTGAATGCCTTCATTCTCCGTTTTGACGGGGTTTGAAGGTTTTTTTTTGCATCAACGTACATTGTTGGAATTCGTCCTGATCCCGAGCGAGTCATGGAAAACGGAATATTCAAATATTGGAGTGTGAGTAGATGTTGAGAACAGTATTAATTGGTGTAGTTGGTTTAATTTTTGTGCTGGAGGCAAACGCGCTGAATACCGGGAAGGAAGTCATGGACTACGATCCTGGGGTAGGTTATGCCGTGGAGTATGGAACGGGATTAGGGTACACGAATACCGGCGCGGCACTCGGGATGCCGTCGAGTAAGACGGTAGACCCCGACCCTATGTTCGGCGGGACGTATCCGGTGAACCCGTTCAGTCCGCCGTACCTGAGTTCGCAATTGGTATCGATCGGCGAGGGTGGATACTTGACGATGGAACTCAATGCGCCGGTTCCTAATGCGTATGATAATCCGTTCGGGATAGACTTTATTGTGTACGGTAATTCCGGGTTTGTCATAACTAACGGCGATTATTCAGGAGGCGGTATTACCGGCGGCGGTGTATTCAGCGCAAATGCGGACGCCGGCAAGGTGTATGTCAGTGAGGATAATACCGATTATTTCAGGCTCGATCCGTCCGGACGACGACAGGGAATAGATGGCTTGTTCCCGACGGACGGCAATGGGCGTTTCGGCAAGCCGGTGAACCCGTCGCTGACGGCTGACGACTTCGCCGGTGCGGGGCTTGAGGAGATACGGGACTTGTACGCCGGTTCCGGCGGCGGAAAAGGATTCGATATCGACTGGGCGGTTGACGAGGGCGGCGACAGTGTGGAGCTGGCCTCGATCAAGTTCGTGCGATTCGAGGTGTTGTCCGGGCATTCGGAGATCGACGCGGTTACGGGGATCGGCCTTGTGCCCGAGCCTGCGAGTGGATTCTTGTTCGGCGCAGGACTATGCGTTCTGGCTGCGCTGTCGCTGCTTGGCGCGCGCCGGAATTAAAAGGATGCGAATCTCACGAAAAGGTTCGGACTGAAGAGATAGGTTTTACTATGTTTAGGAATATGATGAGTCGAGCGGCGTCGTTGATTGTTATATTCGGCGCGATTTTCGCAGACGATGCGTGGATGATGGGCGCGACGGTTTTCGAGGACTTCTCCACCAACCCGATAGTCAATGGATGGTGCGCGTACGGGAACACAAACCTCTTCGCCTGGGACGCCGATAATGAACGCCTGGATGTGACGTGGGACTCGTCGGAACCGAATAGTTATTATTATCGGAGGTTTCCGGAATGCTTGACCGAAGACGACGACTTTTCGGTCGAGTTTGATATGGCGCTGGACGAGATCGCCGCCGGTGTGACGCCCGGCAAGCCGTTTGCCTTCGAGCTGGCGATGGGGTTTGTGAACTTCGAGAAGGCGACGCAACCGGAGTTCAAACGAGGTACGGGTGTGGACGCCACGGACATAGTCGAGTTCGATTATTTTCCCGACACAGGATACGGGGCGACGGTCTGCCCGACCGCGATATCGGACAGCGGCCAATTCGGCGTTACATTCAATTTTCCGCTGGCATTGCCCGAGAACGAATTGTTGCACGTTGTGATGGCGTACACGTCTTCAAATAAGACCTTGTGTCTGGAGTTAACCGATGCCGACGGCGCTCTTGGTCACATTAAACCGGTCGTGTTGAATGCCGAGTTTACAGGGTTTAACGTAGATGCGTTTGCCGTGATAAGCTACAGCGATGAAGGCTCCGATGGTTCGTTGTCGGCGGCGGGGCATATCGATAATATCCGGCTTGATGCGCCCGGTTCGATCCTTGATATACCGGCGCCGGTGATTAGCGGTGAGTTTGCCGAAGGTTCGTGGCGGGTGGAGTTTGATCGAGTTGAAGGAGTCGAGTACCGTTTGCTTAGAAGTACGAACATGCTCGATTGGGAACCGATCACCCAATACTCGGCGGGCGCGGACTCAACGCAGACGCTGATAGACAATGCTGCGCCCGGCGTGGGCGCGTTTTACAGGGTACAATGCAGGCGTATGGAAGGACAGGAATGATTCGACGCGCGCGCGGCGCGTTTACTTTGGTGGAGGTACTGGTTGTCACGGCAGTGATATCCGTTTTGGCGACCCTCCTGCTTGCGGGGATATCACGAAGCACTGAGGCGTCGCGCAGGATCGTTTGCGCGTCGAACCTCCGCCAGCTTGGCTTGGCCGCGCAGATGTATTGGAACGATAACGACAGCGAGTGCTTTCGTTACCGAGGTGAACGCGCCGACGGCGGTGATGTCTACTGGTTCGGCCGGCTCGAACGCGGCGCCGAGGGGCACCGCCGTTTCGATCCCACGCATGGCGCCCTCTACCGTTATCTTCAGGACCGCGGCGTAGAGGTATGCCCATCAGTGGATTATACGTTCCCTGAATTCAAATTAAAGGCCGTCGGCGCAGCGTATGGGTACGGTTATAATCTAAACCTCTCCGCGCCGATTGATGAGGCGCCCGTAATGATCAACCAGGTAAGGCGACCGGCGCTGACGGCGCTGTTTGCCGACTGCGCGCAAGTCAACACCTTTCAGCCGCCGGCTTCTCCATCAAACCCGATGCTCGAGGAATTTTATTATTTCAACACCTACGAATCGACCGTGCACTTCAGGCATAGCTCCAGGGCTAACGCGGTCTTCTGCGACGGCCATGCCGATTCACTCGAGCCGGAGCCCGCATCTCTGGATAAGCGTTTGCCCTCACAAACGATAGGAAGACTGGACGAGCGGTACGTGAAACTAAATCCCTCGGATTAAGCAGCCGAAAAGAAAATCCCGTTAGGGATGCAATATCAATAGGAAGAATGCCCAACAAAAACCATAAGTCCCGGTTTAAAGCTGTTGAGCTGTTAAGCTGTTGAGCTGTTGAGCTGTTGAGCTGTTGAGCTGTTGAGCTGTTGAGCTGTTGAGCTGTTGAGCTGTTGAGCTGTTGAGCTGTTAAGTGGTCTGAGATTGGATGTCGTTCCCGATTCCTGTGATTTTCGTGGCCGTTTTCGATCATTAGAATTTCGTAGATATCCTGTGTTGCATCGTCTCTATTATCTCTATTATAAAAAGGTACCAATGAATCGTGATAATTCAGCAATTGAAGCGCAACAGATGAAAATAAGAAGAACAATCACAATAGTTAGCATAGTAGTTCAGTTGTTTGGCGTAGTTTATCATACTGCCGCTCAGGATATACCCGCTCTTAAAGACGTGTTCAAGAACGACTTTCTGATCGGCGGGGCATTGAATCGATGGGTCGTGACAGGACGTGATACGAAAGCTGCCGCGATCACCAAGAAACATTTCAACACAGCAACCGCCGAGAACGATATGAAGTGGCAGTCCATAAATCGCAGTCCCGGCCGCTATAACTGGGAAGCGGCCGACAATTTTGTAGACTTCTGCGAGAAGAACAGAATATCCATCATAGGACATTGTCTTGTCTGGCACAGTCAGGTTCCGCGTTGGGTGTTTCGCGACAATGCAGGAGACGCCCTGACACGAGATGCACTGCTGGCTCGCATGAAAGATCACATCATGACCGTTGTCGGCCGTTACAAAGGCCGCATCAAAGGCTGGGATGTCGTGAATGAAGCGTTGAACGAAAACGGAACGCTGCGAAACAGTCAATGGCTTCGGATTATCGGCGAAGGCTCCGAAGAAAAGCAATACGATTTCATCGAGAACGCCTTCCGCTGGGCTCACAAGGCCGACCCCAATGCCGAGCTGTACTACAACGACTACGGGCTCGAAACGTCCAAGGCCAAATGCGATGGAGCGGTTGAAATTGTCGAACATCTGAAGTCCAAGGGCATCCGCATTGACGGCGTGGGCATACAGTTACACGATAGCCTGGATCGCCCGGTCGCCGATGGACTTGAATACGCCATCACATCTCTCGCTTCTACCGGCGTCAAAGTAATGATTACCGAGTTGGATGTCCGTACGCGGACTCGCGGCTATCGCGGTGCTGACGTCGGCCGGACCAACCGGCGGAACACGCGGGACACGAATGCCGACGATGCCGAGACCCAGGAGAAACTCGCCGACAAGTACACCGAGATATTCTCCGTCCTGCTCGAGCACAAGGAAGATATTGATCGCGTCACGTTCTGGGGCGTTTATGATGGAGCGTCCTGGATCGGCGGTTCTCCCCTGCTGTTTGATCGGGATTACCGGCCCAAGGACGCCTTCTTCGGTGTGGTCGAGACTGCTGAAAAGTATCGTTAGACATGCTGAGATCGTTTTCTACTTGTCAGCTCGATGAGCGAAATCAAGTTTGTACTCTCGTTAGTGCGCCGGGAATAACTAGGGATGACATTTGCGCCATTGTTGAACACGCTTGACATTGTCCGGGCACAGACCAGTAGCCGCTGCTCTCTGCACGTGAGGTCCATTGTCGCTGATTTTGCCGCTTACGCTCCTTCTGGCAGGCGGGAGCCGACCAGACTTGTTGATGGCGAAGGTTACGAGACGGTCGAATCGGATTCCGGGATTTCGAATTAATTAAGCCTGACGCGAACGCGAACGTGTACGGGAGGGGATGCGGAGCGCGGCTGTGTCCGAAGGATCAGCTGCAGCGGTTTCGGATGCTACGGCTTTATTCGATTACTATACACGACGACTTAAATAACTGCGCATAATTGACGTAGCGTTGTATTCGGTTGCTTCCACATCGAAAATTGCTCCTGTACCGCATCAACTAAATGTCTGAGCTCAGGAAAATACCGATTATGCGTGCAAAAACGG
>JAIPKD010000034.1 GCA_021733835.1 Verrucomicrobiota bacterium
GGCAGAATAGACTGGGACTTAAGAATCTTCGATAATCTGATCCCTTTACCCGAGGGTACGAGCTACAATTCCTATCTTGTTCAAGGTTCAGAGAAAACCGCCTTGATAGATACGACAAACGAAGACGGCGTATGTGAGTTCATCGCAAATCTCGACGGCACAGGTGTATCGTCATTGGATTACCTGGTTATAAACCACCTGGAGCAGGATCATAGTTCCGCAATCCCGGAAGTGCTCGAAAAATATCCAGACTGCAAACTTATCGTCTCGAACAAGGGACGAAAAATGCTGTTCGAGATGTACGAAATCGATGAGGCCAGGGTACACCCGGTAAAGGGCGGCGATGCGATTTCGCTCGGTGACACGACCCTAGAGTTTATCGATGCGCCATGGGTGCACTGGCCGGAGACCATGATGACCCTTGCGCGCGAACCCGGTGTCCTCTTCTCCTGCGACCTCTTCGGCGCGCACCTGGCATCCTCGAGCCTCTTCGCTTCGGAAATTCAAGATGTTTACTCACCGGCCAAAAGGTACTATGCCGAGATAATGATGCCTTATCGGAGCCATATTCAAAAATACCTCGGGCGTCTGAAAGACTACAAAATTCAGCTCATCGCGCCGAGCCATGGGCCGGTGTTCGATAATCCCGAACAAATTCTCGCCCTTTACAGGGATTGGGTATCCGACGAAACGGACGGTAGCACGGCGATAACATTCATTTCCATGCACGGCACCACCGACCGTGTTTCGCGTTACTTGGCAAATGCGCTGATCGACCGCGGCCAGAAAGTCGAGCTGCTCAACCTGGCGGAAGCGGATATCGGAAAAGTCGCCATGGCCACTGTAGACGCACGGTTTATCATTATGGCGACATCAACCGTTATTAACAGCCCGCATCCTATTGCCGCAAGCACCGCGTATCTGCTTAATCTACTCAAACCGAAATGCCCATACTTCGGCGTATTATCCGCCTTCGGATGGGGCGCCAAGGCGGATGAAATCCTCAAAGGCATGCTCCCGAACCTAAACGCCGAATTCCTGGAAACCGTGAAAATCCGGAATTCTCCAAAAAAGGAGGATTTTTTCGCCCTCGACAAACTTGCCGGCACAATCGCCGCCGTCAACGGCAATGCTTAACTACATTATGTGCTTCGGCGACGACTGGTTTGAATAAATTCAAATAGCGGTTCGTCTTAATAAAAGATCGGCGATAGGTTTTTTTAATCGATCGTTCAGCCGGATAAGATAATAAATCGGGCAGTTCAATACGAAGAAGGGTTCTTATGAAAAAGATTATTGGGATACTAATTTCAGCAATCGCCGGCGCCGGCGCGCTGGCTGTCGAGCCGGAATTACCCGACGTCCCCGAGGCCCAGGCGAAAAAGATTAAGGAGTTCTGGAAGAAAAATTGCGTCCCTTGCCACGCCAAGGACGGTCAGGGCAGTGTTCTGGGCAAGAAACTCGGTGTAAAGGATTTCACGGACGAGGAGTATAAAAAGGATTTTAAAGACAAAGAAAAGCTCGAGAAAAAAATCGAGAAAATGACCAAGGTAATCAAGGAAGGCGTCCGTACCGGCCCGAAGATTCGAATGAAGGCCTATGGTAATCAGCTTAATGAAGAAGAAATTAAGGTGATGATTAAATACATCAAGGTCTTGAAAAAAGAGGATTCAAAATAAACACGGGTAAACCCCGATTCCGCATCGACTATCGCTACTAAATGGTTTCAGCCATGCCATAACGCTCAGCAAAAAGGCGGGATACGCGATGATTCTTCTTGCGCATCCCGCCTATCATTTCCTCATCCCCGTTCTCATCCCCGTTCTCGTACACGTTCGCGTTCGCGTTTTTAGTATAGCATCATCGACTGCGGATAATCGGAATCGCGAACGTGTACGTGTACGGAGATGGGCTGAATTAATTCGAAGCACGAATATCGCAGCTTAACAGCTCAACAGCTTAATAACTTAAAACCCGGAAGGAGACTTGCCCCGTTAGGGGCAAAATATTTATAGCAGCACCCGCCACACGAAATCATAAGTCCCTTTAGGGACGTAATATTTTATCCCAACGGGATTTTGTAAGGCGTAGACGGTTGGTAATCGGGTGATGCCGTGCCGTTCGGAGCCGCTGCGGCTGGTCCTTTCGGACACAGCCGCGCTCCGCCGGCTACGATAGAACCTAACAAATATAGAGTCTAAGCAACTTTTAAAACTGCGCGGATTTTTTCAGCAGATTAAACCTCTTTTGAATATCGGCACTTGAAGTGGCGACGGTCTTCTTCATCCCGAAGCCTTCGCAACAGAAGGAGGCCACGACACTGCCGTAAACCACCGATTTTTTCAGGTTATTCCTGATGCCGCCCTTCGTTCCGGCAAGGTAGCCTACCATGGCGCCTGCAAATGAATCACCCGCACCGGTAGGATCCACTACCTTCAACAATGGGAACGCGGGCGCAATGAATAATCCATCCGGACCCGATAAAATCGAGCCGTGCTCGCCCTTCTTCACGATCACCTGCTTCGGCCCGAACTTGTGCGTCTTCTTCGCCGCCGATATCACATTATCCTCACCGGTCAGTTGCATTGCTTCGCCGTCATTTAGGACGAATACATCGACCTTTTTAAGGAGCTTCTTCAAATCCGGCAGCGCGGTGTTCAACCATAAGTCCATCGTATCCGCCACTACCAGGCGCGGTTTTTTTACCTGATCGAGTACCTGCAATTGCAGGGCGGGCGCTATGTTCGCCAATAGCACGTATTGCGTGTCTATGTATGTCTTCGGCAATTCCGGCGAGAAATCGGCGAACACGCCGAGGTCGGTCGAAAGGGTCTGCCGTTTATTCATGTCCTCTTCATACTGACACTCCCACCTGAACGTCTTACCTGGGGCTATTTCAAGGCCTTCGGTGTTTATGCCTCTATCATTGAATAATTTCAAGTGCCGTTTTGGAAAGTCCTTGCCTAATATCCCGACGAGATTCACTTTCGAGAAAAAACTCGCCGCTACGGCCGCGTGACTGGCGGAACCGCCGAGCAGTTGTTTGTTCGACGCCTTTTGAGTATTGATCGTATCAAGAGCGATAGATCCGACAACTAATATGCTCATGTCTTTATTCCTTCTTTTTTTATTCTAATTTATCGCCGCTAATCAGTGTGAGATTAAGCGTTGTTTGAAATTATTGCAAGCGCGCGCGATATCCGGAGCTTTTAATATCGCGGAAACCACCGCCACGCGCGTTGCGCCGGCTTCAATGACCTCGCCGATGTTATCCGGCGTGATACCGCCGATGGCAAACCAGGGTATGCTAATGTTCGCCGCGGCCCACTTGACGTACTCGGTCGTTACCGGTGAAGAGCCGGGCTTGGTAGCGGTCTTGAAAACAGGCCCTACTCCCAAATACGCCGCGCCGGCCTCTATTGCGGGTATAGCCTCCTCGGGTGACCGCGAACTCAGTCCGATCTTGAAGTCCGGCCGCGATTCGGGAATAACCTCGCTTACATGACGAAATCCAGCGCCGAAAAAATCCTCCCTCCCGAGATGACAGTACGACGCTCCGCATTCCAACGCTAATTTACGGAAATCGTTTATCACCAGCGGCACGCCAAAGCGCTCGGTGACGGGAAACACCTTATCAAACAACCGGCGCACTTCATCTGAGGTCATATCTTTTGCGCGTAACTGTATTATATCACTACCACCATCGCATAATTCCTTGGCGACAACGGCAGGATCACGCCCTTCAAGATACGAAGTATCAATGAAAGTATATAGTCTGCACTCGGATAATGGTTTCATATCGCAAACTCGTTCCGGACATAACAATCGGAAAACTCAAGTCCCTATCACATCAAGCGCGTTCTTCGATCAGTTCCCGGCGCGCACTGCCTAGAAGTTGGTCTACGAATGTCGTCGAATATACGCCGCGCCTGAAATTCGGGTCCTGCATTATCGCCTGCTCGAACGGTATCGTCGTCTTCACACCGGTAATCAGGTATTCACTTAACGCGCGGCTCATCTTGTCCATAGCCTGGGTACGGTCTTTGCCGAATGTAATCAGTTTTGCGATCATTGAATCGTAATACGGCGGGATTAAGTAACCCGCATACGCATGACTGTCCACCCTCACGCCTGGGCCGCCCGGCGCATAATACATCTCGATACGCCCCGGCGAAGGCTTGAAATCATCAAAGGGATTCTCCGCATTCACGCGGCATTCAATTGCGTGCCCCTTTATCTGAACCGAGCTTTGCGAAATACGCAGCGGTTCGCCCATGGCGATCATGATCTGGAGCTGTACCAGGTCAATCCCCGTTACTTCCTCGGTAATGGGATGCTCGACTTGAATCCGCTTATTAACCTCGAGGAAGTAGAAGTTACCGCGTTCATCAACAATGAACTCGACGGTACCCGCGCTGGTGTAGTTAGCCGCCTCGGCAATGCGCACGGCGGCCTTGCCCATCTTTTTACGGAGGTCTTTAAACTTATGTTCGATCAGCGGCGACGGTGTTTCCTCGACGACCTTCTGATTACGGCGTTGAATCGAACAGTCACGCTCGCCCAAATGTATAATGTTGCCTTTATTATCGCCCAGTATCTGGAACTCGATATGATGCGAATTCTCAATGAATTTCTCGATGTATACGCCCGGGTGCCCGAAACTCTTCTCAGCCTCGTTCTTGGCGGCGTGGAAGCCCTTCCTCAATGATATATCGTTGTGCGCCATGCGCATCCCCTTGCCGCCACCGCCTGCGACGGCCTTTATCATAACAGGATAGCCGACATTCCTAGCCGTAGCGAGCGCTTCGTCCTCGGTCTCCACTATCCCCTCCGATCCGGGCGGCGGTTGGACGCCGGCCTTCTTCGCTAAGGCCCTGCTCACTGCCTTGTCCTGCAACGCGCTCATTGCGCGTGAGCTCGGCCCGATGAACCGGATATTGCAACTCTCGCAAATCTCGGCGAACTCGGGCTTTTCCGCCAGGAATCCGTACCCCGGATGTATGGCGTCTACGTCCGTAATCTCGGCCGCGCTTATCAACCGGTCTATCTTAAGATAACTATCCGTGCTCGAGCCTTTGCCGATACAAATGGCCTCATCCGCCATCTGTGTATGCATCGAGTTAGCATCCGCGTCTGAATACACGGCGACGGTGCGGATATTCAGTTCCTTACACGCCCTTATAATGCGTACGGCAATCTCACCGCGGTTTGCTACCAATATCTTTTCGAACATGCGATTGGTTGAAAAAAATAAATTGTGTTTGTTACTGACACTTAAATCGCCGATAGACAATAATACAATTCAGTTACCTCTCGAGCATCAGGAAGGACGCACCTTGAACAGCGGCTGTCCGTATTCCACCGGCGAGGAGTTTTCCACCAGCACCTGCGTGATCACTCCTTTAACCTCGGCCTTGATCTCGTTCATGACCTTCATCGCCTCGATAATGCACACAACGCTCTCCTGATCGACCTCACTGCCCAATTCAACATACGGCGCCGAATCCGGCGACGGCGCACGATAAAATGTGCCGACAATCGGCGCTTTAACCTCGATATCAGTCGATGTCTGCGTCGGAGGAACCGTTTCTTGAGTACTCTCCGGCGAATATTGCATACCGGTGGAAGGCAATAAATGCGGCTTGTGCATCTCTTCAGGATAATTCACCTGAATCTTTTCCTCCGGCCCGCGCTTAAGCTTGATCTTAAAATCCTCTCTCTCGAGCTCAAACTCGGAGATATCATTCTTCTTCATTAAATCGATAATCGATTTTATGTCTTTTAAATCCACAACCGCCTCCTGGTTAATTTGGCAGCAGAAAGGAGTTTGATAATGTTTAATCTCATCCTAACAAAAAGGCAGCGCCGTTTTTCGACTCTGCCAAAAAATATTCTCATTCAGCCGCTTAAGATTAGAATCTTCCGCTTAATCGGTCAAGCGCCGTTTGCAACGCCCATTCTCCTCATTCGCACTCGCTCTCGACGATAGCGCGTCTGACTGATTCTATCGAGCGCGCGCCGCTGCGCTGGAGTTCCAGGATTTGCTCATGCGCACGTTCGACATCCACCTCGGTCGCTAATCTGCTTTCCGCCAAGTTTAACCCGCCGTCGCCGTAAATCCGGCGGTGCGGTGAGGCGCCATTACTTTCAAAAACGCTCGATATTTCCCGTTTGACCTTCCACCCGCCGGTGACCTCGATAAAAATTAGGAGTGCAACCTGTCTGAAGTCCTTTTCCGGGACACGGTTTTGGCGGCAAATCTGATCCCACGTCTCGGCCGGTGTATCTGCATGCAAATTCGCGGCCAGGATATGTCCGTATTTCGGGAGCTCGAAATAGCCGCGCAGCGGGCCGTTCCAAAGATACGCGTAATAATCACCGCTGCCTATCTCGTGGCAAACAGAACATAATCGGCGGGTATCCGACCTCGCGCGCTCCAACGCCGCCCAACCTTCGGCCGGGCGCAATACCGCATCAGCGGGCAAGAAATTCAAGAGCGCTCCCATTACCGTGGTCTTACCCGCACCGCCGGGCGAGGCTCCAACGATAAAGGAACCGCCGTTGCCTATCACGGCGCGCAGGTACGCCGCAAGCTCCAGGCTCAGTGTGCCGGCGTCCAGTAAATCCACGATAGACAGCATCCTGCCGCCACGTTGATTACATCTGTTTATCTCACGGCAATGCCTATCGATCGCCTCAGATATATCCATTTCCTGTCTTGGCATGATTCAATCAATGATTCAGTCTTCCAACCTCAACATTACGACCACCTTGCCCATACACTATACGACAGGAACATCATAAAAAAAGCAACACGTTAACCCGCAATATATTCTTGAATTATTATAAGGCACGGATTGAATATGAGTGGCGTATTTTCAATAGAGCACGCTCTACAAACCGATTAAATACACGGCCCCGGTTGCCGCAATATACACGCCGAATTCAAAGTAGCCGGCTCAATAATAACGAAGGATTCAAGTGAGCAGTTCACAAAGTTCAATAGACATCGATGGCATTCGTATCGAGGTAATTCGTAAAAGGATCAAGAATATGAATCTTCGTATCCATGCATCCGACGGCCGAGTCAGCATATCGGTGCCGTTCCGGATGGGGCACGAGGAAATAACAAAGTTCCTGATCTCTCACATCGACTGGATTCGCAGGAAACAGAAAGCTGCCACCGTGCATATAACAACGGCCAGACCGAAATTTGTAACCGGCGAAATCCACTTTTTTCTCGGACACGCCTATCGTCTGCGCCTGATCGAGGATCATAAACCGGAAAATGTATTATTGACCAAAGATGATATAATGGAACTCCATGTGCACCCTGACACCGATCGCGCCGAACGCGGTGCAATCCTGGAACTATGGTATCGCCGTCAACTCGAGACAATACTCCCGAAGATCGCTTATACCTGGGAACGTAAGATCGGCGTTTCGATCGCTGAATTACGCATTAGAAAAATGAAAACGCGATGGGGATCATGCAACATCCCCGCACGGCGCATTTGGATCAATCTCGAATTGATCAAAAGACCGGTGCACTGTATCGAATTCATTCTCATCCACGAAATGCTTCATATGATAGAACGCCGTCATGACAATCGCTTCTATAGTCTCATGGATAGGTTCATGCCGCAATGGCGCGAACACGCCAAAGAATTGGATCAAGCACATCTCTGAAGCGTGTAGCGATAACAGCGGCGAGCGTAATAACAAACGATGCTAATCGCTCTTACTGAATTTCCAACGATCAAAACAGAGGACAGCGGCGCTGTCCTCTGTTTTTCTGCTACGCTCACTGCTCACGCAAAAAACCTCCGGCACCGTCGCATTATCTAAGGGACTCGAACCACAACAGCGTTGCGGAGGCACATGGAACCGTGCCTTCTGCGTGTCCCGCCGATGGCATTGGGTCGATCAATTCCACGTCCTCGGCGCCGGCGGCTATGAAACTGTCATACGCAACCTGCGAATTCGCATACGGCACCGTATCATCACCGGCGCAATGGTATAAATGCATCGGCGCCTGCGGCACCCAGTTATAGAGGTCATTATCGGCAAGGGCTTGTCGCAATGGATGCTCCGGATTCGTCTCAAGGGCCGATAGATATTCAGGATTAAATATCTCCTTGGGCACGCCCGGCATCTCGTCGTCTATATCACCACCACTATGAGTGCCGTCGAATAATGGCGGTAGCGTGCTCGAATACGGCGATTTAAGGGCATTTGTTATGTCATCATAAATACCGTACACATCCTGGTACGAAAACAATGTATACGGCAGGTACGACGGACTTACATACTCCTGATCGGACATAATTACATCGTACATCGTCCCGGACATATCGTAAGGCCCGGCCATCGGCGCCGACGCGACTATGTTGAATTCGTTGCTATGATAAGTCTCTATCTCACGATGCACGGCCATAGTCGCCTGTCCGCCTTGCGAGTACCCGGCGAGGAACAGTTCCGAATTCCACGAATCACCGGAATCCTGAACTAACTGCCGCGCCGCCCGGAGCATATCAATCGCAGCCGTCGCCTCGGACTTAGCATGTAAATAAGGATGCAGCCCATCGGAACCACCAAGCCCCAGGTAGTCGGGTATAGCTGCTATGTATCCGAGCGAGCCGAAACCTACGCCGATCATGTAGTCCAATCCATCGCCGGAAGACGGAACATTATTCGTCCGGAATACCGTTCCATGTTGATAACCGACCATCGGCGCCGAGTCCGACAGGCCTTGCGGAATTGCGATCGCACCCGTTGCCGTTGTTTTATCACCGTTTGCGTCGATTGTCTCATACACGATGCGATGCGTCTCCACACTGTATTCAGGGTCTACGGGCAAATCAAAGCTCATCATGGCCAATCCCAATTCAAGCAATGAATAAGAATCTATCTGCTCCGAAGATATCAATTTGCCTCTCTCGACCTCCGACAACAAAGCAACAACCCGGTAAAACCGCATTGAATCAGAGATAAAACCATCATCCACCCATTGCGTCGATTGAATCGGCCATGCATCCGGATCGCCTGCGGGCAGCCATTCACCCGTTCCCAACGTTTCCTTGTACTCCACGCGGTACCCCTCGGCACCGGATACTCCGCTCCACTTCAGCTCTAGACCTTGGTCAACCTTCTCCGCGGATATAATCTCCAAGTTCTCTCCTGAAGCGCCATAAGCGCAGAAACACGCCGTAATGGCCAATACCGCGGAACCAACTAGAATGTTACTAATTCGCAAAACCGTCCGGAATATGAATAAATCTCTCATAAAACCAATATCCTCTAATAATTAATGTTTTCGGTTCCCGATGTTCAGGCATTTATAGACGATAATCAAATGAAATCATGCGGAACTTGTTCCGGTAATGAGGCTGAATTGCTTTAGGTAGGTACGATCCTCCCTTACGGCCCACAAAGTCCCCTGTGTACGCTTCAAAGACATTGTTCGGGCGTATACGCTGCCGTTGGGCAGCTCTCCCTCTCCTTTGCCTCTGCAACACTCGGTATGGGATGGCTGGTTAGGCCTTTCCATTAATTTCCTTTCGTAATTAACAGTTCCATGATTTTTTCCATCATTTCCATCATTAGGGACTTTCACCCTCAGAGAAGCCAAGCTTTCTTGGCGCACTCGGAGCGCGGCTGTGTCCGAAGATTGATCATGCCCAATATTTTACGGATTATCGCAATTTACCACTAGCCTCTCCAGGCACCGATCACCAACACGCCGGATATCAATAATTAGGATTGCTGCGCTAAAAAAATCTATTTTCAGTGAATTTTTGAATTTGAATCCGTCTGAAACAATCTATAATCAAGGAAACTCAAACGAGACGGATTATTATGAAAGTAAATAGAAGAGACTTTATATCGTTGTCGGCGGTTGCCGGCGCTATGACCGCCATACCGGCAACAGCAAAGGGTATTGAATTGCCCGACCCCAAGCAAAAAGCGAAGCTCCGGCTTTCATGCCAGGAAGGCGTAGCGCCGGGTGGGAGCCTCAATGAAAAACTCGACTTCCTCGAGGAACACGGCTTCACCGGTATCGAACCTCACGGCGGCGGCCTGCCCGGACGTGTGGACGAATATAAAAAGGCGCTGCGCGGACGTGACATCAAGGTCAGCGCCGTGTGCGCCGGATTCAGCGGCGTTATTATTTCGGAAAAAGAGTCGTCGCGCAAAGAAGCCATGCGCTCGATTAAAGAGATACTTACCGCCTCAGGCGAGATCGGGGCCGTGGGCATGATCGTCGTCCCCGCATTCAACGGACAAACGGCGCTGCATCATAAGGAATCACGCGAGCTGCTCCTGGAATTGCTGCCCGAGCTCGGCGACCATGCGCAAAAGGCCGGCACATCCGTCCTTCTCGAACCTTTGAACAGGCGCGAGGCCTATTTCCTCAGACAACTCGCCCCCGCGGCATCGATCTGCCGTGACGCAAACAACAAGGGCGTTCGTATGATGGGCGATTTCTGGCACATGACCTGGGAGGAGACCAGTGACATGGGCGCGTTTATATCGGGCGGCGAGCACTTGAAGCACGTCCATATCGCCAGCCGGAAATCACGTAAGATGCCCGGCGAAGACGAAGGCGATAATTATGTTGAAGGTTTCCGCGGATTAAAGGTGCTCGGTTACCAAAACTATGTAAGCTTCGAATGCGGCTCCAAGGGCGATCGAAGGAAGTCAATACCGGCGGCGGCCAAGCTCCTCAGAGAACAATGGGCGCAGGCATGACCGCCTTATTTTCAAGATAATACATTCCCGGTAAAACCGGTGTAACTCGACAAAAGGCCGCCATTGGCGGCCTTTTTTATTTTCATAGCGATTCTACTTCTTGTCATTCGTTCATAAAATGCTAACTTCGCATCCATGAATATCGAGTTCATGAAAATGAACGGAGCGGGAAACGATTTCATCCTCATCGACAACCGCTCCAAGGAATTGAGTCCGACGCCCGAACAGATCACACGGCTATGCCACCGCCAACGCGGAATCGGCGCAGACGGTGTCATCCTCCTCGTCCCCTGCGAATCGGGCAAGGCCGACTGGGCATGGAATTTCTACAACAACGACGGAAGCTGCGCGGAGATGTGCGGAAACGGCGCCAGGTGCTTCGCACACTTCATCCGCTTACTTACGGACGCGAGTGAAAAGATCAGCTTCGAAACGGTCGCGGGAGTAATCAACGCTAAGTTCGAGGGCGACGAAGTGGTCATCGACATGACACCCCCATGCGAAATGGAATTAAACCAGTCGTTGGAACTATCCACCGGGACTGCTGAAGTACACTCGATCAATACCGGCGTGCCGCACGCAATCGTTTTTGTCGAGGATACCGGCAAAGCTGATATCATACGTCAAGGCAGCGAGATTCGGTACCACGATAAATTCGCGCCCAAGGGCACAAACGTCGATTTCGTACAAGTACTGGATACCGGCCTAATCCGGATCAGGACATACGAGCGCGGCGTCGAAGGTGAAACACTGGCCTGCGGCACCGGCGTTACGGCGTCGGCGCTGATTTCGGCCGAAATAAAGGGCCTCACCTCACCCGTTAAAGTAAAAACCCAAGGCGGCGATACGCTGGAAGTGCGATTCGATAAACAAGAAAATGCATACACCGATGTCCGGCTTAAAGGCCCGGTTGAAGAAGTATTTAAAGGTAATATCAAGCTTTAAAGTTTTCCGGCGGTTCCGGTTTTCAACCGAATCGACTTATCCCGGATAAGGTATACAGAATCGAAAAATCCGGAAAACTGCGTTCTCTTACCTTTAAAAAGGATTCGTTAGGATTTATAGTTATACGAAAACTCGATCGCTGAAACTGCGTCGGTATCCGACGAAAAACAATGGAATTTGATTATGAAATGGACCGGAACATACACAGCCCTGGTAACGCCGTTCAGTGATTCACGCGTCGACGAAGCGGCGCTTGAAAAACTGATCCAAATCCAAATCGAGAACGGCGTAGACGGTATCGTCCCCGTAGGCACCACCGGCGAATCGCCAACACTGAATATCGATGAACATATTCGTGTAATCGAATTCGCCGTTAAAGCAGCGGCCGGCAAAGTCAAAGTAATAGCCGGCACGGGCGCAAACGCCACCGACGAAGCCGTTCACCTCACCCGCGAAGCCGAAAAAGTCGGCGCAGACGCGTCGCTCCAGGTAACGCCGTATTATAACAAACCGACACAAAACGGTTTATTCGAGCACTTCGGCAAAATAGCCGAACACACCAACCTCCCGCTCATCCTATACAGCATCCCCGGCAGGAGCGTAATCGAGATAGCCGCCGACACCGTGCAACGGCTTGCGGAAAAATTCGATAACATCGTCGGGCTCAAGGAAGCCGGCGGCAGCACTGAGCGCGTCAGCTACCTCCGGAACTCGCTCCCCGCCGATTTCAGCATACTCAGCGGCGACGATTCGCAAACCATGCCATTCATGGCGCTGGGCGGCGACGGCGTGATCAGCGTCGCTTCGAACTTGATCCCCGCCGAGATGTCGAACATGGTCTCCGCAATGACCGCCGGCAACCTTGCCGAGGGGCGCAGGCTCCATTTGAAATACTTCCCGTTGTTCAAGGCGCTTTTCATCGAGACGAATCCGGTACCGGTCAAGGCGGCATTGGCAATGAAAGGCCTTATTCGAGAGGAATACAGGCTGCCGCTCATTCCCATGGCGCCGAAAAATCGCGAGAGACTCGAAACGGTTCTCAAGAATCTGGAATTGATCTAAAAACCCTCAAACCGGCACAAGACCAAATGATAAAAATCATCGTAAACGGCTGCAAAGGACGGATGGGGCGGGCCATCTGCGATTGCGCGAAGACCAACGACAAACTCGAGGTCATCGGCGAAGTCGATATCGGCGATGACATTCAACCGCTCATACGCGAGGCCGACGTGGTGATCGATTTCAGTCATCACGAGGCAACCGCCGACATTGCCGGACGCTGTTCCGACAATAACACCGCCCTCGTCATCGGAACAACCGGTCATAACGAAGACGAAGCCGCCGCCATCCGCAGTTTTGCCGAGTCCGTTCCAATGGTCTGGACATCCAATTTCTCGACCGGCGTCAATACACTCTTCTGGCTGACGCGAAAAGCCGCGGCGGTACTCGACGACGAATTCGATATCGAAATAGTCGAAATGCATCACCGCCTGAAAAAGGACGCGCCGAGCGGAACGGCCCTGTCTCTTGCAAGGATTGCATCGGAAGCCCGCACCCTTGATCTCGATAACGCCGCGCGCCACGGACGTAAAGGGATGACCGGCGAACGCACCCGGGAAGAAATAGGCGTCCACTCAATTCGCGGCGGCGATGTGGTCGGCGATCATACAGTTATATTCGCCGCGAACGGTGAGCGTATTGAACTAACGCACAAGGCATCAAGCAGGAACACATTCGCCAACGGCGCACTACGCGCCGCCGAATGGGTCGCGAACCGCAAACCCGGTATCTATACGATGCTCGATGTCCTCGACCTCCGATAAGCGTATCAACAACCCGAAATCATTCATAACCGCTCGTGAAATGGGATGATCATGCATTTATAGCGCTGGGTTCGAACCTTGGAGAATCCACTGAAATCATCCGCCGCGCCATAAATGCCCTGGAGCAATTATCCACCTCACCGATATTGCGGTCATCGTTATACTCAAGCAAACCCGTTGACTGCCCCGAGGATTCACCGGCATTCATCAACGCCGCCGCCGCGATCAAGCCGCTACCTCGACTCACGCCTGAATCGCTCCTCGACAACCTCCTGGCACTGGAAAGCGAGTTTGGTCAACGCAACAGAACCGCGCCGAACACACCGCGATACCTTGATCTCGACCTTATCACCTACAAAAATCAAATCCATCACTCAACTAAGCTGATACTCCCCCACCCTCGAGCGCATCTGAGGGCATTCGTCCTCATGCCGTTAAACAACATCGCACCGGACTTAATAATTCAACCTCAAACCTCCGAGGATGTTAAAACAATCGTTTCGCGCATCAGCCAAATGGATAAAGACGATTGTATACCAATATTAAATGACTAAACAATATAAGTTTTAAAACTTAATCCTGAAACAAAAGCGGCGCCAATTCGTAAAGACTGCGCCGCCAGCTTTGCCATTCATGAGCCGTATTCGGGGATACATAGAAATGCGCATTGATACCTGCTTCTTTGAGCGCTTTGGTGTTTTCCCGGGGATCGCCTCCCCAGCCGCGTCCGCGGTCCAGTTCACGGCTGCCATAGCTGACAAATACGAGTTTGACTTTTTCTTTGAAACCCGGCGTATTTTCGACATCATCCGGAGTGATACTTCCGCCACTGAACAGGCCGATATGGGAGAAAATATCGAGATTTTTCAAAGTGATCAATCGCGTTTCAAAGCCGCCCATTGAAAGGCCGGCCATGGCGCGATGGGGCTGATCGGTGAGCGTGCGAAAATGCGTATCAATGTACGGTATCAACTCGTCGATGAGAACCGTTTGAAAAGGTTGGATATCGAAATTTCTCAAACCACCCATCCCGCCCTCATTCGTCATGCCATAGGCCATGACAATGATAAAAGGATTGGCTATGTCCTCTGCAATCAGGTTATCCATAATGAGATTAACCTTGCCCTGCTTGGGCCAGCTGGTTTCATTCTCACCCCAGCCGTGCTGCAGGTACAATACCGGATATCGGTTGGTCATATCCTGGTCATAACCAGGCGGGGTATAGACAAAAGCTCGGCGTACAGTATCGGTGCTTTCCGAGTAAAAAAGAATCTTTCGAATCTGACCGTGCGGCACATTCTTGAGGGCGTAAAATTCCTGATCATGGGCCGGAATTTCAATGCCGCTGCCCCGGCGCATGGCGCCGTAAAAGTACAAGCTGTTGGGATCGGGAACCGCGGCACCGTCAATCCAGAGCTGGTAGTAGTGAAACCCTTCGTCCTGCGGATTCGAGTCCCCGGTCCAGACGCCATTTTCATCCTTGGTCAGGTCATATTTGACAGCGCCGATGTCCAATTGAACTCGCTTGGCTTCCGGCGCCGAGATTCTGGCACGCACCCGACCCTCGGAATTAACTTTGGGAAACTCCTTGCCCGGCTGATTGGTTGCCGCAGGCTTAAAGTCTTCTTTGGCGTTTGATTGTTCTGTCTGCGCCAGGCATAACGAGCCTGAAATAACAAATAATAAAACAGCGAATATATGTATACAATGTTTCATTTTTTCTCCTATGGTTAATTGATAGGAATTTGCTTTTTCACTTTAGGAGCGAGAGTAGCGCGATGATGGGATGGATCAAGCAAAAAACGCCCGAAATGCGACCATGGCAGCATGCTTCTCGCCTTGGAGGGCTCGCCGCGAGCCCTCCCTCATCCTACAGCCTGGGACGAATCGAAAATGGTTCGCAGGCGGGCTTCGCTTTCGCGAAGCTGCCGCTCAGCCTCGACGCGTTCGGTTATCACCTCCGTATAGACGATGATTCCACCTATCGATCCATCCTTTTCGTACCAGGGCCGACACTCCCAGCGAGTCCATACGACGGTTCCGTCCGCACGTTCATAATCATCCCGCTCGCAACTGCTAACTTCACCGACAAGCGCCTTGCGATGAACTTCCCGCCACTTTTCCGGCAAATCGGGGAATACATCGTAATGGTGCTTTGGATCAGCTCCCCTATCCTGGCTTTGCCCGGATCGAGGTCGATATCCGCCGGACCCATGGCCAGCAGCTCGTCTCATGCGCCGCAGCTCGGCCTCGGAATAGCCCGTCTGGGACACAACCGTGGGGTTGGTCTATCGAGGTAGAAATATATGGAAATAGTCAAAATCGACATAGCCGCCTGGTGTTTTCGTCGCATAGTTGAACAAGCCAAAGCGGTAGCCCATAAAGTGCGGCAGCGTATATTCCATTTTGAGTTGTTCACCGATCGGTTTCCACGATTTACCATCCAAGCTATAGTAAAAATAAGCGACATCGGCACGATTTCTAAAATCGCACTTGGCTTTCAGGTAAATTGTATTCTGAGAAAGCGGGACACTTTCTAGTTCAACGGCCTCTCCCGTTTCAGCGCTCACCATCACAATAGATTTGGCGCCATCGCTTTTTTTAACGCCAACCAGACCGTACTTTTTCTGTAACAAGGCGAGACCGGCGAAATCGCCGTTCTTCATTTGTGAGATATCTATCGATGTTGAGCCCGTACCTTCGGGGCCAATGGTGCGTTGAGTGAGCGTATTTTTGGCCATAACGAAGGAGGAATCAACTCGTCCGGTAGTCAGACGCAGATAGCCTTGCCGTTGGGAGAGTGACCACAGCGTGTTATCGGGGGTATGATTCCATTGCCAGACCAGAGGTAGAGCGCGATCGCCTTCAACGCGGGTAAACTCATCGGAGGCTACAATACCGGGTATCAGACCTTCGCTTGCCGGAAGATCGAGTGTATCGGGTACCTTACCGTTTACACCCAAAACAGGCCAACCATCCTCCCACGTAACGGGGACGAGATAGGGTACGCGGCCGACCGAACCGTAATCGCGAAACAGATAAGCAAACCAGCGTCCATCCGGCGTATCGATGAGACCACCCTGGGCGACACCTTTATCCTGCAGCGCAACTCGTCCCTCGTAGGGGCCGGTGATATGATCAGCCCGATGAATGATGACCGTGCGCATGCCGCCGCGCGGCCAGGCGATATTAAACAGATAATATTTGCCGTTCACTTTGAAGAGTTGTGAACCCTCGGACGGAAGCCCAATATTGTCGCCTGCAGGTGCGCTCGCATTTTCGATGAGAACCCGTTGCGTCCCCTCTTTTATTCCTGACAAGTCCTCCTTGAGTTCAACCATCCGGAGCTTTCCAGCGCCCCATATCATATAAACGCGGCCATCGTTGTCGAAAAATATAGTGTGGTCGTGATAAGAAGGCTCAAAAGAAATTTTGTTCCACGGCCCATTCTCAATATCTGTGGTTGTATAAATATAGGTCTTGCCGGTTATGCCGGAAAACGTGCTGACAACATACATGCCGCTGTGGTAGCGCAAACAACTTGCCCACGATCCCCCGCCATACGCGCTTTTGCCATTCGTCAGATTCAGCGCATCAACGTCGTCCAGAATGTCGTAAGCATAGTTGACCAGTTGCCAATTGACGAGATCCTTGGATTTCATGATCGGTACGCCGGGGCTCATGTGCATGGTTGTGCTGCTCATGTAATAAGTATCCCCCACGCGGATCATCGACATATCCGGCACATCGGCCCAAATCACCGGGTTTCGCGCCGGCTCGGCCTTAAGCGACACCAGGGTGAAAAGACTCAACCCAATCACAATGTTGATGAAACTATGCTTTTTCATGCGATTCTCTCTGTAAAACTATCGATTGATACGTTAGCCGGTTATTGAATTGTGGTGTTTGTACTGTATTCCGAAAAAATGGATGCATCGACTGGTTTAAACAGAAATTGCGAAAACATGTATAGGCCGTTTTTCCACACCTTAAAATCGTGGCCGCCCGGCTCGATATAATAAATGTGAGGAACATCATTGGCTTTTAAATAATCGTGAGTACGCCGGCTAAAGGTAATCAGGCCATCGTTTGCGCCACACGAAATCCAAAGTAATTTCAATTTCTTTTTTGTCTCTACGGGGTTCGGCGCCAACTCCTCGGGCGCCTTCGTATTGGGCGCTGATGAAAATCCACCGACCCAGGCAAATGTGTCGAGATTACCCAGACCAAAGTTCAGAGATTGCCCGCCGCCCATGGATAAACCGGCGATGGCGCGGTGTTCGCGGTCTTTTAAAATCGGATACTTGTTCTCGATAAAAGGAATCAGATCATTAAGCAAATCTTTCTCGAATGCGGCAAAAGCCTGCACCTTATCCGGAGCCATGATATTCCCCGTGGCGCGGTCATCTTTCATGGCCCGGCCATTCGGCATTACAACGATCATCGGTTCAATTTTCTTTTCGGCATAAAGATTGTCCAAGATCACCTGAGGCCGGCCGCCATTGAGCCATTCTTTTTCATCGCCGCCAATGCCGTGCAAAAGATAGAGCACGGGATATTTTTCATCTTTCGAAAATCCAGGGGGCGTATAAATGATGGCCTTGCGAGTAGCGCCGACAGTTTTGGATTCGTATTCTACAGAATCAATTTTGCCGTGTGGGATATCCGCACGTACAGTGTCAAAGCCCTCAGGAGCGTGTTTGAGAATCTCTTGCGAATAAGAAAATCCGCAAAATACGATCAAAGCAAAAATAGTTAAAATGAGTCGTTTCATGAATTCCTCCTATCTATAATTAACCATATGAGAGTTTTCCATCAAAATGACAAAATGCGTCCATGCTTCCTTGATAACATGGCCGGCCGGATATTCAAGGATATCTTATACGATAGTCCAGGTCTGCCGGATACAAGGCTTGTCCCCGCGGCGACCGGCATGAATGGTGACTAACTAACTCCGTGCTTTTTAAGACGTTCAGCGATCTCCCTGAACACCCTTGCCGTGGGGGAATCCTCGTCGGCGGCGGCCACCGGTTGGCCTGAGTCGCCGCCCTCTCGAATTTCCATATAAATAGGGATTTCACCGAGGAAATCGATATTCTGTCGACCGGCCTCGGCTTTACCGCCACCGTATCCAAAAATCTCGATGCGCTCACCGCCGGGCGCGGTAAAATAGCTCATATTTTCAATGATCCCCAGAACCGGGACATTGACTTTATTGAACATACCGATACCTTTACGCACAACTCCTATTGACGCCTCTTGCGGGGTAGTAACGATTATCCCGCCGTCCAGCGGCACTGTCTGGCAAAGCGACAACTGCGCGTCACCAGTGCCCGGCGGCAGGTCAACGATCAAGTAGTCCAGTTCACCCCAATCCACATCCATCAGAAATTGCTGGATGATTTTCATAATCAACGGCCCGCGCCAGATGACCGGCGAATCACCGTCGACAAGAAAACCTACGCTCATCAGCTTAACACCGTAATTCGTCAATGGAACGATCTTCCGGTTTTCGCCGACCACCGGCTGCTCATGAACTCCCATCATCAACGGGATGGAAGGCCCGTAAATGTCGCAGTCGAGCAGTCCGACTTTTGCCCCTTGCCGCGCCAGGGCGCATGAAAGGTTTGCGGCCACGGTCGACTTCCCTACGCCGCCCTTACCGCTTGCCACGGCAAAGATTCTTTTTATACCCGGAACCCTTTTCTGATTCGACCATGGGTCCTGCGCGGCGGCCGAGGCGTCTCCTTCCGAATCTCGAGTAATACGCACATCAACGCCCCCCACACCGGGCATTCGGCTCAGAGCGTTTTCGCAATCCTCCTTTATCTTCTCGACGATTTCTCGATTTTGCGATGTCGTATTCAGTTCAACGGTAACGTCACTACCGTCCAACTCGATATTTCGAACCATACCGAAAGATACTATATCACGCGAGTACCCCGGATATTTAATGGAGGCGAGCACCGACTTAACATCATCTTCCGTCATCGAATATAATAATATTTCTTATTGGATTAAGCTGCGTGAAACGGGCGCACGCAAGCGTGTTCGACCGCGTCAAATCATATCATAATCGTAAGGCGCGCGCATGGGACGCGAGAGCCAGGTATTGGCTTCGTCATCATCGGCGAACTCCTCCTTATCCGGGTTCCATTTCAGCGAGCGCCGTAATCTTACCGAGATAACGCCCAAGTGGCATACCGACGCCGAACGATGTCCTATCTCTGCGTCGCATACGGGCTGTTTACGCGATTGAACACAATCAAAGAAATTGCCCAGGTGACTATTGCTGCGCTCGAGTCTGACGGCATCATCCGGCAAGGGCTCCTTCAAGAGTGAGTCCTTACTTGCGGTGAGTTTGCTTCGGCTGACAAATATCCATCCGTCGCTTCCGTTGAAGCGCACACCGTTGGGCGCTTCGTCCGTGGTAATAAGTTTGACGCCGTTCTTGTATGTAAATTCCACACGGAACTTCGCGGTCGCTGTATAACCTCCCGGTATCATATCGATAAGCGATCTGCCGTCCACATGCACCGGACCGCTGCGATCCATACCCAGCGCCCATTGCGCGATGTCGTTATGATGCGCGCCCCAGTCGGTCATCTGACCGCCGGCGAAGCGGTACCACCACCTGAAGTTCCAGTGGCAGTTATGACCGTTGTAGTCGGTCACGGGGGTTTGTCCGAGATAATAATCCCAGTCGAGTCCTTCAGGCACGGGCTGTTTCGAGAATGGGCCTTCACGCGGACCGGTCGGCAGACCGGCCACGATATATTCGAGCTTTCCGATCCGTCCGTTCCGCACCAGTTCACAAGCAAGCTGAAATCGCTGGTCACTACGCTGCTGACTCCCCGTCTGGAGGATGCGCTTGCTTTTTCGGCTTACATCGACTACTCGCTTGCCTTCGTCCACGGTAAGGGTAAGCGGCTTTTCCGAATATACGTCCTTCCCGCTCTTCATGGCGCCGATGTTGATAAGTGTATGCCAATGATCCGGGGTGGCGTTGATAATCACATTGATATCATCGCGCTCGAGTACCTCTCTAAAATCCTTGTACTTATCGGGAGCCTTGAATTGGTCGGCCGCCTGGTTTAATCTATCCTCATCCACGTCGCACATGGCCAGTACGTGTCCGTAATTCCGCGCCCAATTACAAACACTACGCCCCTGGCCGCCGCAGCCGATAAGCGCAATACCCGGTTTATCCAATGAGGAGAGCTTCTCGGCAACGGAGCCATGCGCATGGCCTTCTTTGATAAACCACTCCGGTAATCCTAACGCCGCCGCGGCCGCCGCTGATGTCTTTAAGAAATTTCTTCGGCTGATATTATTGGTCAACACCTTCATGCCGCATCTATTTGACTTGTTTCGCTTCGAATCGTCAAGTTTAAGAGGAAAAATGGGAGCATTCTCGTTTTATCGGCGTCGGCGGCAATGCGTACGGTTATGGTTTAAGCCGTCGGGTTGATCGGCTGTTATTAATTAATTCAAATAACATCTTTTCAAGGGGCCGGTTTTTACTAAGATTTTGAATATGAGTAACAAAGGCAGAGCGCAAGGGCCGGCCCTAAAGATTCTGTTTTGGACCCTGATGTGGCTTGCAGCGGTATTGCTGGGCGGAGTTATAGCGTCGTTGGCAGGTTCGGCTATTGTAAATATAGGCATTGCATTGATAATTTTGTGGGCGGCGTTCAGCGCGTTCGTCTTGTTTTTCTTTCGTGATCCGGAGCCGGATGTTCCGACTGTGGCCAATGTTATTGTAGCGCCGTGTCACGGGAAAGTGGATGTGATCGACGACATTGAAGAGAACGACTTCATGGGAGGCGGATGCCGGAGAATATCGGTGTTTCTCTCAATATTCGACGTACATGTACAGAACGCGCCTGTTTCCGGAGAAGTAGGGTTCGTGAAACACACGCCCGGCGAGTTCTTCAATGCCATGCATCCGGAATTCGCGGCTAGGAATGAAAACGTACTTTTCGGTTTTAACTCGAGTGAAGCGCCTGATGAGAAGATAGGTCTACGCGTTATCGCCGGGATGATTGCGCGCCGGATAGTGCCGTGGGTTAAAGAGGGAGATAAGGTCAACCGCGGTGAACGCATCTGTTTGATTCAGTTCGGTTCACGATGCGATATTCTCCTTCCGAACTCCGCCAAGATAAAGGTGGAGATCGGCGAGAAAATCGTAGGTGGAGAAACGGTCATTGCAGTGCGAGATTAATTTTAATATGGCGAAAGCGAAACAGAAAAAATCCACAGTCGAAAAGAAGGCGATCCAGTTGAAGATATACTTTCTTCCTAACTTGCTCACGGCAGGTAATCTGTTCTGTGGCTTTGTCGCGCTAACACGGATAGTCGAAGCAAACATAGACGCTCAAAATTTCAATACGGCGATCAGGCATGCGCTGTTGTTTATTCTGTTGGCGTGCATATTCGACTTGTTCGACGGGCGAATCGCGAGGATGGGCGGACGCGAAAGTCCGTTCGGTCGCGAATTCGACTCGCTGGCCGACTTAATCTCGTTCGGCGTGGCCCCGGCGTTTCTGGTACATCGGATAGTCCTTCGTGATGTGTTCGGGAATTACCCTGAAATCGGCTGGTTTATCGCCTCGGTTTACCTAATCTGCGGCGCGCTGCGATTGGCAAGGTACAACTGCATCGCCGAGCAACCGGCAGACAAAACCAAAAGCGGCGATTTCCTGGGCTTTCCCATACCAGCGGCAGCAGCACTGGTGGCCTCATTAACGATGTTTCTAATGTGGTGGGATGAAAAGGGGTTTGCCACCGGGAACTGGCGCTTTATCCTTCCCGTCATCATGCTTTTCCTTTCGGTAATGATGGTCAGCGAAGTCAAGTATCCCAGTTTCAAGAGCATAGACTGGCGTACCCAGAGGACATTCACCAAGATGGTGATCACGGTCATATTCATCGGTTTCCTTTTTATTCTCAGGAATAAGATACTTCCCATCATTCTTCCTCTTGCCTTCACTGCGTACCTTGTTTATGGGCTTATTCGGACGAGATTATCTCAAAAACTCAGGTATGAAATAGAAGAAGAAGCGTGGCAAGGGGATAATTCGGAAGACGAGAATACCGAAAGCTGATGCAATGCCCGAGATGCTGTCACTAATCCTATCCGGGACAGCCGGATTCCTGAGCGGATTCCTTGTATCGATTCCGGCGGGGCCGACAAATGTCACTATTATCAACGAAACCACCAAGCGCGGTCTCAGGTATGGAATATTCATTGGCGTCGGCTCCGTGGTAATGGAAGTCATTCATTCTTCAATCACAACAGGCATACCCTTTCGCGCCATGCGCAGCAGAAACCGAGCATTCCAGTTGGACAACCTGAAGCAGCCGTGCGACTCGGTTCGCCCGACATTTTCCGGCGCCGGAGTGCCGTGAATGCCGTAGCCGGGCCTATTCAATCCTATCCAAGCGACTCCCACGGGATTATTGGGCCCGGGTGGTATCATTAAGACTCGATCCAGCCGCCGGGCCTCGGCGGACTCGGGGAAGATGTCCGGATCAAACCGATAATTCGGATTCTCAGCGGCCGTCTCAATCCGCAAAGTTCCAACGGGGCGTTTCTCGACGCTTGCGCCGATGCTGCACGGGAAATGCGCCAACAGGTTTGTGTTATCGTCGTAAACCCGAAGCTGCCGTCGTCCAAGGTTTATCTTAATGAACGCAGGATCAACAGGCGCAGCCGGAATTGAGGTTATCGGCGCCTTAATCCGCGCGCCGGGAGCCGGCGTTTTCCAATCTATATCCGGATTGAGCGACCGAATAAAATCAGGGTCGGCGTGAAATTTCTCGGCTACCATTTCAAGAACCGTCTCGTAACCAAGAAACTCCATCTGAGACTTGCCGAGCCACGTGTCGGGAACGTCGCAAAGCCCTCCAATATCCTCGGGTGTAATCACATAATTCGTGTATAATGGCTCGCTGATCAACAACCGTTCTCTTGTACGCGAATTCAAAGTCCCACTGGGCGCCAGTCCGGATTTCAACTGAAACGCCGAAATCGCCGCCGCGGTCTGCGGCCCCATTACACCGTCGATCGAGCCGGGCGACAGCCCTTGCCTGTCCAACGCCAATTGCGCCTCAAAGGTGGTACCAACAGGCCGTAAGACCTCGGCACGGGTATCCCGTTGCTCCGGCAACGCAGTTCCGTCTCTCGATAAATTCATGTCCGTGCTTGAAACATTTTCATCGACTCCCGACTCGCGGGTCATTTGCGAAATCGATCCGCCGTTAATCGTATTTACTTCCACCGGCTTCGAATTCGATTCCGCCTCGACCGGATAAATGCCATTACCATTGGCGGCCGACATAGGCGGGCGTATCTGCATCGCCTCGTATCCCAGCCAACACAAAAAAGTCAGGGCAATAACCGTCAGCACCCAATAGTAGAGGTCGCCTGCGCGGCTGAGTTTCCGATTTTTCTTCTTTTTTCCGGGCTTTCGCATCAGTCCGAATCAGCTTATTTCCGAATACGCGAGCGGTCTTTCTCGGCCTCGGCGCTGCACCGGGGACAAAAACCTCGCCTCCGCTGGAACAATCAAAATGAATGCGTTAATTTATTATTTTAAAGTCTTGGTGATCTGATACAATTTTAACAGTTAAAAATAAACTCTAAACTACTCGGAGATACGGCATGAATACGAAATTTGGAATTATTTCAATTGCGGCCCTGGCGCTCTTCCTTACCGGATGCGCTATTAAGGATGCGGATTTCATCACCTACAAAGACCATTTTAAGGGTGAGAAATTGCACACCATGACGAACAATCTGATCCCCGACGAATCGGACCCTGGTCGCGCTATTTGGCTCAACGCCTCGAGCATCGACACGCCCTCTTCTCTTTCGGATTACTATCTGGAAGTACACTACGAGGCACGCCCGGGGATCGGTTTCCTGAATATCCCCAGCGGACGCACCCTCGAAATCCAGGCCGACGGCGAAGTAATGACTTTCATCGGCCCCGGCAGCAGCCAATCACGCGACCACAACAAGGAAGGTAATTGCGTCGAAAACGCCATCTATATCGCCAGGGCGCGTGACCTCATGACCATCGCAAACGCCTCGACGGTGACCTTAAAAATAAAAGGCGAAAACGACACGGTCAGCAGAGAATTCACCAAGGAGAATTTCGAAAAATTCAATTACTTCGTCGAACATTACATCTATTGAGCAGCCCGGAAACAGCAATGACCGATGACTTCTCCTGCCGTCAATGCGGTGCGTGCTGCAGATTGCCCGGTCATGTCCGCCTTGATGAAAAGTCCATCTCAGCCATCGCCGAGTTTCTTGGAATCACCGAAAGGGAGTTCATCCATGATTACACCAAATTACGGCGCGACCGCAGGGGGCTTGTCCTAAAGGAAAAACGCGGCGTTGAGTGTATCTTTCTCGAGGACAACCGCTGTATCATACACCCCGTCAAACCACCTCAGTGTATCGGGTTCCCTCGGGAATGGAACTTCCCGGGCTTCGAAAAGATATGCAAGGCAGCCGCAGCCGGCGCTTGCCACAGCTAAAAATAATTACCAACCGTCAAACACCGAAGACTTCCTTAACGTATTGGCGGCTGATCTTGTGGTTTTCGAAGGCGGACCTCGTGATTTCAGTGTCGTTTTCCAGCGCGAGTTCGACGGTGAAAATCCGCGGGAGTCCATGCTTACGCTGATACCCGGCAAGCGCCTTAAAGTCAATATCACCCTCCGCCAACACCTCATACCAAACCCCGTCCCTACTCTGCCTGAGGTGCCAGCTCACGACCCTGTCACCATACTGCTCTAATGCCTTCATCGGCGCCATACCTCCCCTGTACATCCAGTGTACGTCTATGCAGAAACCGACATAACGCGAATCAGTATTTTTGAAATTCCAATGAAACTCGCGCGCCTTATTCTCCATGGCCGGCGTATGATGATGGATACCCAGTCGCATCCCCAGCTTATTAAGACCGGCGCCCAGCTCATTCAACGCCGCGGCCTGGGTATCAAGCTCCTTGTCGGTCTTCTCCCTGTCGATCGGATCAGGATTGCAAACAAGAATCCTGAAGCCGGCATCCGAGCACACGGACGCTATATCCAATAGGCGCTTCACATTCTCGCCGGCGCTATCGGACTCGTGAAAGCGTCCGCCCGTATACAGGCTGACAGGGCGCATGCCGTGATCCTTCAATTTCCCGGCAAATGCTGCATTCTTCTCCGGGCTCGACCAGTCCAGGAAGTTCTCAAGATAATCGTACCCGCCCTTTTCGAGCTTGGTTAGTACTTCGTCGATATGCTTATTTACATCCAGGCCATCGCGTCCGTAATACTGGCTCCATCCGTATATGTTCGAGCCTACAAGCCCTTTATCCGGCACAGCCTCGCCGGATAAACTACGTAATGTAGTTACAGCTGCTACGCCGAGGCCTAGCTTTTTCGTAAATTCCCTACGTGAAATCAAATTACATTTACCTGTTGTGTTCATATCGGCATTCTCTTATCTATTCTGGTATTCAGCAAATAATAAAAACAAAATATCGCGAGCGCAATCTCCGGAACTGTGAACTGTGAACTGTGAACTGTGAACTGTGAACTGTGAACTGTGAACTGTGAACTGTGAACTGTGAACTGTGAACTGTGAACTGTGAACTGTGAAAGGAAAAGGACTGAGTTAAAAATATCCTAAGCACGAAACAAATCCGAATCACCGAATTAGAAATGACCGAAACCAATCACGGAAATCGTGAACGAGAACGGGAACGTGTACGTGAACGAAGACGAAATCAAAACATCTCTGCGTCCTCCGCGTTTTTGGCAAGAGGTTGCTCATGTCTTGCCCTGTTAGGGGCAAAATATTTATAGTCACATCCGCCACACAAATCCATTAAGTCCCATCGGAGCGCGGCTGTGCTGAAAGCCAGCCGCAGCAGTCTCTAAAAGCCGTTGCCCCCGGAAATCGAATAGAGCCATAGCATTCGAAGCCGCTGCGACTGATCCTGATCTCAGACCACTCAACAGCTCAACAGCTTATCACCCTTTAGGGACGTAATATTTCTGTATTCTTTACGGCACAACAGCACGGTAGAACCTTCGATCATTCCCCGACGCAGCAGGATCGACAAAAATCGTCGTGGCATTTGTAGCCGTGATATTTGTGATCGCCGTCCATGTATTTAAATCCGGGCCGGCCTGTATTTCGTACTGACTCCCCGCCTGCGCATCAAGACTCAACTCCACGGTGCCGTCAGGCAATATTTGGAGTATCTGAAGCTCCGGTAAAACAACAGCCGGTTCCAGCGGTACTGACTGTAGATATGGATAACCGCCATTTTGCCCATCAACATCTGCCACCCACGTCTCTTCAAAGTCCCAATCCACATAAGTATCGGATGAATACGGGTAGGTCATCTGATCAGTAGTCCGGCCCTCACCGCCGGCCGAGCCGATAACGCCGCTGGTACTAATATCCCAATAACAGGAGGTGATCGTGCCATGGTAGTTCCTACCCACCAGGCCGCCGACATACGAACTCCCTGACACGACCCCCGTTGCATAGCAGGAGGTGATCGTGCCATAACTAGTGTATCCCACCAGGCCGCCGACATAATCATCTCCCGACACCGCCCCCGTTGCATAGCAGGAGGTGATCGTGCCAACGCTAGACCCCACTAAGCCGCCGACATAATAATCTCCCGACACCGTCTCCGTCGCGTAGCAGGAGGTGATCGTGCCATGGTAGTTCCTACCCACCAGGCCGCCGACATGATTACCTTCCCCTGACACCGTTCCCGTCGCGTAGCAGGAGGTGATCGTGCCAACGCTAGACCCCACCAAGCCGCCGATATTCCAACCGCCCGACACCGCACCAGTCGCGTAACAGGAGGTGATCGTGCCTTCGTTCCACCCCACCAGGCCGCCAACATAATCATCTCCCGACACATTGATTTCTTCCACTCCCAGATTTCTGATCTCACCACCTTCTCCCACTTGTCGAAATACTCCAATTTGACTGCTGTTAGTTTTGTTAATCTGCCCCTTACTAATAACATGTCCATTACCGTCAAACTCCCCTGTAAATGACCCTAATCCTGCAATCGGCTCAATCTCTGCTCCAACAAAGTCCAGGTCAGCCGTCAATTGAATATGCTT
>JAIPKD010000003.1 GCA_021733835.1 Verrucomicrobiota bacterium
TAAACCCAAATAAAAGCCAACGACAACACAAAAAGCGGGAGGGACGAAGCGAGATTCCCGTGTGATATAGCGAATAACAGGGAAACGAGGATCAATGCATTCACCTGCGAAGTGGCTTGTTTAAATGCCGTATAGAAGACGCCACGGAAAACTAGTTCTTCGATGACTGGTGCTATCGCGATGGAACAAAATCCGTAGACCACCAAATTGCGTAACGAAGACGATTCCTGAAACATCACCACCGATGTCTGCGGCTCGGAGTAACCGCTTAGCTTAACAATCAGGTAACTGGACAAGACATGCAGCCCCCACACAACCGGCAGCACCAATATTGCAGTCAGTGCGCCAAACTTCAGTGCCTTCGGAATCCGGTTTTTACAGAAGCCGAACGCGGCGTTCCAACCGATTCGGCACTCCCTCAGCACATAGAAGACACCGACAACGCCGACGCCATGGAAGGCAATGATACTAACAGAGAATTGCAGCAGTTCGATGTCGTTGGCATGGAATCCGTCTTGGTATCTTTGCAGAAATGAGGACAGGTACGCGCCCAGTCCCATTCCGATGAAGCTCAGGCAAACGACGAAGAGCGCATGTTCAAGATTCCAAGGTTTTTTTGATATCATTTTCTATTGATAACCGATGCCGTATCCGAACTAATGGCGCGAAGCTCAGAATTCGAGAAGCGCAGCTGTCCGGACGAGCATATAGGAGTAATTATTCACACCGGTTTATTTATTTACTCGGCCGCTTTATGTTCTTGCGGAGATACCTGTTTAAGCTTCTTTTCGATCTCCGGATCGGATTGTATTCGAAGGGATTTCCGCCAGCATTCGGCGGCCTTGGATGTCTGCCCGAGTGCCTTATACACTTCTCCGAGGTGATCGTAGATAACGGGATCATCTTCTTCGGACAACTCCGCCGCTTCAAGCAATTGCTCCAGTGCCTTATCGGTATGACCGAGTTTAAAACGCACCCAGCCGAGACTGTCCAGGAAAGCGCTGTTTTTCGGCTCTTGCACGACCGCTTTTTCGATAAGTTCCCGGGCTTCCTTGAGATTAACCTCCTGGTCTGCCCACATATAACCGAGGTAATTCATTGCTTCGACGTTATCGGGCGCAAGCTCGAGGCTGGTTTTGAAGTATTCGGCGGCGCGGTCGAATTGTTTGCTGCGTTCCAGGGCAACGCCGAAATTGAAGTAGAAATAAGCATTCATCAGCTCCGGCCGACTGGTATCGGCGATAACCTCGGCGGCGGTGAAATGCTCGGTAGCCTTATTGAACTCCTCTAGTTGGTTCAAGGCCAAACCCATATAGTATTCAACAAAAAAATTCCGCGGGAACTTATCGGACGCCTTTTCCAGTATTTGAACTGCGGCTTCGGCTTTTCCGAGGTTCAAGCGTATACCGGCCAATTTTATGTATGCCTGTTCCAGTTCCGGATTCACGATTAGGGCCTGTTCGAGATTGATTTCCGCCTTCTCGAGTTCATCCTGCTCGGCGTATAGGCTTCCCAGCAAGTAATACGCGCGTTTTGTGGGGTCCGATGGATTTCGATCGACCAACGACTCGAGTTCGCTTATGGCGTTTGTTTTATCGCCTTGCCGGATGTACGCGTCGGCCAGTTTAAGCTGCATAACGGCCTCATTCGGCATCATTTCCTTCAACTGCTTGTAATGTGCGACTGCGGCCTTGAACTCGCCCGCAGACATGTAGGCATCGGCGAGCTCCTGCAACACGATGGGATTCTTGGGTTCGAGTCCCCGGGCGCGGTCGAGCAATTTCACCACGCGTTTTTGTACATCCCCGGAAGACAATTCAAGAAAAGCAGAGTAATTCGAATAAACCTCCGCGAGATTAATGTAGAACAACGGGTCTTCGGATTCCCGCTCGGCCGCTTTATCCAGGATTTCCAGCGCCTTATCGGGTTGATCTTGTTCCATATAGATACCGGCCAGGTGACGATACCCCTCGAAAAAACCAGGATTTTTATCCAAGGCCTTTTCGCCGTAAGAAGCGGCTGTATCGACCTCACCCAGCTCGAGTGACGCAACGGAAAGCAGATAGAAAACATGCCCGGAAACATCATCCCGCTTGTCCAATGCTCGTTTAAGGATGTCGCGTCCCTCCTCGACGCGGCCGGAACGTATCATCGTACTCGCCACCTCGAGGAGCAGCGGTTCGTTGACCGGATCATATTCCAGGGACTTGACGTACTCTTCGACCGCCCGTTCGGGTTGTTGATTCATTTTGTGTATCAACCCGGTGGCGAAATGCGCGACTGCCTTGACCCGGCTTTCTCTGTTCGGGCGCCGGTCGGCATCGGCACTACGGTCGTCCTCCCCGGAAACATGTGTTATCGGCATATCCCGAGTACTGCTGGCGTAACGGGCGGTATTCGGGGATGCGAAGCATCCGCTGAGCAGCGCCACTACACACACCAATGCGAGGTTACGGACACCTGACTTGCTTACACCAGTTCTCATGATGAAACTGAGTGCGGGCATGGTAAGTAACGCTGTCGAACGTTCACGGCCACATGGTCTAACGCAACGGCATTATTTCTGCCAGGTACGTTTCTTGTGGCGGTTAGCCCGCATCTTCTTCCGGCGTTTGTGATTATTGATTTTAGCCTTACGACGTTTCTTTAAGGATCCCATATTTTTTCTCGATCTTATTAATAAACTACTTTATTGAGCGGGTACTCGATTATTCCTTCGGCCCCCGCCGCTTTGAGTTGCGGAATTATTTCTCTTACCACGTGCTCGTCGATTATAGTTTCGACGGCCACCCATCCTTCCAGGCTCAAATTGGAAACCGTAGGATTCCTGAGTGCGGGAAGTCTCTTCAGGAGGGCATCAAGATTATCCTTTGCGATGTTCATCTTGATCCCCACCTTTCTTTCCGCTTCCAGCGCTCCTCTCAAGAGAAGAGCCAAGTTCTCCAATTTAGACCTTTTCCACTGATTTTGCCAGGATTCTTTATTTGCAATGAGCCGGGGTGTCGATGAAAGCAGAGTATCCACAATCCTTAATTTATTCGCCTTCAGCGAGTTCCCTGTTTCAGTAAGCTCTACGATCGCGTCCACCAACTCGTGCGCCTTCAACTCGGTCGCGCCCCATGAGAATTCAACCTCGGCCTGTACACCGTGTTCATCGAGGTACTTTCGCGTAAGATTAACGACCTCCGTGGCAATACGCTTACCCTGCAAATCCTTGACGCTTTTGACCGGCGAGTCATCCGGTACGGCCAGCACCCAACGGGCAGGTTGACTGGTCGCCTTGCTGAATATGAACTCGCCTATCTCGTGGACATCGGATGCATTTTCGCAAATCCAGTCGTAACCGGTCAGACCGCTGTCCAGGTATCCGTGATCGACATAACGGCTGATCTCCTGTGCCCGGAACAGCCGCACATCGAGCTCCGCGTCGTCCACGTACGGCTTATACGATCTACTGGAGGCACGAATATTATAACCGGCCTTGGCCATTTTCTCAATGGCCGCCGTCTGAAGGCTGCCCTTGGGCAATCCGAATCTCAATATCCTCTCACTACTCATTCAGTCGTATTTCCTCGATAACATCATCCAAATTCGGGTTACAAGCATTGCACAAAAGCGCAAACGGATTCAAGTGCCATGAATACCAAAAAAATGCGAGCAATTTCTACATCCGCCCACACTATTTCAACCCTTGGTCATAAAAATGACCGTAATATTCCACCAAATCCTCAAACCGGTAGGCGAATCCTGAGTTTTCGGGGCATCATGCGTCATACGAAAACCGCACTCGCCGGCCTTCCACAACCACCTTTTTTCGCGCAAGCGCAGTTATAACCGCCGGGTACAAGCGGTGCTCGGCTGCTTGAATCCTGCCGTGTAAAGTCTCATGCGTATCGTCCGGCATAACCGGCACGACCTCCTGCCCTAATATCGGGCCCGAATCAACGCCTTCATCGACAAAATGGACGGTGCACCCGGTGTATTTAACGCCGTAATCAAGCGCTTGTTTCCATGCGGCAAGCCCTGGAAAAGCGGGTAACAACGAAGGATGTATATTGATTATTCGTTGTGGGAACGCCGAAATAAAGACATTCTTGAGCACCCGCATGAATCCCGCCAGCACTACATAATCAACCTGCGCATTCTTCAATGCCTCAACATAAGTCCCTTCGATTTCCGGAGACAGCTTTGTCCGGAACTCGCCCGGTTCGATGTACTCGGCGCGAATACCATAACTACGCGCACGTTCCAGAATAGGCGCATCGGCTACATCGCTCAGGACAATAACAGGCTCTGCGGGGATGCTGCCGGCCGAACACCCCTCGACGATCGACTCCATGTTCGAGCCTTTCCCGGAACCGAGTATTCCCATCCTGATTCGGCGATCGCTTCTCATACGCAAGGATTAAAACCGATTATCCATGCAATGTCGATTAGAAACACCCATCGACTACTTCCCCACCTCGTCGCTCGTTGTATATTCTTTCAACACGAACAGGATCACGCCGGCGGCCAGGTAAACCACAGTCGCGCAAGCCAATACCAACAGCGCGATTCCCATACCTTCGGCCGACCACTCGAAAAACTCACGAACCGGCTTCAATTGGGCTAGAATCGTCTTGAACTGCCTGATCAGAGATAGTGTGTTTATATTTCCGGGGATTCGGCCGATGCCGAATTCAACTACAAAACCGTAAACAATCCCCAATACAAGGTACTTTTTATGAATAAGCCCGAATAGTGAACTGATCGCGCCCCAAACCGGCACCGCAATTACCTGAATCGCAAGAAAAGCGGGTAGTACGGCAATAACACCTTGTATGTCCCGCAACCAGCCGACAGCGAACAATAAAACGAGATTCACTCCGGCTATAATCTCCACCATTAATATCCGGCAGACATACTTGCTTAAGAATATCGACCATCTTTTCGCGGGGCGGCTGATTAGAAAGCCCAGCGTACCTTCTTGGACTTCATCACGTATCATCGCGCCGAACTGCATCAGGCAATACAGAGGTAGAATGAGCAGGAAGTACATATCGATCAGCCATTTATAAAACTGACGCGTATCGCCCGGATTCACGGTGGCATAAACAAGCCCAGGCAGAGCGCATATAATAAGGATCAGCAACGGCACCCGCCTTGGTATGAGTTCCGACCGCCACGTCATCAGCCAAACCCCGCCCAGAAGCCGATTGAATCCCGGTCTCATCCCGGAACCGCCGTTGTGCATCGCCGGTCTTGGAGTCTCGTCGTTCATTCGGTTACCTTCGCAAAGATACTCGATAGCGAACGCGTGCCGCTCCGGATTTCGTAAACGGTCACACCGCTGCGCTCGAGGATGTTCAGCCAATTCTCATAAAACTCTTCGGGTTCCTTTATATGAAAAGAAACCGCGCCATTACCGGGTTCGAGATAGAATCCACGCAGTAATTCTTCATCAAACAAACATCGCGCAAGCCTTTCCGGCCGATCACACCTGACCAATAATTGTTCGTCCCAACGTCTGCTGCCCGATTGTATGGCATCACGCGTACCCGATGCCACAACCCGTCCCCAATTCAACATCAGGAACCATTTGCAAAGGGATTCAAGCTCCTCGAGTATATGACTGGAGATGACAATGCTCACGCCTTGGCTGCATAAGTCCTTGAATAACCGCCCCATTTCCTGCCTGCCCATCGGGTCTAATCCATTCAAAGGCTCGTCCAGAACCAATAATTCCGGCTCGTGCAGCAGCGCCTGCGCAAGCTTGACCCGCTGCCGCATACCTTTTGAGTATTGCGCCAATCTCTTGTTCCAATGCACTCTAGGCAATCGCACCATCTCCAACACACGCTCGGCCGAGGCGGCGGAGTCCTTCGACGACCACCCGGAGATCATGCCCAATCCTCTGAGCCACTCGAATGGACGTAAGTCCCGCGCAACGGCGGTACTCTCCGGACAGTATCCAATCCGCCGGAGCACGGATGGATTGTTCCACGGCCTCTCGCCGAAGACCGTAAGGCTGCCCGAGCTCGGCTGAATCTGACCTGTTATTATCTGGATCAGCGTACTCTTACCGGCGCCGTTGGGGCCCACGAGCCCGGTCAATCCCCCGCCGATATCGAAGCTGACATGGTTCAGCCCCATGACGATTCCATACCAACGACTCAATTCCTTTGCTTCAATAACGGATTTCATTCCGGTTTAACCTTAATCCACACGATCCATGCGCTAATCAGTATCATAATGGACAATCCAATGAGCGCCCCCTGAATTTCTGGATTCGCCCAAGCCTCCTCGGTCCTTGAGGAAATCCCACGCAACATCCGGCCGAGCACCGGCACATTCGCCTGCGCCAATTCGAGTTCCGAGTTCAAACGAAACACCGACAAGGCGACCTGATCCAGATTATAACTGAAACTGAAAAACTTCAACCATGGCTTGGTCGCCATGCTCAGTGGCACAAGCGCGTTCCCAAACAACCAAATAAATAACCAGAGTCCCACACATGTCTTTTCTTTGCTGGATACAGCGGAGACGCCCAGCGAAACTAATCCGAGAAACAGGATACTCCCGCCCACATATAAAAACACCTTCAACAACGCCGTGCGCGAATGCCAAAAGAAACCCCAGTCCGGCGCAAGTAAATTCCCGAAAAACCATGCCGCAATCAACGGTAAGAACCATGTCAGACACAACACTACCAGTACGGTACCGAGCTTCCCAAGAAGGTAGTCCAGCCTCCCGACCGCCTTGGATGCGTAAATTACAATAGCGTTACTCGAGAGATCACGCGTTATCAAATGCGGTATTACCATCGCCACCGCGATAAAGCTCAATCCCGAGATCATCGTGGAAAAGAAATAAAACAGCAGGTTATACGTCGTCCGCACCGAAATCTCCGGATGCTCAATTAACCACGTCACCAGCGCGCCCGCAAAATTCTGCAACTGCGGCCCAAGCTCCTCCAACCAGGTAAACACTATGCTGTCCTCGATAAGCAGCTGTCCCAGCAGAAAAATCACCCCCACCATCGCCAGAGCGCCGCTCCAGCTCAAGGCTATCAAATACCGCATCCATCGATTCCCCAAGCAAGACCGTAGACCGGCCGACGCAATTGTACACCGCCGCATCCAAATCCCGCGGTATCCGCCGTCGTAGTGTCTGTAATGTACGTCAATTTGACTCATGCGACATCTCCAGCGCCTTCACGAACACTTCTTCAAGCGCATTCGGGCTCGGTATCAGTTCAATCGGCGTCAGGCCACGCCCTCTCATTAGCGACAATAACGCGTTCAGACTCTCTCCTTCATGCTCGACTCGGACACGCCCGTTAGGCAACAACTCGGCAGGCCATCCACGCTCTGAGCAGGCGCCGACCAAGTCGCCCGCCCCATCCGGCATGACTACCTCAACCACACCCTTTCGTCGCGCCTTCAATGCCTCGAGCCTGTCATGGACAAGCACACGTCCCCGCGCTATTACGATTATGCGGTCGCAAATCCTGTCGACATCATGCAACAAATGTGATGACAACACGACCGTTATCCCTTGACGCCTCCATAAACTCTGGATCAAATCAAGCACTTGCACCTGCCCGCGCGGGTCCAATCCATTCGTCGGCTCGTCCAGAAACACTATCTTCGGATCATGCACAATGGCCTGCGCAAGCTTCAAGCGCTGCTTCATTCCGGTCGAATACGTCTCGACCTTCCGATACCGCTCCTGACCCATACCCACAAAATCCAGCATCTCGTGCGCCCGCTGCCGCGCCGCACGGAATGGGAGTCCGCATAACTGCGCGCAATAGGTGACATACTCGCATCCGACCATCCCCGGCACGTGACAATCCTCCTCAGGCGTATACCCAACCAGTTTCCGAATCTCGCGTCCCTCCTTCTTGAGATCACGGGACAATAACCGCGCCGTGCCACCGTCCGACGGTAACAATTGTAATAGGCACTTCATGAAAGTTGTCTTGCCGGCGCCGTTGGGGCCGAGCAGGCCTATTGCCCCGGCGGGTACGCTCAAGCATATATCATCCAGCGCCTTCTGCACACCGAATGTCTTGGTCAAATTCGACACCTCTATCACCGGCTCTGCAAAAGATTCTTCGCGCAAATCAGTCCCGGACATAATAAGGGAAATCTAAGTTATTCACTGCGTTTAACAAGGTTTTTATTGGGCCCCTATGTCGTCACAACAAAATACATTCGGCTCTTTCGCCTTTCCTACCCATACCTTCAAACCGGGCGTTCCAGCTATGTAGGGATAGACTCTACCGACAAACACAGTCGCGCTCCGGGGGAATGGTTAGGGACAGGCTATTACAAATCGCATTCGAAAAGGGTTTATCGGGCATTTTTGCCAATTTAGCAGCCGTGTGAACCCCTAAACTTCCAGAGCCGATTTTCACGGCGGCGTGAATATGCAGTTGTCATTTCTAAAGCGATCGATTAAATTATAACTGCAATGCGTCCGAAGCTGAAAGAAGATCCGAAAGAATGGCGCAAATTCACTATCGTCCTAGGCGTAATGGCGCTGGTGATTGATTTTGTGCTTTTCCAAAGAGATCACATTGGTAAATGGTCGGCGCTGGCCGTATTTGCCATTGCAGCGGTGATGATCGGTTTTTCCGCGATAAAGCCGCAATGGTTCCGTTGGCTTTATCGATCGGGAATGACTGCCAGCTTTCACATCGGTCACATCATGGGGGGAATAATACTTACCATAATCTTCGTGATTATCCTGACGCCGCTCGGTTGGGCCTTGAAATTAATGGGTAAGGATGTCCTGGAAACGAAAAAACCGCCGCATCATACCAGATCGTATTGGCATGATTCCAAGCACAGGAATCCAAACCATTTTGAGAAACAGTTTTAGCATTAATATTTATTGCGGGGGGAAAAACCGGCAACCGCGACATCCGGTGTAAGTATTTATTTCAGGATTTTAATGGTGAAGATTCTCACATCTATAGAACATGAATCTACAAAAGAATAATACATAATAAACAATAAGTAATATTAATTATCCATGTCTGAGAGTTCCGCTTTGGAAGACACCAATAAAAAATCCGGAGGAATAAAAAATAGGATTCCCGACCGCGGCGCGTTGGAAACGGCGATCCACCGCTCCCAAGAGTACCTGCTCCATACGCAAACAGAAGAAGGCTATTGGATCGGCGAATTAGTCGTGGACGTCACGCTCGTTGCGGACATGATCGCCTACCACCACTGGAACGGAAAGGTGGATCAGGAATGGCAGCGCAAGGCGGTCAACCATATACTTTCACTTCAGCTGCCCGACGGCGGATGGAACATCTACTATGGCGGCCCATCAGAGGTTAACGCTACTATTAAAGCATATCTTGCGCTCAAGCTTGCCGGCATCCCCGAAACGGATTCAAACATGCTCAAGGCGCGCGCCACGGCGCTCAGCCTCGGTGGTATTCCCCGGATGAACACTTTCTCCAAGCTCTACCTCGCCCTGCTCGGCCTATACCCGTGGGATTACGTACCCACCATCCCATGTGAGATTCTGCTCATCGGTAAATGGTTCCACGTAAATTTCAACGAAATGAGCAACTGGAGCCGCGCAATGCTCGTGCCGCTGGCCATCATCAACCATTTCAAACCGACGAGAAAGCCGAACCCCGGCTTTTCGATCGACGAGTTATTCCCCGAGGGCATACACCAGCGCGACCTCAGACTGCCATCGGACCCCGAGCTATTCACATGGCGAAACTTCTTCCTCTGGCTGGATAAGCTCCACAAGTTCGTCGAGAATTATAAACTCAGACCCTTCCGTAAATTGGCGCTGCAAAAAGCGGAAAAATGGATGCTCGAACGCTTTGAAGGCTCAAACGGCCTCGCCGCGATATTCCCGGCAATGCTGAACTCACTTATCGCACTAAAAGCGCTCGGGTATCCGGACGACCACCCGCAAGTACTACGCGCCGAAAAAGAACTCAAAAACCTCGAGCATGAAACAGAATCAAGCGTTCGTATCGAACCCTGCCTCTCACCCGTATGGGATACCGCCATTGTAGCCATTGCACTGCGCGAATCGGGTATCCCCGAAGACCATCCATTGATCAATAAAGCCACAGAATGGCTCATACAAAAAGAAATCAGGTTCAGAGGCGATTGGTATTACAAGAATCCGGTTGATGTCGAACCAAGTGGCTGGGTATTCGAATTCGAAAATAAGTGGAACCCTGACATCGACGACACAGCCATGGTGCTTCTCGCGCTGCGGCTGGTTAAAACCGGCAACCCACGGAATAGGGACGAATGTTTCGCCCGGGGCTTGAACTGGATGCTCACCTTCCAATGCAAAGACGGTGGCTGGGCCGCCTTTGACAAAGACTGCACTAAGAACGTTCTCGAAAAAGTCCCGTTCGCCGACCATAACGCCATGCTGGACCCGGAGTGCGCCGATATCACCGCAAGAATCCTCGAACTCCTCGGCTATGAAGGATTTGACAAATCGAATCCACAAGTCCGCAAAGCACTTGAATTCATACGCCAAGAACAGGAATCCGACGGCTCATGGTATGGACGCTGGGGCGTGAATTATATCTACGGCACCTGGCAGGTGCTTCGCGGGCTCCGCGCCATAGGTATCGATATGTCCCAGGACTGGATTCAAAAGGCCGAGACCTGGCTGGAAAGCGTCCAGAACGATGACGGCGGATGGGGCGAACGTTGCGATACCTACGATGACCCCGTATTCAAGGGCAAAGGACCAAGCACTCCATCTCAAACCGCCTGGGCAGTAATGGGCCTTTGCGCATTTGATGATCCGTTCAACCCGGCTTTGATCAAAGGCGTCGAACACCTCGTCCGCACACAAAATGATGACGGGACGTGGACTGAATACGAAACCACGGGCACGGGATTCCCCAAGGTCTTTTATTTGAAATACGATATGTACAGAAATAGTTGGCCGCTCCTTGCGCTCGCCACCTACAGGAGAATCCTCAATCAAAGACTGACCAAGGGAAACGGCCACATGAAACTCAAGAAATCTCCGTCCCGGAAAACCGATTCAACCCGCATCGCTCAGCGTAAGAACGCAAGTAAGCGGTAACCCATAATGCCACAAGCCGCCTCACACCCCCCACATCGCATCCTCGTCTGCTTCGCGGTCAAACAGGAACTGAGGCCTTTTTCCGCATTCGCCCGCCGCTCCAATAATATCTCTACATGCCTCACCGGCATGGGCGCAAGCAACGCCGAGAAACACTTGTTGCACGCCCTCAGCCGATCAAGTCCTACTATGGTGCTAAGCTGCGGCTTCGCCGGCGGACTCAATCCGAGTCTGCGCTCAGGCTGTATTGTATATGATGCCGACCCGGCACTCGCCATTTCCGACCGCCTCCAGCAACTTGGAGGCGTCCACGCCGAATTCAGCTCGATCGACTGGATAATCACTAGTTCCGAAGCCAAGCACAAACTTCACTACGCCTCCGGCGCGGATGCCGTTGATATGGAATCCGCCGTAATCCGCCGAATCTGCAAGGACAATAATATACCTTCGGCTAACATCCGCGCTATTCTCGATACGGCAAATGAGAACCTTCCGCTCGATTTCAATAAACACAAAACGGACGAATTCAATCTCAATTACCGCGGTATCGCGCTGGACATCCTTAACAACCCCAGCAGTATAAAAAACCTGATAGCCTTCGGCATCCGCGCCGAATCGGTCGCACGGAAGTTGTCCAAATACCTCGAGCGGCTCCTTATCAGTTTCTGCTGAATCCAATGCCTTCATAGATTATTCATTCGCTGAAAATTATTGCCCCCGGGAAGATTTCGCGGCAATATCCCGATATCATGGCTTATTACGAAGAATCCAAGATACGAGATATTTCACGGCATTTCGATATCTACGGCGAAATACTCCACGCCGAACCGTGTAAGATCGGCCACATCAACGAAACGTATTCAGCTACTTATTCTCAAGGCGGCGCCGTCATTCGCTACGTACACCAGAAAATCAATCAGTCGGTATTCAAAGACCCACCGGCGGTCATGGATAACATCCTCCGCGTCACGCGCCACCTCCGGGCCAAACTCACCAATAGTACTTTCAACGATATAACACGTCGCACCCTCACCGTTATCCCCGCCATAGACGGAAATCCATACTTCCAGGACGACGAGAATGACTACTGGCGAACCTATATCTTTTTGGAAGGTGTCCAAACATTCGAGGCCGTACAATCACCAAAACAAGCCTTCCAGGCAGGGAAGGCCTTCGGCGAATTCCAGCAAATGCTCTCAGACCTGCCCGGAAAACGACTCAACGAAACCATACCCGATTTTCATAACTCAAGGAAACGTTTCAATACCTTTGCCAAAGCGGTGCAGAATGACAAATGTAACCGCGCGCGTTATGCAAAAAAAGAAATCGACTTCGCGCTCGCAAACGAGCCGCTCGTCGACGTACTCCTCGACGCCCATAAAAAAGGGAAAATCCCGGAACGTATCACCCATAACGACACTAAATTCAATAATGTCATGCTCGATATGGAATCGGGCCGACAAATGTGCGTTATCGACCTCGATACAGTCATGCCCGGCCTTATCCATTATGACTTCGGAGACATGGTGCGCACCACAACCAGTCCGACGGTAGAAGACGAAATCGACCTCTCCAAAGTGCACATGGACATGAAGATGTTCGAGGCCCTCGCCCGCGGTTACACCGAAGCCGCAAACGGATTCATCACAAAACAGGAAAAAGCACTCCTCGCGTTCGCCGGGAAGCTGATCACTTTCACTATCGGCCTCCGGTTCCTGGCCGACTACCTGAATGGCGATATTTACTTCCGCGTACACCGGCCGGGACATAATCTCGACCGCTGCCGTACTCAATTCAAATTAGTCGAATCAATTGCTCGCCAGGAAGACAAAATGCGGAAATTCATCGATTCACTCTGAGGACGTATCCTCCTCAATCCGGGGGTTTCAACTTACACAGCGCCTCCGGCATCGGCGCTCACTTCCGCACCGCCTCATCTATCATCGCCTTGATCGCCTCCTCCACCTCGGCGGCGGTCTCCTCCAGCTCATCAGCGCCGAACATACGAAGCATTTGCGTCGGCAGAATTGTCGCAACCTTTATCACACCGTCCTCCTCAAACACCGAAATCCTGCACGGCAAGGCCGTTGAGATGCTCATCATCTGATTCAAAACCTCTTTGGCCTTTATCGGATTGCATACCTCGAAAATCCTGCACTCATTCTTGAATTCCACACCCTTATCCCGCATCTTCGCCTGCAGGTCGATAATTGCCATTACACCGAAATTATGCGCTTTAACCGCCTCCTCAAGGCGATTGCAAACCGCATCCACACTCCCACTTGTCTCCTTCACGTATAACATAGTCGAAAATTCGTTTATTAATGAGTTAAAGTCGATTTCATTTTACATGCATCCCGCCTTTTTGCAACCGGGCAATACGCACTTGTCACCGCACCACCGCCGTAAAAAACCATACACCGTTAATCCCATAAAATACCTTCTGTTGAATAACATCCTCGATCGCGAGCAAATCGCAAATCCTCGTCCGCATCAATTATGTAGGGACAGACACTAACAAATGCAGGGACAGGCACTAACCCGGTGTTAAAAATCCAGTGAAATATGGCCGTTTTTTAACGTTTATTACTCGTGTCAATTGAACTGTAGTTGTAGGGACGGGTTCCTACATAACTGTAGGGACGGACATTACATGAGGTTGAAAATCTTACTAAAATGATAATTGTCGGTCTTTTTGGTTGTTGATTTCAGTGAAATCCTGTGAAAATCCAGATAGGGAATACAAGGGTAGTTAAAAATTGGGAAAACACTAAACCTGAAATCAATGATGAAGATCTCTGTTATCTTAGGGCATCCTAAAGTAGGAAGTTTCAATCACGCCATTGCGAATACGGCTGTTGAGACTATCAAGGCAAAAGGACACGAGGCGCTATTCCACGACCTGTATGCGGAAGGATTTGATCCGCTATTAACAGCGCCGGAACTGGACAAAGACCCTGAATTACCGCCGGAAATCGAGAAACACTGCCAAGAAATAGAGGGAGCCGACGGCGTTATAATCGTGCATCCAAACTGGTGGAGTCAGCCACCGGCAATCTTGAGGGGATGGACGGATCGCTGTCTGCGCAATGGACGCGCCTATCAATTCGTGCCTGACGGAAAAGGTGGTGCCACGCCCGAAGGCCTGCTCAAGGCAAGGTTTGGAATCGCCTTCTATACCTCCAATACTCCGCATGAAATCGAGGAAGAGGTCTACGGAGACCCTTTGCAAACACTCTGGCTCAAGGTCGTATTCGGTTTATGCGGTATAAAGGATGTTACCAGGCGCAACTTCACCTCTATAATCGTCAGCTCGCACGAACAGCGAGTCAAATGGCTGGATGAAGTCCGAGAAACCGTATCGGCATACCTTGATTAACCGCATCATCCACACCGGCATGTCCTGTCGGCTTGACAACGACGGGGCATGCCATTTTTGATACTTCAAAAGTTCGGCTATCTCTATTATATATATGCCGTGTAAGTAATCGCTTGAAAACTATCAGAACCGAAAACACAATCATGGATGAGCTCCAATGGTACGTTGCCCATACAAAACCCAGGTGCGAAAAGAAATTGGTTGCTTACTGCGAAAGGGAGGGGTACGAAACCACTCTTCCATGTTATAAAAGCGTCAAAAAGTACCGGGGCAAAACGGTCGTTTTCAACAAACCCTTATTCCCGGGCTATGTGTTCTTGCGCTTATTCTCATACCAAAAAACCAAGGTGTTTCAAAGCGACTACGTCGCCAATCTTCTGTATGTCCCCTATCAGGAGGAATTCGAGCAGCAACTGACCGATATCCTGCACGCGCTGAATACAGACCTGGAGATAAAACTTGCCCCAGAGATAGGCGAAGGCCAGCGTGTACTTATTAAATCAGGCCCGCTCAGCGGCATCGAAGGCTGGGTCGAAAAACGCTACGGGATGAGCGTCGTCTTGCTCCGTTTGGACTTCATCGGCCAGGCGGCGGCGGTAAGGGTTGACGCCTCGGACTTGGAAAAATCCTAAGTGCAATCGGATATACAAATTCAGCTAATATCACCACCACCTTTGTACGGTTTGACCGGAGATAGGTTTGATCAGTTTACCGGCAGGGATTAAATAATCTCAAATTTGCTTTGCCGTGCCACATAAATAATGTTAAGTTTCTTAAGTAAAGCTGAAAACAACCTATCAAGAAATGATACTGGATTACATAATTGGCATAGTATCAATGGCAGTGGGGATTGGTGTCTTTTGCTGGCTGATGATACGGTCACTGAAAAACAGTGAAGACCCACCCAAACTCATAGTCAAATGGATTGCATCAGCGGCGGCGATTGCCTTCGCTGTTTTTTTTATAGGGCCTACCCTCCTTGATAGCATGAGAACCGGAGATCGCTTTGGTCTAATTTTCGGTGTCGTTTCAGCCGCCGCATTCGGTGCAATGATGGCCGTAATCTGGACCGGCTCGATTGTCGATATACTGGCCAAACCGCTTGAAAACCTCTTCACAGGCGGCGATACTGCGGCGGAACCCGAGCCAAATTACTCTATCCCCGAAGCCAAACGGAAGCGCGGGTTCTATGAAGAAGCAATCATCGAGATCGACAAGGTTCTCGAGGAATTCCCGAGGGAATTCCGTGGGCATATGTTCAAAGCGGAAGTTCAGGCCGAAAACCTCAAGAACTTGGATGCGGCTCACCAAACAATACAAGCGATCCTTCAGCATGGCAATCATACGCCGAAGAACATCGCTTACGCAATTAACCGAATGGCCGACTGGCATATCAAATTGGCCGACGACATCGAATCCGCCCGGAACATCCTTGGTTGGATACCGCAGATATTTCCCGGCACGGAACAATCCTATGCGGCACGACAGCGTCTCGCCAAGTTAAAGGATTTTGAAAAAAATAAAACCGCGCCCAAGAAATTCATAGTCTCCCAACAAAACGAGAGCATCGGCCTGCGCAGCGACTTCACCGAACTGAAGCCGACAGAGGAAGATCCGGTTCGCACCGCTGAAAAACTCGTAGCGAGATTAGAAGAAAACCCGGACGACGACGAAACACGCGAACAGCTCTGCCTTCTCTACGTCAATCAATTCGGGCGCGTCGACTTGGCCGCGGAACAGCTCGAATTCCTCATTAATCAATCCGACGCGCCGCCTCACAAAGTTGTAGAATGGTTGAATAAACTCGCCGATTACCAGGTAAAAATATCGGGCGACATCGACGCCGCACGACGTACACTTCATCGAATCATCGACCTCTATCCGAACGTCGCGGCAGCCGGTAGGGCCCGTGAAAGGTTGTCCTTCCTTAATGTTGAACTCAAAGGTCGTAGCAAGCCCGCATCCGTCAAGCTCGGCAATTACGAGCAGAGCATCGGCCTCAAACGTTAGACTCCGCTGCCGTTACTTCAATTGAAGCGCAATCTGCTTTTCGATCTCACTGGCTAGATCGATATCCGTTCCGCCGCCTTTATTTCTGACTTGGACACGGACACGCGAGATTCCGGGTTCGACCTCGTCGATTTTCACAAAGACGGTTCGAGTATCAACCTTGGCCTCGAGCGTCTTTTTGATCGTGTTCTCACCGTACAAGGCGCCGTTGAACTCCAGCACCTTCTTCGCGGCAGCGAATATCTCGTCCACGGGTTTCTCATAACGCCCCTCTATCGTGTCCTTAAGAAACGGAACGCCGGCGCGCATGTGCCCGTCCAACGTACTTACGCATCCTGCCGTAAATAACAATGCAAGGCCCGCCATAAAAAATGCCAACATGTTCTTTTTCATCACGGCTAATGCAATCATAATGTATTCCTGCGTCAAGCACGAAGTAATTGTCGAGCCATTCAAAAACCGCAGCATGCGCCGATTGCATTATCAACGGCCGCCGGCTTCTCCCAGCATTACGTCCACCACCACGGGGAAATGGTCGCTTGGATACTTCTCATCGACCGCGTAATCCACCGTTCGCGCCGTCAGCGGTTTCACTCCACCACGCCCCAATATCCAGTCAATCCTGATCCCATCGCGCTTGGCCGGAAAACTGAATCCATTAAACGTATTAAGTCCCTCATTCACGCAATGCTCGGCTTCGACCCAGAGATCGCGGAATCCGTCGGGAGAAACCAGCACATCATATGGTTCGCTCTCGCCGGCAACGGCATTAAAATCACCGGCCAGCAACACAGGCAAATTCGTATCAAGCGCATCAACCCGTTTTTTCACCAACTTCGCCGACTTCAAACGCGCCTCGCTTACGCGATGGTCGAAGTGTGTATTGATTAAGTAGAATTCGCCGCCGTTCGTTTTATCCATAAAACGCACCCACGTCACCATGCGCCTGTTCGAATTCCCCCATGTGCTCGAGGCGATTATCTCGGGTGTGTCGGAAAGCCAAAAATGATCGAACTCAAGAGGCTCGAGCCTGTCCGTCCGATAAAAAACCGCCATGAACTCGCCGTGACTACCGCCATCCCTGCCGAGGCCTATCCATTCGTAACCCGGCAATCCGACGTCGATATCCTTCAACTGCTCATACAATCCCTCTTGAGTGCCCATTACATCCGGTCTCACACCCTTGATGCAATCGATGACAAGCGGCCGTCTCGAAGACCAGGAATTAGGCCCGGTTGCTCCGGCGTAACGTAAATTATAGGTCATTACTCTAAGCGTCGTCTGACCGCTCGCTCCTTCGTCACCATGTACATTAATTGAAGATGCGGACAGAACCATTCCCACGCCGAATATCGGTACAAACAATAAAGATAACCAATTACTCTTGTTTTTCATAAATAACACCTCACGCTCTTCCTTACTCTACATCGCCTCATAATTCCAGACGAAAAGCAACTGTCGTTTTTACACTCTCCGCTCTGTGTCGCAGGGACAGGTTATTACAACTTTCCTTCGTCCGAAATAACGCCGAACTTATCAACAAACCGGATTCGATCCCGATAGCGATGGCGATTTCTATTTCGATAGAGCATTGTGTATGAACCTGTCCCTTCTCACCCACCTCTGTATCTCCTCCCGGGAGGAGAGCTGGGTTTGGATTACCCACCCCTTTCATCCCCTCCGGTGGAGGGGATCATTGTATAGCTCCCCTCCTTGGAGGGGTAGGGGTGGGTTTTTCCTCCGCGCAACAGAAACCTCAACACCTCAACACCTCAACACCTCAACACCTCAACACCTCAACACCTCAACACCTCAACACCTCAACACCTCAACACCTTAACACCTTAACACCTTAACGCCACAGGACAGTTCATTCTGATTAATGTCGCTATTTATTTAATGCACATTAGATCGATCCTGTTGTAATATGTTTCTATGAAATTTAAACTTCGGCATGCGTTTGGATTATCATTGGTATTAGGCGCGCTTATCGCAGTACAGGCCCGCGCAGAAATCACGGTCGACGGTCTGGATAATAGGGCGTTTTACCATGATTACGTCGCATTCAAGGTAATCACCGAACCGGGATTTCAGTACCTGTGTGAGCTTGATTCGGAGCCTGTTGCCGCCGGGGAATGGATAGAGGTTTCCGAGGTCGATTACCATGAATTATATGTAGTGCGGACGAACACCGCGAACAGCGACACAGAAAGCCGGCTGATCCAGTTCATCGTACAATCATCCGCGCGGGGTAATAGCGAGAGAGGCCTTCCGCCGTGGACGCCCTATCCGACGGTCAACTCATCGGAGGACGAACTTGCAGGCGCCGAACTCCGCATTATTACACCCGCACAAATCCCAACCGGCGGCCAAATACCGGTCATCGGACTTGTCGAGAACACAAACGGCGGCCCGGTTCGCGTCAACGGCGATGCGATTATAGTCGGCAACGGCATGAAAGCATTCAAGATCAGGCGCGGCGTAGGCTCTTGTTTCGTCAAGGCGCCGTCGAATCCCGGTGGATTCAGCATGAACATCTCGCTATCGTCGATGGAGACCCGCAAATCCCTCCTCATCGAATCCGGCGGTGACTGGTCGGCCATAGCCGGAACAGTGTCGGACACAGAGGTATGGCAGGAGAATTCTGAAATTCATATCACCAACGACATTACAATTCCGGCCGGCGCGGAGCTCCGGATCGAGTCCGGCACATTCGTCAAGCTCGATCCGAGAGTGAACATCCATGTGAACGGCAAATTGCGCATCCTCGGCACAGTTGAGAATCCCGTACTCTTGGCCCCATCACAATCCTCCGAGCCCTGGGGAGGGTTTCTGGTTACAAGCAATTCCGCGACCCTCGAAGTCACAGGCGCGATAATAACCGGCGGCGGAGGTGATCCCGGCTATTTCGACGACCACTTCGGCGTCAGCCACCGACCGGAGCAGGCCGTCCTACTTGGACATCACAATGCCACCGTCACAGTCACAAACAGCTACTTGATATCAAACGCCGGACAGGCGGCCAACGGCTATAACTCGGAATTCATGTTCGACAATACACTCATTCAACGGTGTATAACGACCGGCGAATTCGAAGGCGGCCTGGTAGTTTTCAATAAATCAGCGCTCATCGAATTCCCTGTCGACAGCCAATTATTCCTGGACCAAGACAATGACGCGGTATACTTCACAGAGGGCGAGCATTTTCTCTATGATTCGTTGATCGGATGGGCCAAGGACGACGGGATCGACTCCGGCTCGGGTGGCGCAGGCTCGGTGGTAGTCAGCAACTGCTGGATCGAGGCCTGCTACCACGAGGGCATGGCGTGGTCCGGGGGCGGACGCGAGATCGACGTGGCAAACACAGTGGTCATGAACTGCGGCCAGGGCATTGAAGCCGGCTGGGGCACCTCCGCAAACAGCCCCGATGTGTTCGCCGAAAACCTCCTCGCCGTTTGCAACGCCGTCGGCGCTAGGTTCGGCGACAATTACAACTGGACGTACCCGGGTAGACTAACGGTAACCAACTCGTATCTCCTTTATAATCTCAGGGATATATTCGGACGCGCATGGGGCGGCACATGGCAGGTACGTTCCAACAGCATGTTCATAGACAACAACTACATCTCGTCGCCGAACAATTATCACACAAACAACACCATCTGGAATCCGTCCATGGACGGGCATCTCCTCGCCGGATTCCTCACCACACCGCCGGATGCCCAGGTAGGCGTTGCCTTCGCTGTTACAAATAATTTACTGACGCCGGACAATGCGCAGGGAACGGTTTACGTCGGACTCAGCACGTTCAGCACGAACCAAGTCAAAGTCGATTACACTATCACAACAGGCAGCCTCGCCTTAGGAATGAAAACCCTTACATTCCATCCCGGAGAAATAATCAAGGGCATTGATATCGGCGACTATAATCTTAAATTCGCGTATGTATCACTCCATAACCCGGTCAACTCGAAGCTGACCACGCCTTCGCGTCTATATATCACGCAGAGCGAAAACGCGCCCACCTCTCTCTCACTTATAAACACTGCCTCCAACTGGAGATACCTCGACGGTAATCGCGTTCCTGAAACCAACTGGGCTTCGCTCGAGTTCGATGACACGAACTGGGAGACCGGGCACGCCGAATTCGGATTCGGTGACAACGACGAGGTAACCGTGATCGACGGCGGGCCCGACGGTGGCCGTTATCCCACGGCTTACTTTCGTCATCGTTTTCCGGTGGATAATCCCGCCGATTTCAGTTCGCTTGCTCTGGATGTGCGCTATGACGACGGAGTGATATTATATCTTAACAACAACGAAATCTTCAGAGGCAACATGCCGGACGGCCCGATATCCCACGATACGTACACGGGCAATGCCACCGAATCGGAGACGGCATTCGTCCATCACGTTATCGACACCGATTACCTCGAACCGGGGGGGAACATCATTGCCGCCGAAGTACATCAATCCTCCCCCGATTCGTCGGACTTAAGTTTCGACCTCGGCCTCAAGGCGATCCGCAGATATGACCTGACGGAGATTCAATACCAAAGATTCGGTGATGAAATTATGTTATATTGGCAAAACCCCAATTTCACGCTTCAACAATCGACTTCGCTGAACGGACCATGGGAATTAATTCGCCCCCTTCAAAACCCGGTATCGATCGGACTCGATCAAAACGACAATAAATTCTTTAGACTACGAGACATCAACACCATACAAAACAACGGCATGGAACATCCGTAAGGATAAAAAAAGTTTGTCCGGGCGCGGCCTTTGAAATAGATTAGTGAATTGAGAGGCGTAGTATGCGCGAGTAGCTCAATAGGATAGAGCGACGGCCTCCGGAGCCGTAGGTTGGGGGTTCGAGCCCCTCCTCGCGTACCATTCAAAGCGTGGTTTGGTTTAAGTTGGACGGCTACGGAGCCGAAAACCGGCGGTTAATAGAGCATTCTAGTACAATCGGTGGGAGGTGATTAATTCGAGTTTCTTCGAGCACCTCGCATGCTTCGGGATAAAGACTGATACATGAAGCCGGGGCTGGAAGTAGGCCACCGGATACGCCGTATCTCGATTTGCATGAATTTGCATTTTCGAGCGCAAGTATTCACCACCGGCCTTGTTTAAAAAAACATGATACACGAGAACCAAAAAAACGCGATTCGCGTCTGCCTGATTTCACTCGGCTGCGCAAAGAACCTGGTCGACTCGGAATTAATGCTCGGCCGTGTTCTTTCCGACCAGATGGAAATCACAACGGACATCGGCGACGCAGACGCTTTGATCATCAATACCTGTTCATTTATTAACGATGCCAAGGAAGAGAGCATAGACACGATTCTCGAGTCGGCATACACACGTGAAACGGTCAATCCCGAACTCGCCATTGTAGTCGCCGGTTGTCTCCCGCAACGTTATACAACCGAACTGCTCGAACTCATGCCGGAAGTCGACGCGTTCATGGGGATTAATGAAGTGCAGGATGTCGATGAATGCATTAAAAACGCCATAACACATAGACGCCGCGTAATGGAATCGGCAACGACGGCGACCAAAGGCGAGGCTTCAACATCGGTCGTGCGTAATTCGGGCAAGCGCCGCGAGGCATCCGGTAATAAATCCCGCACAAACAAGCCGCAACCATTGTCAACCGCCACGGCATACTCGAAGATTACAAGGCATCCGGACTACGTCCATGACCACACCGCGCCCAGGCTCCGCCTGACACCTTCGCATCTTACGTATGTCAAGATCGCCGAGGGTTGCAACCATCCATGCAGCTTCTGCTCGATCCCCAGAATCCGCGGGCGGCACAGAAGCAGACCGTTAAAAGACATAGCGTGCGAAGTCCGCAACCTCATTGCCGAGGGCGTCAGAGAGATCAATCTAATCTCTCAGGACACCACCAACTACGGTGCGGACCTGGTACAGCGGCGCATCCATAACGTCGAGGCAACTGCGCCCGCGCCGGCATTAGCGGGCTTGATCGAAGAGCTGGATTCGATCCCGGGCGATTTCTGGGTCAGAATCCTGTACACACATCCGGCGCATTGGACGGATAGCCTCATCCACGCCATCAAACGCAGCGAAAAGACCGCACGCTACATCGACATCCCACTGCAACACATCCATCCAGTCATGCTCGAACGGATGCGGCGCGAGACATCCCGCGAGCATATCGAGCGGCTTCTTCGGAAGATTCGCGAAGCAATCCCCGGAATAACAATAAGAACCACGTTCATCGTCGGATTCCCCGGAGAAACCGACGCCCACTTCGAATCACTCCTTGAGTTCATAGAGGAGTCACGATTTGAAAGACTAGGAGTATTCACATATTCACCGGAAGAAGGCACACGCGCTGCTAAGATGTCCGGCCAAATACCCGAGGACGTCAAGGCCGATCGCCTGCATCGTGTCATGTCCGTTCAGCGCCGAATATCCTCTGAAATCCTTTCCGGCAGCGTAGGTAAGACGATTCGAGCGCTCGTTGAAGAGCAGGCGCATGCCGATGAGATACGCGCTTTTAATACATTCGACAACGAACACGGCCTTGTTCGCTCTGCCGAAAATGATATCCCCGGACTGGACACAGACCAGGTCAGCATTGCAAGGGGCGAATCCGACGCGCCGGATATAGACGGGCGCGTAATTATCAAGGGCGCCCTCGAACCGGGTAAATTCGCTAAAGTTAAAATAGTCGGGCATTCGGACTATGATTTAATTGCGATACCGGAGAAAACCGTTTAGAACATAGCTAAATGGATGAAACGCAGCCCAGATACAAGACGCAGATACCCCCGGCTCGAGAAGGAGCCGAGACCAAATTTCGTCATCCACGCAAGACCAATTGGGCCAATCAACTCACCATCGGCAGGGTATTCCTCACGTTCACCTTCCTTATCGTAATATTCCAGGAAAAGCCGCTCCTTGAAAGCGTTGCGCTTGTCTTATTCATCGTGGCGAGCTTGACGGATTACTTCGACGGCCTGATCGCCAGGCGCACCAAGGTCGTCACCAATTTCGGCATTTTAATGGACCCGCTGGCCGATAAAATACTTACATGCTCCGCGTTCATAGCATTCGTCGGGCGCGACCTGATGCCGGCTTGGATGGTAGTTATTATCGTCGCCCGCGAACTGACCATAACAGGTCTCCGCCTCCTGGCAGCGTCGCAAAACGTAGTCCTCGCAGCCGAACGCTTCGGCAAACACAAGACAACCTCTCAGATAATCGCCATAATTTCCGTCCTCATAATGATAAGCTATATGCACTGGGGCGAATGGGCGGTACTGTTATTTTCAAGCTGGATAAATGTTTTTGTAGTTATCGCCCAGTGGCTGGCGGTTATCCTGACCCTCTTCTCCGGCAGCTTCTATCTCTGGAAAAACAGGGAAATCTTTATAAACGACCTTTGAGACGCCATGGCCTCGCATCGTACCGAAAACCACCCGGCACCGGAACAAACAGAAGCGCACTCCCGCCGTTCAACAGTGGATTCGGTCGTTCTTTGTCTCGCAAAAGGCGCAGGCGCCGGCAACGCCAAATACGCGCCCGGCACATTGGGAACGCTGATAGGAATCGGTTGGACACTAATCCTTCTAACCACAGGCAACCTATGGGCCTTTCTCTTCTCCGCGGCGGCAGCGCTACTCGCATCCATCCCCCTCTGCTCGAGGGCGGAAATCCTTATTCGAAAACGCGATCCGTCACAGGTTATACTCGATGAAATCGTATCAGTCCCTTTCTGCTTTACGGGCTGGCTGGTTTATTTACACACCGTCGCGGCACACTGGCCGCGGCCATCCGGCATGGTCGCCGGCGCTGAGGTATGGATTACTATTGCCGCGTTCTTGTTGTTCAGATTTTTTGATATCGTGAAGCCATGGCCTATTTGCAAACTCCAGGATATCAAGGGCGGTTTCGGTATTGTAGCCGACGATTTAGTCGCGGCCATTCTCACGGGAATCCTGATCGGCGCGTTCATGTTTATTCGCAGTTGATATCTTATGAGCGCGCGCGAGGTTGAGCGCCAGATTAATAGCCGCGATTGTGCTCGTTGGATCAGCCATACCTTTGCCGGCAATATCATACGCCGTTCCATGATCCGGCGATGTCCTGATGAAGGGCAGACCTAAAGTCCAGTTTACACCTGTTTCAAATGCAATCATCTTCAATGGCGCCAAGCCCTGATCATGATACATGGCAACCACCACATCGAATTCACCTTTCAAGGCCGAGTGGAAAATTACGTCTGCCGGAATAGGACCGATAACGTCGAACCCCCGAGACGCCGCCTTTTCAACAGCCGGAGAAATACATGTGACTTCTTCGTCACCGATCTCGCCCTGTTCACCGGCGTGCGGATTCAATCCGCATACACCGACCCTGCGCCTGGAAAGCCCGAGACTCTTGCATGCGTCTGAAGCCAACTCGATTGACGTTAACACCTTATCCATTGTCAGGCGCTCTGAAACCTCGCAAAGTCGAATATGCGTGGTTACAAGCACCACCCGCAGCCAACGTTGCCTGTCATCATGCCCGAGGAGCATCATGGCAACACGTTTCGCCCCTGCAAGCCGGGCCAGGAACTCTGTTTGCCCATGGAATTCCAGACCGGTACGTATGATACCGGACTTATTAACGGGCGCGGTCACCAATGCGTCGGCTTCGCCGTTCAGACACATCCCAGCTCCGGTTTCCAGACATCCGACCGCCGCAACGGCAGATGCAGGATCACCTATTTCAAGACCATCGGTCAAAGGGGCAATAGGCGAGACCACTCTTGTTCTCGACCATATCAAGTCTTCGTCGTGGCATTGCGAAACGGACTCAGGACAAAACTGCGCCTTGGCGCGATCCCACACACCCGCATCTCCGATTATGATAAACTCGACAGACGGATCGGTGATCGCCGCCAAGGCTTTAACCACAACCTCCGGCCCGATACCGGTCACATCCCCGAGCGATACCGCTATCCTGATATTCATGGAAATAAGATTAGAAGTATCTAATGAAGGACTTCTCCTTGAGCCGTTCTATCCATTGATCCTCGAGCCGCGCCCTTTCGGTATCCTTGAGAGTCTGCTCTATCTGATCACGAACTTCACTCAAAGGGCGCACATGCGCTTCCATAATATCCTCGACCTTCATGATATAGAAGGCATCCGGTGTTTCAATTACATTGCTGACTTGACCCGGCTCGAGTTCGAAGGCCACTTCCGCCAGATCACTCCGAAGAACGGAGCGTTCCACCCAACCCCAGGAGCCGCCCTGGGATTTCTGCGAGCCTTCCGAGTAAACCGACGCGAGCATTTGAAACGACGAACCGCCCCTGGCCTTTTCCACTATCTCCTCGGCCAATGCCCGGCTTACGTCATCGGAACCGGCGTCACGGCCTAATACGATTATCCTGAGGTTGACTTGATCGCCTACCTCGAATTTGTCCTTGTTTTCCTGGTAATAATTCTCGATCTTTTGCGGGGAGATGATTATTTCCGAAGAAATATGCTTTCGGCGCAACGAATCGATTATGATATCTTCACGGACACCCTTCCGATAATCCTCGTAAGTGCGGCCCTTACTCTGAAGCGTCTTAATCAATCGTGAGCGATCCCCGTAATTCTCCCGAATCCGCCGCTGTACTTCGTCCTCGATAATACTTTCAGGCAGGTTATACCCCTTTTCCTTGAACTCATGCAGGATCAGCTCGCGCTCGACCAACTGCTCAATGGCGCTGCGCTGTACCTCGGCGAGTTTTTCTCTCAGCAGCTCGGTGTTATTACCGTATTGCCTTGATAATACATCGAGCGACGGCCCAACCAACCTTTGGACATCATTGTAGGTTATCACCTTGTCATTTACTATAACGGCAATTCCGTCCACTAGTTGCGGCGCACCGTTTGCACCAAACCACGCGGCAAGGTTGAACACGCAGATAACAAATAAAACCAAGGCTCTTTTCATCTTCAACATCATCCATCCTAAATGTCAGTAACTGAACGGTCAAGGCTTTGGGGACGGTGATCGGAATTAATTCAGCAGCTTAAATCGATCCAGGAATCGAGGAACAACCCGTTCGGTGTAGGGGCGGCGAGCTTCATTATTCTTCTATATCGCACCGATGCGTCGCCGGCCACCGTGCCGATAACAACGATAAAAAAGAATCGTCGATTGCCGCCACAAAACTCTTCTGAATTCATTTGCCTCGTGATACGGTAATATCATAATCCGTTTTCCAGGAAAACGATCAGAAGAATGAAAAAAATCCGATACCAACGTGGAATCAAAACCACTCTTATCGGCTTGGGAGTCAATGCATTTCTCGCCACCGCAAAAATGACGGCCGGCATACTCGGCAACTCCTATGCGCTGATAGCCGATTCCGTTGAATCGCTCGGCGACGTATTCAGCTCGCTCATCGTCTGGCGCGGCATCACCGTGGCATCGATCCCCGCAGACAAACGGCATCCATACGGTCACGGCAAGGCCGAACCCATCGCCGCGGCCATAGTATCGATCATGCTCCTGATAGCCTCGATAGGGATCACCGTCCAGGCGGTGCGCGAAATCTTGAATCCGCATACAGGCCCCGAACCCTACACACTGTTAGTCCTAATCCTGATAATAATAATCAAGGAAACACTCTATAGGTTCGTATGGAACGTAGGTGAAACCATTGAAAGCTCGGTCGTTAAAACGGATGCATGGCATCACCGGAGCGACGCCATCACATCCCTGGCCGCGGCGATCGGCATTTCAATCGCCGTGTTCGGCGGGCCGGGCTATGAATCCGCCGACGCCATCGCCGCAATTGTTGCTGCAGGCTTCATCGCAAGAAACGGATATGCACTTTTAAAACCCGCCCTGAACGAACTCATGGACGCAATGCCGGATACCGACATCACAAAGCGCATCACGGCGGCCGCCGAAAACACACCGGAAGTCATCGCAATAGAAAAATGCATCGTACGAAAAATGGGGTACGACGTCTTTGTAGATATGCACATCGAGGTCGACCCGAATATGTCGGTCAATGAGGCCCACGACGTAGCGCATAAGGTCAAAGACAACATAAAGACCCATATCTCAGCCGTCTCCGATGTCCTGATCCATATCGAACCACATAGGGGATAACTCGCCGTTGCCGCATGATCACCGGTAGCGGATACGACATGAGGCGAGCGAACGCTTTAACGAACACAGCGGTTTAAATGCATTCACAGATAAAACCTCATTACCCGAATAAATAACTTTTACCGCGCAACGGAATAGCCTTAAAATAATCGTGCCGTTATAGGTTTACAGGCAGCCGTACCGAAGCATGAGATATCAACGCAAAGGTCGGTGGGATTAGGTCATTTACACGAAAACGACGGATCAGGACTTTCTATTATGAAAATAGTTTTAGCGTATTCAGGCGGACTCGATACATCGGTACTCCTCTCATGGATAAAGGAAAAATACGAGGCCGAGGTAATCGCTTTCTGCGCAAACATCGGGCAGGAGGAAGAACTCGAAGGACTCGAAGAAAAGGCGACAAAGACCGGCGCGGCAAAGCTTTACATAGACGATCTCCGCGAGGAATTCGCACGCGACTTCATCTATCCGATGATCCAGGCCGGCGCGATTTACGAAAATCAATACTTCCTCGGTACGAGCATCGCACGACCACTGATCGCCAAACGGATGGTCGAGATAGCCCAAAAAGAAGGCGCTGAATACATTGCGCACGGCGCCACGGGTAAAGGCAACGACCAGGTCAGATTCGAACTCACGGCCGCCGCGCTTGCGCCCGACATCAAGGTCATCGCCCCCTGGCGCGAAGAACGGTTCAGAGAACAATTCCCCGGCCGCACTGAGATGATCGAGTATTGCCGGCAAAAGGACATTTCAGTCGAAGCCAGTTCGGATAAGCCTTATTCGATGGATCGAAACCTACTGCATATCTCGTATGAGTCCGGCATCCTCGAAGACCCGTGGCTGGACGCATCGGCGCCCGAATACAAGGAAATGTACAAACTAAGCGTCGCACCCGAAGACGCACCAAACGAGCCCGAGTATGTCACCCTCGACTTCGAACAAGGAAACTGCACCGCCGTCAACGAACAAGCAATGTCGCCCCTCGGCGTGATGGAGGCATTGAACAAGCTGGGCGGAAAACACGGGATCGGCCGTGTTGACCTGGTCGAAAACCGGTACGTTGGAATGAAATCCCGGGGTGTCTATGAAACCCCGGGCGGCACGATCCTCCACTTCGCGCATCGTCAGATGGAATCCATCACAATGGATCGTGAAGTCATGCACCTGCGCGATTCGCTGATCCCGAAATACTCGGAGCTCGTCTATTACGGCTACTGGTTCTCGCCCGAGCGGCGGGCACTCCAGGCGCTTGTAACAGAGAGCCAAAAGAATATAACCGGCAAGGTCAGGCTCAAATTATATAAGGGCAATATAATCAACGCAGGCCGTAAGTCACCCGTAAGTCTCTACAATCCGCAGATCGCAACCATGGAAGCCGACCCGTCGCAGGCGTACAACCAAGATGACGCCACCGGGTTCATAAAGATAAACGGACTCAGGCTCAAGGTGGCATCGGGCGTTCAGAAGGGGTCGCTGACCTGATGATAAACCGTTTAAAAAGCTAATAATTTGCGATATTTATCAGAATAGACTCTTTCTGTGGTTAAGCTGTTGAGTGGTTCGTCATTCCTGAAAATGGAATCCTACATCGAGCTTACCGACTCCGTAATATCCAAGCGGCGCCCATACACCATCGGCCGCCGAGCCGTCGGCCCTTTGGAAGTTTCCATAAACCCCCAAAGGCAGGCTGTCTTTTCCAACGGCGTCCAGCTGCGGCAATTGCTTCACGTCGAATAACAAGTATTCCCTATCGCTGTTTTCGGATATGAGCAGATCATTACATATGTAAAACGCGGACGCCGGAGATTCAACGGAGATTGAAGAGACCATTTCGAATTCGCCGGAATCGTTGAGATTCCATACCTCGATGACGTTTGTTTTGGACTCCCCGCCTTGAGGAATGCCGCGGATGACATAATCATTTACAACGGCCATCGGCCTCGGCCATACGGTCGGCAGCCGCAGGGAATCGACCAGATGCGCGCTCACGCCGTCATAGGCCAGCGCGTCTATGTACGAATAGCCGTCGCTTTTCCACGATTCCACATCGAAATGATTCCCCAGCGTATACAAGAGGGCGCCGTTCCTTTCGACGCCTTCGAGCGTTCCCGAAATATTCACCGGTTTACGCGGGGTCGGATTCTCGGGATCAGATAAGTCCACCACCTCCAGGTAATTCTTGCTCACCCACGTACCGGACGTTTGGTTCGTTTCTGCATCCGGAGTTTCGTCAATCGTTCGCTTCAGGCCCTCGACAAACTTGGAGGTGCAATAGCTGAAATACAGCTTGTCCTCGACCGCATACGTCCGGCTATAGTTCCACGAGTTGGTAAATTCGGCCTCGTAAAACCAAATGAAATCCATCTCACGGGGATGCTGCACATCAAAGACATAATATAACGGCTTTCTATTCCCATACCAAGGTATAGGCATGTAATCCGCAACCGGCACACCCATGATCGGCCGCACGTCCCAATAAACAGGCCACGCGGTCGAACCAAGCTCCCATACACAGAGGTCGTTACTCAACCAATGCGACGTCCATGAAGAGGAGTACCGGTACGGTTGCCCTTGGGTTCCAATTATCCCTTGAAATTCCTCCGCAATTTCAGGGAGGTTCGAGATATCCAATGTCGTAAGAATAAATTTACTTATCGACTCCTGATAGCTCTCATCATTTGGAATGTAGTGAATCAAATACAGATAGTCACCCCTGATGTCCGCACCCTTGAGCGGTATTCCGGACATATCCCCGACACTCGAATTGGTAACAACATTATACTCGCCCAAGATGACATTCGGTTCCGATGCGGCGGCGACTCGGACGCAGGTGTCGCCGGAGTTCACCCCCGCGTTTTCGTTCAACTCGATGAGATAGTCGTTATGGAAAAACACCCGATCCACAGGCCACGCCAACTGTACTTCGGCGACTTTCACCGGATTATCGCGATCCGTTGCGTCCACGCTGAGCAGCTCCCATCCGGACAACGAGATTATTCGCTCCTCGAAGACCGTTGCGCGCCGCGGCGAGATCGAGTGCTCTATCTCGCCTCTCTTGACCAATTCGTTTTCATTGAGGTCGATCAATTGTATATTGGACGCGTAACCGTTCGTCGTATCCCCCGAGTACGGCACGAGGACGAGGCCGGCCTCGGGCAGCACACCGAATGCCTTTTCATCGGCGTTCGCCTCACTCCAAGAATGGTTTTCACCGAGCAACACCTTGCTCAGCAAACTAGGATCGGCGGGATCGGCGACATCGAACAACGAAACGGCGACACGCCAAGAATTCGAATTGTCTATACCGACCGTCAGCAACCGATCGCCCAGCGGATGAATATACGTCGACCACCCGGGCACCTCGAGCTCACCCTTGATCGTCGGATTCGCCGGATCGGAGTTATCCACTATCCAAAGCGGATCAACACGGAAAAAGGTCACCACATACACCGTGTCCCCCGCAAACCTGGTTGCGTGAAGCTGCTCACCCTCACCGAGCTCCACGGAACCGATCAGCGACGGGGATTCAGGAGTATCCAGCGAAAAATTCTCGAGCGTGGTCACAATCCCCCTGTTCTCAGTCCGTGTCTCGGATATCACCGAGAACACGTTACCAAACAGATTCATCTTGAACTTATCGGGCACCCGTCCCGATGGTGTTATTTCCGAAACCTCGGTCATAGCGCCGTCGGGCGACGAAATATCGACCATCCGGATAACGGATTTCGACCAATCATTATTCTTTCTTTGAACGACAAATAGATATTCATCGGTGGCGTGAACAAGATTCCCATAACCCGGATACCAAAGGCTGCCCTTCTCCGCCGGCGCCGCTGGATTGGACAAGTCGAAAGACGAAACCTGTGTACCCCACTCCCATACGCCGTCCTCGCTACCCTCGACAGGCCGATAACAATCTGATACCACATACAGGGCGGAACCTACGAGACGGCTGTCCATTATCCTGCCGGGCACCGGCAGCCGCGCCGCTTCACTAATCGCGTCGTCGGCAACTGAAAGCACGAGTATCGCACTCTGCGCATCGTTTCCGGCGTATGTGTAACTCCAGCTCTGCACCAACAACACGGCGTACTCGCCGCCGATCAAGTACATCTGTTCGCCGCTGGCGGGCAACCCGTGAGTCGCTTTCAACACCGGCTGATCGGGATTGGCCAAGTCCACAATTTGAAGTCCGCGGTACTGATTGAAAAAGTAGAGTTTCTCCCCTTCAATCTTCCAGATATCGGATTCGACGACTTCACGCTTGGCTTCGCCCGGCGCCGCTGTAACATCATCGCGGACACCCTCCGGCCAGTAAGTATAAACTGGCACGCCGTTCTGTGTATCCGTTGCGCCGGCTATGAAATCATTCGTGCCTTTGTAAAACTCCGCCGGCAATTCCTCGCTCGCATCCGCGCGCACTCGCAGCATTTCCACCTTCGAGTCTTGTGGAACAGTAATTTCAACCTCGCCGCCTGTACCGTCCAAGCGCACGACCTTCCGCGGAACCCACGCGCCGTCCCCGAGACGTTCTCTTGACTCAAGCGTGACTTTCTTGATCCCCTCCGGGATTTGCGCGGTCACGACTACATTGGTTCCTTCAATCTCAATTGAACTGATGACCGGTTCACCACCGTTGGGCGGCGATATAAACACCGCCACTGAAGAATAAGTCGCGGACAATAAGAACGCCGTGACTAAAACCGCCTTTGATATCGATTTGAAAATATTCATATGCCCCCCGCATTAATTCTTAAAATACCTTGATGAATAAATTACTCCTCTGCCCCTGCGGCGTCAATCGATATTAACACAGCAATTCTCATTTTGAGGCGGAGCGCGGCTGTGTCGTCTCGACCAGCCGCAGCAATTCCGCAAATTTCGATGATTTATCCGCCCGTTCGATGCCGCGACTGGTGCTACGCACACAGTTGCTCTACAAAATAAGAATTGCTGATATTAACATCGCGGCCCACACGGCTTCCGCTGATCGCTTGAAGGGCTGCGTTACCAGGGCTTCGGCCCAAGAAAGCAAAACGATGGCCGATGCATCCGCGCGGGGAATCATACCGGCTTATTCCCCGGACACCCTGAAAAAGCCTTGCATTGCGTCACCGCTTTCCGTTGTAAACCTGTAACTGGAGTCCGGGCTCAACACCTCGAGCTGAGCGCCTTCGTCGTCTTGCCAGGTACCCGTCACAGAATCCCTTCGTTGCAGTGAGAAACTCGTGAGTCCGTCTTCCAACAGCTCGAAATCGATCTCCAGCTGCCCCGCCGGGGTCATGGACACGCGTGTTATTTCGATGAGTACGCCTTGCGCGGTCACAACTCGATCCGGCGCAAAATCCAGCCATACTCCCGAGACTTGAGCGGCGGCCCTCATTGAATAGCGCCCCGGTTCTTGGGGGTTAAACATGAAGCCGGTGCCCTCGTCTATCGTTTGCGCCGAGTCTTCGGTTACTTTATCGGCGTTGACCAGTTTGATGTTATCCAGATACCAACCCACACCCCGGAAAGTATCACCGTAATAATTGCCCTGGTTGACCACCTGGTATCGGAATCTCAACTGGATATACTTGCCTGCGTAGTCTTCCAACGAAATCGTTCTTTTGTGAAAACTCGAATCACCACTGCCCTGGGTTCCCGCTCTGCTCCAAACATCCAGCCATTGTCCGCCATCGACTGAAACTTCCACAACCGCAACTTCAGAGGTCGTCGCATAGCCGAGGTAGTCATAAAACTCAAGGGCACCCTGTTCGCCGGGTCTCAAGACAGTCGATAGGGTCAGCGCCTGGTCTTCCGGATGATCCTTCGGATGCGCAAGGTGAAACGATTTACTGCCCGCGTACGCGACGTCGCTCGTTGTCGCCGGATAACCTTCAGAGATGTCGACCACCCATTCCTCGATCGCGCCCTCCGCGTTGTGAACGGTCTCGTATGATGTCAAGAGCGAGGTTTTTACCTTATACGCGGAATACCCTGGTACGTCGGTTATGGAATATGGATTGTCCATCCCCACGTCCGGCGTAGCGGAGCCCAGGATTTGTGGCGATTGATAATCGAGCGCCAAGTCAATCTTTTCATTGAGATTACTCTCGACGGCGAAGGGTTTGGTAACCGTTGGTAATCCGGCATGCGAAAATTCGACTACGTTCGTCGTATCGCCTTCAAGCGGGATGGTGTACCCGCCTGAATCGGTCGTTATCGCGTAATAATCCGAACCTGGAACGTCCACCCTAATGCCGCCTATACCCTCACCGGGGTCATAAAAACCGTTGGTATTGAAATCGAAATAGGCGACACCGGTTAAAAGCGGCTTGTCGGCCTGCTGCGTCGCGAAATCCTGAACGACCACCTGCGGGCCGATGGACTCGACCTGGCCTTGGTCGTTTGTCCGCGTCATTTCACCTTCAATGATTCCAATCCCAATTTCACGAAATCCGCTATAGTGAATATTATTTCTGTGCGACGGCGGAACAAGCATACCGCCTTCGGCGTTTTCGCCCGCGCCCCAGCTCACTTCGAATGTGGCGAACCCGTGCTCGGTACCGTAGGCATAGGAGTACGTGTTCTCCACCGCCATGTAAACTGAGTATCCTTGATCCTGCACCCTTTCGACTTGGGTAGAACCATCGCTACCGGTCGTGCCGCGCATATAGTTTGTGTACAAGTCCTCACAATGCGCGTTGGCCGAACTCATGAGTTTGTTATTAAACGCCAGCGGCTGCATCGATGGAAGCTGTTCCATCTGCTGCATGAAGAGATTCGTATCCACATTGAAATAATTGAGGAAGTATTGAACGTAATAATTTGTGGAATTAATGATCGCCTCACCGCTCTCGACGGGATTCATCCGCGCCCTGTTGACTAATTCCAGGCAGTATTGCTCCTGAGCCGATGGACTGCCGATGGAATATAAGTCACCCTCCTCGGCGGCGCCTAATGAATTAACGCACATACTCGGGCCGGTAAGCAAAAAGACTACCACCGCGGCGATGCTTATGCGTGTAAGTTGTCTCATAAATTCACCTCAATAATTTCTAGATTCAGTCGGATTCACAAGCTGTATTCACCCGAACTCAGCGCTGATTTTATACCTGCAAACAGGGATACAAACGGACTTTCCTTCCGTCTCCGTGTTTGAACTCCGATTATCAACGATCCTTGCTTACCATAATTTCAAACAGACTGCAATCAAACATCTTTTCAAAATAGTGATTCTAGTTTTGAATGCCGCATTTTTCGGTCAACCGCCGAACAGCTTGGACACCATACGCTTGGCCAACCCCAGAAACTCGCGCGGCTGCGAGAGTCCGAGCGCCAGCCCGGAGATAAAATATACGACACCGCCGATCGCGGCAGGCACAAACACCCCGCATATTTGCAACATCAACGTTGCGTGACCATAATTCGATTCCCACACCCGTCCCGCGATCCATGCAACTTCACCACCTAAAATACATGCAAGCCCCAGCCAGACCATGTTCTTTGTGAACCCTTCGAAACTCAACCGCTTCAGTTTCTTCTTCATCGCATATATCAGGAGCGCGACATTTAAGAACGACGTGATCGAATTCGCCACCCCGAGTCCCGCTTGTTTGAACGGGAAGATCAGCCAAATAGAAAAAACCAGGTTCATCAACAGGCAAACAACGCTTATCTTCATGGGCGTCGCGGTATCGCCCAACGCATAAAACGCGCGCGCAAAAATATTTACCCACGAATACGCCACCAACGCCGGCGCCAGACAAGCCAGCGCCAGAGAAACCCGCTCTGTGGCTGCCGGACTGAATTCGCCGCGCTCAAACAACAACCGGACAATCGCCGTGGCCAACACGAAAAACAGGGCCGCCGCAATCCCATTGAGGAAGAAGACATGGCCGAGCCCCTCTTTCAGCGTCGATCTGAATTCGGCATACTCCTTCCTCGCGGCAAGCCCGGAGAGGGTCGGCAATAGAAAGGTCGCCAGCGATATGGCGAATACTCCCTGCGGCAATTCCATGAGCCTGACTGCGTAATTAAACGCCGCCACTATGGTCGGAGAAAACCAAAACGCCACCGCCTGGATCACCAGCACGTTCAATTGAAAGGCGGCAATACCTACAGTGCCGGGCACCATACGCTTTGCGACCAGCTTGACAACGTCGTTCTTAAACGGATTAACCCAAGAATACCGGAAGCCGTCCTTGTACAACACAGGCAACTGAAAACCGGATTGCACGAGTCCGGCCGCCAACACACCATAGGCCAGCGCGTATATCCTTTCATCGAGCGACTCACCAAACCGCGGCGCGATAAAAAGCACGGTGCCGATCATCACTACGTTAAGCAGTGTCGCGCCCATTGCAGGCAGGAAAAAACGCCCGCGCGCATTCAGCATCCCCATGAACAACGCCGCCAGGCATACCAGCAGCATATAAGGAAACATCAACCGCAACAACTCAAGCATCAACCGCGTGTCCCGCGACTCGACGCCCAGCGCCAGGGCGACGCTTATGCCGATGACGACAAGGGCGACAAGCGCCGCGGCTGAGACTACAAGCCCCGAAATCACGGCGTTGGCCGTATGCCACATCCCGGCTTCCCCAAATTGCGCCTCTTTCTCTTTGAATATCGGGATGAACGCGGCGGTCAGCGCGCCCTCGCCCAGGAGCCGACGAAATAGGTTCGGGATCATGAACGCCAATATAAACGCGCCCGCCACCCAGCTGTCTCCCATAAACCGTGCGTACACCACCTCGCGCAGCATTCCCAGGACACGGCTGAGCATCGTCGCCACACTCATCGCCCCCGAGGATTTCAGCATCTTCGACATAAGATTCCGTTCGCACCGCCGCCATCATGCGGCGCTGTTACACTCCCCAAAAAAACAGCCGTTACTACCGCTTCCCGGCCAGCTTCGCCCACCTGTCCTTCAATGAAACAATCCGGTTGAAGACCGGGCGGCCCGGCGAGGAATCAACGGCGTCCACACAAAAATACCCCACCCTCTCGAACTGCACACGCTCGCCTGCAGCCGCTCCGGAAAGAGCGGGCTCTAGCTTGCATGTCTCCAAAACCTCGAGCGATTCGGGATTGAGAAATTCCTTCCAGTCCCCCTCAGTATCGGTCGGGTCCTCCACCGTAAACAGCCGGTCATACAACCGCACTTGTGTATCAAACGCATGCGCCGCCGAAACCCAGTGGATGGTGCCCTTAACCTTACGGGCCGCACCGGCGCCGCCGCTCCTGGTTTCGGGATCATACGTGCATCTCACCTCTATGACCCTGCCCGATTCGTCCTTGACCACATCGGTGCACTTGACGATATACGCGTACTTGAGCCTGACTTCATTACCGGGATAGAGTCGGTGAAATTTCTTGGGCGGTTCCTCCATAAAATCGTCCTGTTCGATATACAACACCCTGGAAAAAGGCACTCGCCGCGTCCCCGCTTCCGGCGCCTCCGGATTATTGACCGCCTCGACCTCCTCGGTTGCGTCCTCGGGATAATTAGTTATAACAAGCCTCAACGGATTCAACACCGCCATCCGCCGCTCGGCGGACTTATTCAAATCCTCCCTGGCACTGTGCTCGAGCAACGCCACGTCCGTCATCCCGTCGTACTTGGTCACCCCTATCCTTGAGCAGAAGTTCCTGATCGACGCCGGAGTAAACCCACGCCGTCGCATACCGGCCAGCGTCGGCATCCGCGGATCGTCCCAACCCGCGACCACGCCGCCGTTCACCAGCTCCAGCAACTTACGCTTGCTCATCACGGTATAGCTCAGATTCAGGCGCGCGAATTCGATCTGGCGCGGATGACACGGCACATCGAGCTGGGCCAGTATCCACTCGTATAGCGGTCTGTGCACCTCGAATTCCAATGTACAAATCGAATGTGTTATCCCCTCGACGGCGTCGGATAAACAATGCGCAAAATCATACATCGGATACACCTTCCACTTGTCCGCCGTCCGATGATGCGAAACCTTCAGGATGCGATATATAACGGGATCACGCATATGTATATTCGACGAAGCCATGTCTATCTTCGCGCGCAATACGCGCTCGCCTTCGTCGAACTCGCCGCGCCGCATGCGCTCGAAAAGCGCCAGGTTCTCTTCAATCGAACGATCCCGGTACGGACTCTCCCTGCCCGGCGCCGGCGGCGAGCCGCGGTACTCCCTGATCTGGTCGGAACTCAGATCACAAACAAACGCCTTCCCCTTCTTTATCAATTCAACCGCGAACTCATATAGTTTATCGAAGTAATCCGAGGCGAAGAATAAATTCCCCTGCCAGTCGAATCCCAGCCATTTCACATCCTCCCGGATAGACTCCACATATCGCTCCTCCTCGGCGCATGGATTCGTATCATCAAACCGCAAATGACATATCCCGCCTTGATACTCGGATGCTACACCGAAATTCAAGCATATCGATTTCGCATGACCGATGTGAAGATACCCGTTCGGTTCCGGCGGGAATCGTGTCACCACCTTCCCTTCGTTCTTGCCCGCCTTGACATCTTCATCAACGATTTCCCTTATAAAATCTGACGGTAAGTCGGTGTTTCTCATATTCTTAAAATCATTGAATTCCCGTTATCTCTGCTCTCCTCAAATGTTACCTGCGCACCTGTTGATTATGTGCTCGAAAACGCGTGTTCAACTCCGTGAACGCAAGGAGAATAAGAAATGTAACACGTCGCTTCAATAAGTGAATTAAGTATTTGAAATCGGATTTTCGTGCTTGGGATTTCGAATTTATTAATCCGGACGTGTACGTGAACGTGAACGAATACGGGTGGGGATGCGGAGCGCGGCTGTGTCCGAAGGATCAGCCGCAGCAGCTTCGAACGGCACGGCTCCACCCGATTATCCACCGTCTTCGCCTTACTGAATCCCGTTAGGGATGAAATGTCTATAGCAAAAAGCCCGATGATATTGCCGGTGGAAAATGAGATTGAATTTCGGAAGCAATTGGTGGAGTATGAAAAAGAGAAAACTATGCCATACGTAACGAGTATTGAAGGTATATTGTAATAATCGATATGGATTAGAGCAATTAAACTGATGCCACCGAAGCTCCGACAATTGGTGTCCGATTTAGAGCGTGCTGGATTTGTTCAGACGTCCGGGGGTAAGGGGTCGCATCGGAAGTTTCGTCATCCACGGTTTAGTGGCGCTGTGCATTTAAGCGGTAAGGATGGCGATGACGCGCTCTGGTATCAGGAGAAGCAGGTGCGGAATGCGATTCGAGAGGTGCGTAAATGAGAGCCGAAGATAGATATTTGAAGTTCGTGTTGTGGAGCGATGAGGACGAGGTCTACGTGGGCTTTTGCCCTGATCTATTTCCTTGGGGCGGGGTGTGTCATGCGAAAACCGAGGAGGAATCGTATGCAAAGCTCTGCGCGGTGGTTCGTAATGAAGTAGAGGATTTGCGCGCATCTGGAAAGGAGTTGCCTTCACCAAGCACACGGCCTATGCGTGAGACAGTGGTCATGTAAACCCGTTTCCTGACTTTAGACTTCCGACCTTAGTTTAAGCGCCGGCACATCGTTCACACACGCATTATATTGACTAAAGGGAGTGAAAATGTGAGGATGCATCAACATGCCATCCGGTGGAAGCTTGAATTCACGCGGCCTGTATAGAAGACTTAATATCTCGATTAAGTACAGCGCACTGATTCTTTATTCCTCAATAATCGCCTTCGACGCCTCTTGTAAGGGTTCGTATATATCCCACATCCGTTCGCAGACTCAAAATTCGATTTATCCAAGCCTTCAATCATCGCGGGAGTCTTCCGGACGATATCCGGTGTCATTTACCATCGGCGACATCGCCGGCGATCCGTCGAACCTTGAGAGGTTGTACTTTGGCCTTTTTCTGGCTTCCCTCACTCTTTCGGGCGTTTTACTGATGCGATGCTCGTGTAAATCACGCGAGGCAAAGCATACAAATTTTATCAGCGATCTGTTAAATAAGGTTAGAAAATCTGTCAATAGCGCAGACTCCCCGAACACGATACTTGAAAACGTTTGCCGGACGGTCGTTGACACCGGATTCGCAAAGTCCACTTGCTTCGCTGAGCTGAACCCCGATTATACAGTCACCCGAATCATCGCCTTTTCCGATCCCGGCCGATCCGAGGAGACGATATGCAAACGAATTAACGGATTAATCTCCGAAAACCGGGCGATATTTGAAAAAGTGAATCCCGGTAACCTCCAACCATTCCATCTCAAACCACAAAAAGAGAAGTATGCAATCGGATCGGCCGAAACATCCGGAACAAGCACAGGCGGCATGTTTGCCGTCACGCTGGATTACAAGGAGGGCGTGAAATACATCTGGTTTTTGGAAGGAACTACACGCATGCCATCCATCGGTGAAGAGAGGATTCTAACCGAAGCCGCCACATCCATTTCATTTGCAGTCAGAAAACTCGATGAGGAGCAACGTCGCAAGGCGACTGAAGCAGCGCTTCGCGAGTCCGAAGAACGCTTCCGGAGTATATTCGAAAATGCGCTTGTAGGCATTTACCGGACAATGCCCGACGGTAAAATCATCGTGGCCAATCCCGCCATTGTTAAAATGCTCGGGTACGATTCATTCCAGGATTTAGCTAAGATCAATCTCGAACAAAGCGGCTTCGCCGACGAGAATCCGCGGGCACGCTTCAAGGAAGAACTCGAAAGCAAGGGGATACTCACGAATTACGAGTCCGCCTGGATCAGAAAGGACGGCTCAAGAATCCACGTAATCGAGAACGCGTGGGTGGTCAAAGACGCAAACGGCAAAGTTGATTTCTACGAAGGAACAGTGACCAATATAACGGATCGCGTACAGGCTGAAACCGAAGTACTGAAATTAAACAAGGAACTCGAGCGCCGCGTGAAAATGCGTACCGCCTCCCTCGAAGCGTCAAACAAGGAACTCGAGGCGTTTTCTTATTCCGTCTCACACGACCTCCGGGCGCCGTTGCGCCATATCAGCGGATTCGCAGAACTATTACTTGAAAACGAGTCCGAGAAACTGAGTTCGCAAGGACGCAGGCATCTTCAGCTCATAATCAACTCATCCAAGAATTTGCGGAACCTGATAGACGACCTCCTCCACTTCTCACGGATCAGCAGGAAACGGCCAAGCTTCGGCTTTGTAGATATGAATAAGCTGGTTGCATCGGTAAGCCAGGAATTCGAACCCGAATTACAAGGACGCAGTTTAACGTGGAAGATCGACCGCTTGCCCTCGGTTTGGGGCGATGCAGGCCTCCTCCGTTCTGTATTATCCAACCTGGTCTCGAACGCCGTTAAATTCACCAAATTCCAAATCGCCCCGGAGATAGCAATAGGCGTGGAATACGACACCCCGGCCGAGGTTTGCTTCTTCGCTAAAGACAACGGCGCTGGGTTCGATATGACTTATACCAACAGGCTGTTCGGCGTGTTCCAGCGATTACACCACGCCGACGAATTCGAAGGAACGGGGATAGGCCTGGCCATTGCAAAACGAATCATCAACACCCACGGCGGCGACATCCGCGCCGAGTCGATGCCGGGCAAGGGCGCGACCTTTTATTTCACACTCCCGCGGCGACCAAAACAGGTTTATGACAATAACGGCATTGAGTCCGCAGTTTGACACCGAACCCCGTCATAAAAAGTACATTGAAAAAAACCGCTGAATCGTGGACGTTAAAAGTTGTGATTTGGCGCTAACACTCCATCATTTGATATAGCTATGCCGCTCCTAAAAGAAATCCTGTTGGTGGAAGACGACGAAAGAGACGCGGAGCTCGCCGTTCTTGCCCTTGAAAAGTACAACCTCGCAAACCGGATCATCATCGCCCGCGACGGCGAAGAGGCCTTCGGTTATTTATCGCAGATTGGGAATCCCGAAGGAAACCCGCAATCAAACCCCGCGGTCGTACTCCTTGACATCAAGCTCCCGGGCATGAGCGGACTAGACATCCTCAAGTACATGAAGGAGAATCCCGCCCTTAAAGACATTCCGGTGGTAATGCTCTCGGCCTCACGCGAGGAACCCGACCTCGACCAAAGCTACTCACTCGGCGCCCATGCGTACGTAGTAAAACCGCTGGACTTCCATGAGTTAATTGAAGCAACAAAGAAGGCGGGAATCAAGTGGGGGCTCTTGAACGAATAACCGCCGCGCGCCCGTCATGCGGTTACACAGTAGCTTCGGCTATCTTTTCTTCCATATCCGCGGCCATCATCGCATCGAACAACGCGTCGAAATCGCCTTCCATCACCGCAGGAAGACTGTGAAGAGTCAACTCTATCCTGTGATCCGTCACCCGGTTCTGCGGGAAATTATATGTACGAATCCTCTCGTTACGCTCGCCGGTTCCGACCTGCGCCTTGCGCTGCGCCGCGTACTTCGCGTTTTCCTCGGCAATCCTATGTTCCAAAAGTCTGGAACGTAGTACCAGAAGCGCCTTCGCCTTGTTCTTCAACTGCGAACGTTCATCGGAGCAACGGACAATCATCCCCGTGGGCTTGTGATGTATCTGCACCGCCGAGTCGGTGGTGTTCACTCCCTGTCCACCCGGGCCCGATGCGCGGCAGATGGATACCTCGATCTCATCCGGCTGAATCTGCACGTCCACTTCCTGCGCCTCAGGCAAAACAGCAACGGTCACCGTGCTCGTATGAATCCGGCCTTGCGTTTCCGTAGCCGGCACGCGCTGCACCCTATGCACTCCGCTCTCGTACTTCAGTTTCTTGTATACGTCGGTGCCCGAAACACTGAAAATGATCTCCTTAAAACCGCCGAGGTCGGACGGATTCGAATTCATGGCCTCGGTTTTCCAGCCGTTGGCCTCCGCATAACGCGAATACGCGCGATAGAGGTCGGCGACAAATAGCGCCGATTCCATGCCGCCGGCGCCGGCGCGAATCTCGATGATCGTGTTCCGGGAATCCGTAGGGTCGGGCGGCACTAATCCGGTTTTCAACTGGAACTCCAAGTGTTCGAGCCGCGACTCGAGCTGCGGCAGCTCTTCTGCGGCCAACTCTCCGAGCTCGGAACCAACAGGCTCTGAATCATGCAACTCGCGGTTCGCCGCAATATCGTCCTGAACCTTTACATACTCGTCGCCGAGGCGCACCAATTCCTTAAGCCTCGCGTATTCCCTGCCGAGCTCCTGGGCTTGTTGCTGATCGTTGAAGACTTTCGGGTCGCTCAGGGAGTGTTCGACCTGCGCATAACGTTCCTTGAACCGGTCTATGTATATTCTGAAATCCATCTAATTGATCACCACCACGCCGCATTGTGACAATATCCATGCCGGCAGTGATAACTAGCGCTTCTTCTTGCGCCCGGCCGCCGCCGCACGTGCAGCCTCGGTCTTGGCCATACGCTGCTGGAATTTATCCACGCGTCCGGCGGTATCAACGAACTTCTGCGTCCCGGTATAAAACGGATGGCATTCGTTACAAATACCAATAATCAGTCTGGAGCGCGTCGACCGCGTCTCTATGACGTTTCCGCAGGCGCATCTGATTTCCGAATCTTCGTATTTAGGATGAATATTCTCTTTCATAAAAAGCCATTCAATTTAACAGGCGTTCGGCGTTTGACAAGAATGAAAATTACCCGAGCACGCCCAAATCACCCGGGAATCCCAATAAAAAAACGGTTTAACTCCGATCTCCCACCGGATTCGGCGGCTCCACGCCGGCGGCGGGTGCATCGCTTAACTTTTCCTCCACCGCGTCTATCCTCTCCTGAATCCGGTCGGGCACGGGCGAGTACTGTTTCCACATGCGCATGTATTCGAGCGCTTTACTCAAATTACCCGCATTCTCCTCGAGCAATGATAAACTGCTCAATATCCGCGCGGCAAGAAATTCATCCATCTCTTTGCCGTCGGCGCGATTCTTTAAGTTCCGCCAGGCCGCCAGGAACAGGTTCCGCGCCTTCGCCGGATCGTTCTGTTCCTCATTGAAGATGCGTCCCAATTCGAACAAGATTTCCGGATTCCCCGGGTTTGCATTGAGACCTTCCCTCAGAAATCGTTCGGCTTCCTTCACTTTTCCCATGTGCGCCCTCAACCAGTAAGCGCCGACCACATATGTTTGCACGCGATTCGCATCCAGCTCCGCGGAGAAGCGCAGCCAAGGGAGTATCTCGCTTGCCTCGCCCGCCTTTTCCAGATGCTGATGCTCGGACGGATGGAAGTACCGTCCGAACCTGGATATCCAGTCGCCGCCCTCCGGGCCGAATTCAGGGAGATCGTGGTATTCCTCCTCATGCGAATCAGTCTCACTGCCGCCGGCATGCATATGCTCGACCATATGCGAGCCTTCGGCGTCCGGCCGTACCCTGTCAAATATCCCCGGATAGAAGCCCTTGTGAAAATATTCGTCGGCCTTCACAAACATCATATCCGATAAGACGCTGCGGCTCTCGCCGAGCCAGGCCTCCAGGATATCCGTACCCTGTTCATGCGCGGCAGACCATTCCTGCTGCCACAACACAAGCCGCGACGCGGCGGTCACGCAAACCGCCCAAATCAATATCACGAACATGTAAGGCGACCCCGTCATAATCCACTAAATCAACTCAACACCTGCCGTCTGAATACCAGCCATGCGCACACAATTAAAAAAATCGAATACGCCGCGGCATATAATGTCGCCATGCCCACAGCCCACCAAGGCGCCAGGCCCCAGTCATGAATAACTAAATCACGCATGTCGAAAAACTCCAGATGCGGCAATGAATAGTACGCCACACACAGGATCGTCCTGGCCGGTTCGACCATTTCCAACGCAAACATCCTGAGATTACGGCCGATAAGGAGTATCCCCACCGAAATAAGCAAGACTATCGTTACATTCGATGAGGGCGCCGTAAATACGACCGACCCGAATATGGTCAGCGCCGACACGACACCCAGCATCATCCAGTGCATCCAAACCGCCTGGAGTATATTAAGCACAGGCCAGTAATGTTCACGCGTCCCGGTTATGATCGCGAAAAAGAGGTAGAACACAACAAGCGCAATCCCTGCCGCAAACCAGCAGCCCAGGAACTTGCCCAGCACTAACTCCCAGCGAGTCACCGGCTTCGCCAGCAGCGGGAATATCGTGCATGTCTCCTTCTCAAACGGTATCTGCCGCGCCGCAGTAACTACCGCTATTACTAGTGTCGACACCCAGATAAGGAGCAAACATATCTCCTTCAGATACCTGACGATCCGGGCGTCGTTGAAAAAGTTCATTGCCCCGAGCCCAAGCGTAATCAAGGCGGTTAAGATAAACAGTACATAAAAATCCTTCCGCCGGTAAAGCTCCTTTATGACTATTCCGCCGATGGCCAACGCGTTTTTCATGGTAACTCAATACAAATTCACACACCCAGCTGCGCGTCCGCGCGCGATACAAACGTCCTGTTTTAGTTTAAACCCCCGATCCGATAATCTCCAAAAACGCCTTCTCGAGGTTCCCGGCGTACGCAGACACCAATTCCTGAACCGTACCTTCGGCCTTCAATTCGCCCCGGTGCATTATCACCACTCTATCACAAACGGTTTCCACTTCACCGAGCTCGTGCGAAGAGAAGAAGACCGTCTTACCTTCTTCTTTAAGACGCCGAATAATCTCGCGCACCTTCATCCTCCCCAGCGGGTCCAGCCCACTGGTCGGCTCATCCAGGATCAATAAATCCGGCTCGTTTATCAGCGCCTGCGCCAAACCGACTCGCTGCTGCATCCCCTTCGAATACGTCCGTATAGCGCGGTCTCCGGCATCCTCGAGGTCGACAAGCCGCAACACACGGGCGATCCGCGCCTCCGTCTCACCGCGGGGAATCCGGAATATCCCGGCATAAAACCGCAGCAGCTCCACAGCGGATAAAAACCGGTAGTAATACGTCTGCTCCGGAAGGTACCCGATCCGCTGCCGCGCGATCGGACGCCTCACGTCCACACCAAACAGGTAGGCCGTGCCGCTTGTCGGCGGGAGGAATCCGAGCAGCACATTCATCGTCGTGGTCTTGCCGGCGCCGTTCGGCCCCAGGAAACCGAAGGCCTCACCCTCACGAACCTTCAAATTGAGGTCTTTTACCGCCCACTCGGGCGGCACGCCCATCTTACTTCCGCGATAACTGATATATAAATCAGAGACTTCGAGGACAGCTTGCATTTCCCATAATTTCCAATATTCACTACGGTTTTGCAACACAAGAATTCGCCCGAAATTACATAAACCTCTTCTTTTAAGTTGCATCGCTCGGCGGTTTTGTGCATCCTAGGCCTGCTTGTGTCGGGGCGGTGTCCGCGATACACCGTTTTTCAGGCCGAAAATATGGCATGGGTAATGCTGAAAACACGCAGCGATAGGCTTGATTGACAGATTGACATACGACCGGCGATCATCTAAGATTGAATCTGGTTAAATTGGAAAATTATAATGTTAGTAAGAGCTTCATTAATTGTAGCGGTATTGGCGGGTTTGGCCGCGCTCGGTTTGAGTCATTTCAAGGTAGCTGAAAAGATTGAAAAGATCACCACCGAACGCGACAATTACCACAATAATTTGATCGCCACACAAAGCGAGCTCAGCTCTACGCAAACGGAGCTGGACAGCACGATCGCGGAACTGGAGCAGACGCGCCAGTCACTAAACACAACGTCCAACGAGCTCCAGATCACAAAATCGGACTTACGCGAGCAAACCTCCAGGGCAAATGAGTTGAACGCCGAGCTCCTTACCGTCACCGAACAGAAAAACAAGGCACAGGAAGAACTCGCCGCATGGAAAGCGCTCGGTATCCCGCCCTCGCAGATCAGCCAACTTCAGCAGGACTTAAAAAACGCGCGCAAAACAAACGAAGTATACGCAGCCGAACTCGAGATTCTCGAGGAAAACACACGCCAGCTTGAAGCAAAGCTCAGGCACTATGAAATGCCTAGTTATGTACCGGATATGCCGCCGATGAAAGGTAAGATCGTCTCGATCGATCCAAAATGGAAGTTTGTTATCCTTAACATCGGTTCAGACCAAGGCGTGGTCAAGAACGGCGAGCTCCTCGTCAGCCGCGAAGGTAATCTGATCGGTAAAGTGAAGGTCACCAGCGTCGAACCCGACCGTTGCATTGCAAACATTATGGAAGACTGGGCCCAAACGAATATCGTCGAAGGCGATATCGTACTCAACTGATCCTGTTATGAAACAGCTCCGAAAACAGAAGAGTAAGGTTTTTTACTTTCTACTCCTCCCCTGCCTCTTCGCACTCGTCATTTCCACCACCGGCTGCCGGAGCACCGACCCGGAGAACGTCTCCTCCCAACCATGGAACACACCGAAAAGCTGGGAACATGGACTGCCCGGGGGGATGTTCGAAGGCCGATAATAACCGCCGTTTCCGGAATCATTTAACGAATCCCCCCGCTCAGATTGTGAACTGTAAAGGGAGACGTGTACGGCAACGGAGAATTAAATCCGAAGCACTATAATATCGAAGTACGGGTCTAATGATCGAAACCTAAGCAACGCTGTAGGGTTCTTACATACTCAGCCGCGCTCGTCGGATTCGCAGCAGTGTGCATTAGGGACAGTTTTTATCTCGAAGCGAATTCCATCTCCTCGTCCGACTTGGCCTCGGCCACTGGAACACTCTCGCCGCCCGCCAACTTCGTATACGTCCAAAGCAACAGGAATGCAATCGCAGCCATGACCAATCCGAATGCGCCCGGATCAAAGGCATCCTTGGAAATTGCGAATCGCGCGAATAATGCCCCCGCTATGCCGACCAGCATGACGGCAAATATCTTCGTGGATGAAAGTCGTATAGAGGGGAATGTGGCTGATAGACATGGAATCACTATGGCGGGCGCCCAGAGACTGTACGAAATCAGGAGGATATCCAGAATATTGGGTATCAGGTAAGCGATCAAGACCGCAAGCCCGCCTAAGCCCAGACAGACATAGCGCGAAAGCCTAAGCATCGGCTTGGAACCGGCTTGAAACTTCTCATGGAGACCAAGTGGTTCGATGAAATCCTTCACCACGATATTAGTCCCGGAATTCAGGATTGAATCGCCCGAGGACATGACGGCCGAAATAAGGGCGCCTAAGATAATTCCGCTGACCCACGGATTATGCAGTTCTCGAATAACTGCGGGCAGCGCCATCTGCGGATCGAGGCTATCCCGGAGAAGCACCCTCGCGCTGAGGGCGATCGTAAAAATCAGAAAAGGCATGATAAGTAAGAGCAGCAATCCGCTGCCGGCTATCCCCCAACGGATATTCTTCCTGTCCTTACCCGCGCAGAACCGCGTTACATACGCAGGCGCAAACATCTCGCCCGTTGCAAACGCTATGAACGTGCCTATTACGAAAAGCATTCCCTTGTTGCTGGTGATATTGAAAAAATATTCGGGTACATTTTCAAAACCGTGCCCCTGCAACTTGATGCCACACATAACGGCGGTTATCGAAAAACCTATAAATAGAATGAGGAACTGTATTAAATCCGTCCAGACAACCGCATAGAGCCCGCCGGCCAAGTTGTAAACGATCACGGTAAGCGCGCCAATTCCCAGGGCGATCAAGTACATCGTGTTCTCACTCACGAATTCCAAGGGCGGCATAAGCTGCAACACCACATTCCCGAACGCCACCATCTGCGCCGCAAGCAGACCTACCGAAAAGATCAGCGACAAAACAGCAGCCAGCCATTTGACGTTGTCTTTGAACCTACACCCCAGGAAACCGGCGACTGTGTAGACCCGCATCCCCCTGAACTGCGGCGCCACGAAGAATCCCGAAAAAATCAGCTGCAGATACCAGCCGGTCGAGACGGCGGCCATTAAAATGCCCCACTCATAGGAGCGGCTGATTGCGCCCATACTTGCGCCGCCGCCGATCAGCGTGGCGCTTGTGGTCGCCAGTATCAGGAACCATCCGAATCGGCGACCCGCCACAAGGAAGTCGTCTGAGTCTTTTATCTTCGCCGCGAATCTGAAACCGATAAAAAGGATTAACGCAAAATACCCCGCAACGATCGAATAAAGTATCAGTCTATCAGACATAACAGCTATTCAACATTCATCATCGATTGTAACCAGTCCTCACACAGTCCGGTCTTATCGCACCAGGCCATTTGCATGGCCTCGGCCCGCACTTTATCGAGGTGCGCCGAGCGTACGTGGAATCCGGCATCGCCCCAATGCTTCGATATCCACTCCTTGAACCTGTCCTGCGAATACCAATTCGATCTGTAACCATGCCAGGTGCTGATTTTTCCGGTCTCCAGCGTCTCTTCCACCGCCTTCGGATCGCGTTGCAGTCTGTGCCGATCCTCCGCGACGGCGCCGTTCTCATCGAGCACGGCCACATCGATATAGGGCGTCGGATCATATGCGCGCTTGTAATACATCGGTATGCAGTCGGTCGTGCGCAAGTCATACTTGTCGCTCGTCAACCATGAAGGCGCGCCGGCAACGTCCAATGTCGATTCGTACTGCCCCAGCATATGGCTGCGCATAAACTTCTTGCAGAACGCGGAGATAAAGCCGACGCCGTTATTCTTGTTAATGGTCCGGCCGACGGCGTCAAAGAGCTTTTCCGCGCCTTCGGTGCCTTGCATGACGCCGATCGAATTGATGAGGCATACAACCACCGGCAACACGTCTTCAGGTAAATCAACCGGATCAAACGCCGAGCCTTCGATGAGTTTGACCTTTGTATCGATCAACCTTCCGATTCCGGCGTCCTCGAACTTCTTCTTCGCCAGATTCAGCATCTCCGCTGAAAAATCGATGCCGACCATGTACTCGATACGCCCGGCAAGCTCGTGATTGTACACGTACTTGATCCTGTGTGCGTTGAGCTTGGCGGTCTCGGCGGGCGGCAGCGCCTTATCATCCTCGGTTTGAACGGCGTATCTCAACAGCGTCCGCGCCGATCCGCAGCCCAGATCGACAACCGCCAGTTTCTTGTCCGTCGTACGCGCCAGATGTAGAAGTAATTTTTCGATAAGTGTCTCTTCGAATTCTTCGGCGTATGTAATGTCGGGATGCCCGCCGACGATACGCTTTTCATAAGGGGAGGCGCATTTATCCCATACTTTACGGTCGTGTTCTGTCGTTCCAGCAAAATCAGTTTTCTCGATATCCATGTCGGTTTATTCGGTCTATCCGGTTTCTTTCTCTTTCCTAGGCTGAATTGTCATTGTTTAATTTCCGCCCCTCCTCCGTCACCGGTTCCGAAGGATTCGTGTTATTCGAATCTGCAGGGGCGTTCTGTTTCTTTGGCCGTCTTCTCCTGCCGGTCGTCCCGGCGCCGGCGGTGGAATTATTTACGGGTTTCTTGTCTTCCACAACCACTTTCTCGATATACTTGCTGTTCATCAAACTGAGTGTAGCCGAATAATTCGGCCTGAACCTGACGAAGCCGCCCACCTTCGGCGATCCGGTTGTATTCTGAAGATTGACAACAGTCAAGTCGGAGCTTGCCCCGGCTATCTGCGTAGACGAATCGACCGGCTCCAGGCCCGAGACGTCGCAGTCCAGCTGCCCAATCGCCACCAGGGCGCGCGTCCCGCGGGAGCCGGGTTTGATTTGATCCAGCGGCACCGAAGGAAACGGGTTCACCTCACCGGTTTCGCCGATCGGTGTCAGACTCTTCTCCTTGCGCTCGACAACTTCTGCGTGCAGCTCGAATACGTCGTCGCGCAACGGCGGTAATGTGCGGCCGCCGGCCAAATCATTCCCCAGAAAAAGCGTTTCACCAATCCTGAAATGGTTAATATTCTTAGGCAACACCTCCCGGAGAACCATCGGCAATGCCACGCTCGTACCGGCGCTGATCAGCGGCAGCCGGATTTTGAATTTCAGTTCCAATAATTCCTTGTACAAGGCCAGCTGCATTAACTGTTCGACGGACGGCACCGTGCCGTGGAGGCAGCCGAGATTGGCGCCGATCCCCCAGACCTCAATGTTCTCAAGGGCCAAAACCGACTCGTAGAACTTGATCAGACTCCCGGGCAGGATACCCTCTCGCAGCTCGCCGAGTTCAATCATGATAATCACATTGTGCTTCTTGTCCTGCCGCCGCGCCTCGGCGTCCAAGGCGCGAATGGTCGACAACTCGGAATTCAAACTCACATTGCAATACCGTACCACGTCATCGATCTGCGATAACGCCGGCGGACGCAGATACCAGGTCTCGCAATTCGGATTGATCTTTCGGATGGTCTCCAGGTTCATCAGCCGCGAGCCGGCGAAGCATCTGATCCCCATATCCAGCAACGCGGTTAACGTCGGCTCATGCCCGCAAAGCAGCTTGATGACAACGCACCAAGATCGTTGATGTCGTTCCATCCATGATTGGATAGTGCGGAAATTGTGTTCCAGCGCCGTTTTATTGATCTCTAGACGTGTCATCGCTGAAAACGCATTTCGGCGTATTTCTCGGTGAAGCCGACTTTGCGGTATAGCCTTCGCGCCGGATTCTCCTGTTCTACGTGAAGCTTAAAATCACCCGGGAATTCGTTCAATGTTGCCTCGATCAACCGCCCGCCGAGTCCCTTACCGCGCTGCTCCGGTGCGACCGCTATATAAACAAGGATGTTATCGGGTATATAACCGCCCATCCCTGTCTTGTTCACCACAACGAATCCCACATACCGGCCTGCGACCTTGCCTATCAGCACGCCGCCGCCCGGCTTACCGTCTTTCCCAAGCGCGTAGTCCACCGCCTTATGAATCGCCGGCGGCGTGTCGTTGTATGGCTTCAACCACTCATACAATAAAGATTCAACCTCGTCCCTGGGATGCTCGGAAGGCCATTCAGACTCGTCCCTAATCTTTACAATCTCCAAATCTTCTTTCCCTGATCCACCGCAGCAACAATCGCCGCCGCTTACATTGTTTCCATCATTCATAGTAATCCTTCCTTAAAGTTTCGTTAACTCTTTAAACTCTTTTGATGCTCTCCCCTTTTATGAAGGCATTGAGGAAATTCCAGCTTAAATCATCCGGCGGCCAATCTTGATACATCTCTATTCAGCTCGTTGTAAACCATCAACGCGGCCGCCACACAAAAATCCCTGAAAGGACTTTCAAGTAAAACTGAAATCCGTGGCGCGATTAAATCGTTTATCACTCTCAAAACTCACTGCCGGAATTTTGACGCCTTTTTACATATCAGTCAAGAACTGTCGAAGTACCCCCGGCAGTTCTCATTTTAGGGCGGAGCGCGGCTGTGTCCGAAGGATCAGCCGCAGCAGCCTCGAATGCAGGGCTTTATTCGATTGCCGGGGGCAACGGCTTTTCGAGAGTGCTGCGGCCGGCTTTCAGCACAGTCTCGCTTTGAAGATTGAGCACGCCCGATATTATGCGGATTATCGCAATTTACCACTGGGGCTTTTTCTCTGTTACTTGGCAAACTCAACGCAACGTGTTTCTCTAATCACAGTCACGCGTATTTGCCCCGGATATTGCAATACTTCCTCGACCTTCCTGGCAACAGAGCGCGCCAGATGGTACGCCGCATCGTCATCGACAATCTCCGGCTTCACGATCACACGCATCTCGCGTCCCGCTTGAAGCGCAAAGCATTTCTCGACGCCGTCGAATGATTTGCCTATCTTCTCGAGTTCTTCGAGCCGCTGAATGTATGTGGTCATTGATTCGGACCTAGCGCCCGGGCGTGAAGCACTTATTGCATCGGCGGAACTAACCAAAATACCTAATATCCCATTATACGGCACCTCCTCATGATGCGACGCCACGCCGTCAATGATAGCGGGTGACTCGCCATGGCGTCTTAAGAAATCAGCGCCGACGATCGCATGTGCGCCTTCCACCTCGTGGTTCAGTGCCTTGCCTATATCATGCAACAACCCGGCGCGCTTGGCCTGGCCCACATCCACACCCAACTCACCGGCAAGCAAGCCAGCAAGATGTGAAACCTCGACCGAGTGATCCAATAGGTTCTGACTGAAGCTATGTCGAAAACGCAGCTTCCCAAGGAGTCGGATAACATCGACATGCAATGGGCCGACACCGGTCTTGAGCGCCGCCGCCTCGCCGGCGCGGACAACGGCTTCATCGATTTCCTGCGATACCTTCGCCACCACCTCCTCGATGCGGGTCGGATGAATTCGGCCGTCCTGAATAAGCCGGTTCATCGATTCACGTGCAACCTCGCGTCTGACGGGGTCAAACGACGAAAGCACCACGGCGTTTGGAGTATCATCGATCAGTACGGTTACGCCGGTTGCCGACTCGAAGGAGCGAATGTTTCTTCCTTCCCTGCCGATGATGCGCCCCTTTATCTCATCCCCGGGCAGCGCGAGTGTGGAAGTGGTGGTTTCAAACGAGTGCTCACTGGCATACCTCTGGATAGCCATGGATATAACCTTGCGCGCCTCCTCTTCGGCTGATATTCGGGCATCCTCGATTATATGTCGTGAAATATCACTCGCATCTTTGAGGGCACACTCCTCGATCTGCTTGATCAGCATTTCTCTGGCCTCGGTTTGGCTCAAATGCGAAATCTCTTCAAGCTTCCTCTTTTGAACCTCTTTTTGGTTATTTATTTCACACCACGAGGACTCAAGGGCGGCCTCCTTTTTGCGTAGGTCATTTTGTTCTTCGTGCAAGTGGTTCTCACGCTGAACCAGCTGTTCGAGTTGCCGGTTCAACAGGATATCCCTTTCATTCAGTCGCGACTCAAGCTGCTCAAGCTCCTTGCGCTCATGCGCAAATGATTCCTCGACCTCCTTTCGGTACTTGATCGCTTGTTCGGATGCGGATACCTTCGCTTCTCTGAGAATGGTTTCCGCGACGCGCTTGGCCTCTTTAACGACATTCTCGGAGCGTGAAAACCTGCTTTTCTTTAGGAAGCGATACCAGCACCACCACATTAAGGTGGCAATGACAACACCGGCTGCCAAATACGCGATGTTTTCCACAAAATTGTTTGCCAGTAACGTCATTTCATTTCCGGGCGCAGCCCGGCATCAGCCAACGCGCCGGCGTCAATACACAGTTCAACTTTATATCATGCGGTTCGCTTGGAATATCCTTGAGCAACTGGATATCCAATCCGATCCCGCATTTCAAACCGCACGCCATCGACAGGAGCCGATCATAATACCCCACGCCCCTGCCCAACCGGCGGCCGCACTCGTCAAATGCTACCCCGGGAACCAACGTCACGTCCAGATTCTTTATAGAAAAAAAACCGCAATCCGGCGCCGGCTCCCGAATCCCGTATCGTCCCCGTACAATATCTGTGTCCAAATCCCTGATTACCGCGCACTCATAGGAGCGATTGTCTCTATTGAACCGCGGAAGCGTCACGGTTTTCCCCAGGCTCAACGCACTTTCAACCATCGGCCAAATATCGGGTTCCTTACCAATCGGTGCAAACAGCATCACGGCGTCGGCATTGATCCATTCGGGATGCGCTGCAAGCGCCTCGCATATACGCCGCGAATCTTGACGCCATTGTTCGAGGCCAACATCATCGAGGATGCGTTTCATTCGCCTGCGCAACTCGTGTTTATGCGCCTTAATCATATTCCCTTATCCTTAGGGTTGCTCTATTGCCGACGTACTAGGCCGCCACGTTGCACTCACTCGGTTTTCCCTCGCCTATGCAACGCTTCGAGTCTTTCTTTGAGCTTCTTTTCTCTGCCTTGATCAGTGGGTATGTAGTATGTCTTGTCCGCTCCTAAAAAGTCCTGTTCAACGTAATGGCCCGAATAATCGTGCGAGTACTTGTAATCCTTGCCGTGCCCAAGGCGCTCGGCGCCTTTATAGTGCGTGTCACGCAGGCTCTTCGGAACAGGCAAGGTATGTCCGCTCTTGACGTCCTTCAATGCCGCATCAATCGCGGTTATAGCCGAATTACTCTTGTCCGCCGCCGCTATGTATATCGCGGCTTCGGCAAGGGGAATCCGCGCTTCCGGCCAGCCGACGTATTCAGCCGCATTCGCCGCCGCTTGAGTCAAGACCAGGGCCATTGGATCGGCGAGCCCAACGTCCTCCGCCGCACAGATAATCATCCGCCTGGCTATGAACCGCGGGTCCTCGCCGGCATGGATCATCTTCGCCAACCAATACATTGCCGCATCCGGCGCGCTGCCGCGCAATGATTTTATGAACGCGGATATGGTATCGTAATGCGCGTCGCCATCCCCGTCATACACAACCGCCTTCCGTTGTATGCTCTGCTCGGCGGCGCCTATGTCGATATGAATTTTGCCGTTCCCGTTCCGCGGCGTGGTCAAGACGGCTATCTCAATGGCGTTCAGACATTTGCGCGCGTCACCGTCGGAAATCCCGGCCAGATGCTTCAACGCGTCTTCGTCAACGGCAACCGACATATCGCCCAATCCACGCTCTTTATCCTCAAGCGCCCGGCGCATCAAGGCGATCAAATCCTCGTCACCCAAAGGTTTGAGCTCGAATATGAGCGACCTGGAAACCAGCGGCGCATTTACGAAAAAGAAGGGGTTATGTGTTGTCGCCCCTATAAGCCGAACAACGCCGTTTTCAACATCCGGAAGCAAAACATCCTGCTGCGCCTTGTTAAACCGATGTATCTCGTCAATGAACAGCAGCGTAGGCCTGTCACCGTTCGCCAGCCGGGTTGCCGCGGAAAACAATATCTTACGCAGCTCGGAAACATTGGACTCGACCCCACTCAGCCTCTCGAAGCGGCTCTTCGTATGTTTTGCAATTAATCCGGCTAAAGTCGTCTTTCCGGTGCCGGGCGGCCCGTAAAAAACAAGGGATTGGACGCGGTCGGCCTCGATCGCCCGGCGCAAGAGCTGGCCGGGCCCTATCAAATGATCCTGGCCCAACACCTCGTCAAGGCCGGCCGGACGCATGCGCGTCGCCAACGGCGAGGTCTTCCCGGCTTGCACATCCTTGGCGGTTGTTTCAGTAAGACCAAACAGATCGTCGCCGGACATAGAAAAACTTGATTTAAACAACAACTGCGGCGAGCTACCGCATCGAAATTACGTGTGCAACTCGCGCTCGCGGGTTGAGCTCTCTTTTACTTAACCATGCTCGCACTAATCCTCGGTCTATATTCGAAAAAACAACCCCGCCTTTGCCGTGTAGAACTGTTCCTTTGAACAATTCGGAAACAAACGAGGGACGCACTGACCGACTTTCGCCTTCCCCGCAAAGGGGCTTGACGGCCGCCGGCCAAGATGTTGTCCCATAATTTAGAGACTACGGTTCAAGGACTTAGTTTCGTATCACGCGCAAGGCAGGGCCGAATCCTAAAAATCTGCTCACACGGTCTTTCAAAGAGCTCCGCTCATTCCATGAATAATATCGCGGAATAGAAACAATTACTCAAGATAAAAAGCGCCGATCCTGTACGTTTGACGCAAATAGGATGGAAAAGACTGAAAACATGATTCATCGCCGACGTGTTCTTGAATTGATCCGGCAAGGCATGTAATATAGGAAATCGTGAGAATTGATTGGAGAAAGAGTTTACCGTTCATTCTAGTGTTATTGTTCGCCTTGAGCAGGATACCCGGCGTTATGCCGGAGAACTTCAGCGCGGCATACGCACTGGCATTCTGCGCGGGCGCCTTTTTTCCGAAGAAACTGGCGTGGATTCTACCGCTCGGCACACTATTGATAACAGACACACTCCTCAACATATTCCACTACCACACCGCGCCGTTCAATCTGTATATGATCGGTAATTACGCCGCCTATGCCGGCATCATCCTACTAGGACGCGCATTCTCGGGGAAGCCGGCCGGCTTCAAGCTCAGCGGCGGCGGAAAACTAGGCGGTTTCGCTTCATGGCTGACCCTTCTATGCGGCGGCATAGTCGGAGCGCTGGTCTTTTACGTAGTAACAAATACTTTCTCATGGATATTAATGCCGGAATACGCCAAGACATTTGCCGGTTGGATTCAGGCATTGACCGTCGGCACACCGGGCTGGCCGCACACGTGGGAGTTCTTCAGGAGCACACTCATGAGCGGCGGACTATTCACCGGTTTGTTCGCGGGCGCAATGAAATTCAGCGAAGCACTCGAACCCTCCGAAGCCGAAGAGCCGGAGCCGGAACCAGCTGAATCCGAGTCCGAAGAATCCCCGGCATGACCAGCCACATAGCCGGAAACCCTAATTATCACAAGCCCGAGTAACTTCCTCCCACATAAATACGAAATAGGTTTATTCCTACAGCCCGCTCGCGTCTTGAGCGGATGCGGAACAGCAGACGATCAAACAAAAAACTCCGCCGGTTGAATTACTTGCTTTTCAGCGCGCGGAAATTCAGGTATTGTAATTTATTGGAAAATGAAGTATCTCAGCGCACGAGGCCTTGTCCGGGTTCCTCAGCGGCCTGGATCAATGCAATTGCAATGTCTCGAGAATATCTGATAAAATCTAAGTTATGAAATATATTCTAACTATACTGTTCGTCTCATGCCTGGTGACAACAGGATTCGCACAATCCAACGGGCCTACCAGCTTTTTCAGCCGCGTCTATACTCTCATCCAAGAAGCCGACAGCCTTTCAGCAACCGACAACTACACACTCGCCGCCGAAAAATACGAAGAAGCCAAGCAGGGACTCCAGCAAATCAAGAGCGCTTACCCCTCATGGCACAAAAACGTGATCGACTACCGTCTGGATTATGTCACCGAAAAACTGAATGCTATCAAACCCAACCTGCCGCAAGTCCAACAAGCGGCCGATGAGGAGGCCGCAGCGGCAGCTAAGGAACAAGCCGAGGCCGATAAATCCACCGAATTCCATCTCCGCATGCAGTTGCGTCAGCTCAAGATGGAAAACGAAAACCTTCAGTCCAAACTTCGCGAGGCGCTCTCGGCGGAACCGGCCACCGTCAGCACCGAGGAACTGGCGCAAGCCGAAAGCAAGATTCAAGAGCTCGAAGAAGCCAACCGTAAACTCAAGTCCGAACTCGAAAAACAACAGGCAACAATCGAAAAAGACGTCGATAAGAAAGAACTCGATTCACTAAACCAGCAACTCGCCGACGCCGAAAACAAGATCAGCGAACAAACCAAACTTATCGAGACACTCAAAGAAGAAAAGCAAGTACTCGAATCCCGGGTCGACGAACTGGCCAAAGACGATACAGTCGAGCAATTACGCACAGAAAACAAGCAGCTCCAACAACGCGTCGACTCCCTCCAAACCAAGCTTCAAGCCCTTGATATCCAGGAAGAGGCCGCCGATAAAATAGCTTCCCAGGCCGAAAGAATCGAGTTCCTCCAAGAAACAAACAAGATTCTCGAATCGCGAATAGAGGCCCTTATCACGGCCGACAGGAGCGAAGAATTAAGGAAGGAAAACCAGGAGCTCTGCACAAAAATATCCGAGCTCGAAGCCAAACTTGAAAGCGTCCCGAGCGGCGAAGTCGAGCAAATCCCGGGTCAGGCAGTCAGCGAGCTCCGTGAGCGGATTCAGCAACAGGAATCAACTATCAACGAACTCAAGAGCGCAAACCAGGAGCTTACCAACGAGCTCCAGACAATCCTCAAGACCTTCTCCATTAAGAAACCGCCCGCTTCCACTAATGCAGCTCCGGAGACACCCGCGGAAGAAACAAACGCACCGAGCGATACCGTCGAATCAAAAAACACCATCCAGAAACTCCGCGCACACCTCCAGGCTTACGAAGAGAATGTAGAGCCATATTCAAAAGAGGAATTGGGCATGTTCAATCCGGGCGGTATCGGTATAAACGGTTCCACCCAGGACGTCTCGGGCGCATCAATAAAACGCCTGCCCGCCGGCTCGGACAGCCTAGCGGCTGAGGCGCGCAAGGCCTTTGCGGCGGGGAATCTTGATGTCGCCGAACAGAAATACCTGGAAATCCTCGAGATGGACGAGAATAACGTGTCCACACTCGGCGATCTGGCCGCCATCCAAATCGAACAGGGTAACCTGGCGGCAGCCGGGAAGAACCTTACCAAGGCCATTAACCTGGAACCAACCGACGCGTTCAACCTCAAGTTAATGGGAATAGTCAGATTCAGGCAGGGTAATTTCGATAAGGCCATCGACGTCCTTTACCGCGCAGCACAGATTTCACCGAACGACCCCGAGGTCTACAATTATCTCGGCATCTCACTCAGTCAGAAGGGCCTCCGCGGTTTGGCCGAACGCGCACTTTGGCGTGCGGTCAGCATTCGAAGCGATTATACGAGCGCGCACTACAATCTCGCCGTCCTATACGCAACTCAGAATCCGCCGAGCAACGGCTTGTTCAGGTACCATTATAACAAGGCCCTCGATCTCGGTCATTCCCCCAGCCCGCAACTCGAGGCCATGCTGAGCAATCAGTAAAAAAACTAAACTACGAAATCGGCGGGGCCGCCGCCGGGGCTTCTTTGGGCATCTGCCGTCCAATCAACGAATAGAACGCCGGGCCGTCCAATGTCTCGCGACGCAGGAGTTCGCCGGTTACTTTCTCCAACTGATCTTTGTGCTGTTCAAGTATCTCCTTGGCCTCCAAGTAGGCCTTCTCAAGGATAACCTTCACCTCCTTATCCACCTCACGCGCCGTTTCATCACTGAAGTCCCGGTAGAACGAGCCGTCGCCCTGTAGAAATGTGGGCGTATTCGGTTTTCCGCCATGCGCCAGCCCGAGCGTCTCACTCATTCCATAAAGACATACCATCTGCCTTGCGAGGATAGTCGCGCGTTCAAGATCATTTTCAGCGCCCGTGGTCACCTCGCCGTACTGCGTCTGTTCCGCCGCCCTACCCCCGAGCATCCCGCGTATGCGATCCAGCAACTCGGAGTGCGTTAGCAGGTACTGATTGTCGGCGGGCATCTGGTAGGTGTACCCGAGCGCCGCGCGTCCACGTGGGACGATACTTATCTTATGCACCGGATCACATCCTTTGCTGTACGCCGAGACCAGGGCATGCCCGACCTCGTGAAAGGCGACACGTTGCTTCTCCTGCTCCGAGAGCCGACGGCTCTTGCGTTCCGGGCCCGCCACGACCTTTTCAACCGCTTCCTCAAGGTCCTTCTGAGAAATCGCCTTTGCGTGTCTCCGTGCCGCCAGCAACGCCGCTTCATTCAATGCATTCGCCAGATCAGCGCCGGAAAATCCCGGTGTGGCCTGCGCGATTCGCCGTAAATCCACCTCATCCGACAACGGCTTCTCTCGTGCGTGCACCTTCAAAATCGCCTCGCGCCCGTCTATATCGGGCGCATCAACCACTACCTGCCTGTCGAACCTTCCCGGACGCAGCAACGCGCGATCCAATACATCAGGACGGTTGGTGGCGGCGAGCAGGATTATCCCGATGTTCGCGGCAAACCCGTCCATCTCGGCCAACAACTGATTCAATGTCTGTTCCCGCTCATCATTGACGGCGCCCACATGGACACCCCGCTGCCTTCCGATGGCATCAAGCTCATCGATAAAAATAATACACGGCGCCTGGCCCTTGGCCTGCTGGAACAGGTCGCGCACTCGCGCCGCGCCCACGCCGACGAACATTTCAACAAAATCACTACCACTGAGCGAGTAGAACGGCACCCCCGCCTCTCCCGCCACGGCGCGCGCAAGCAGCGTTTTTCCCGTACCCGGCGGGCCGACAAGAAGGACACCTTTAGGCGTCTTCGCCCCGACCGATTTGTACCTGTTCGGATTCTGTAGGAAATCCACCACCTCCTGCAACTCGTACTTTGCCTCATCGCAACCAGCCACATCATTGAACACTACGCCCGTGGACTTATCAGGCACAAGCCGCGCCTTGCTCTTACCGAAACTCAACATAGACTGCCCCGCCGAGCCCATCTTCTTGGAAATCAATACCCACAACAACACGATCAACCCGATCGGCAGTATCCAGGCGAACAGAAACTGCATTAAATAATCCGGTTTAACCCCTATGTACTTCACGTTCGATTCCTCGAGCTGCTTGGTTAAATCCGGATCATCCACCCTTACGGTCCTGAACATAAACTCATTTTCTTCAGCCGCACCCTCGGCGCTCTGAACGGCGGCATCCGATCCCCCGCCATCACCGGGCCGCGTCATAATCTTGCCGTTTATCTCATCCTTTGAAACCCTGCATTCAACGACCTCATTGCTCCTCAAATGTTCCTTAAACTCGCTATACGGTATGGTCTTGACGGTAAGATGCGAAAACACCGCCTGCCAAATTAAAATCAAGGCGAATGCAATTAAAAAATATGCGAACGGAAACCTCCATTGCGGGCGGTAATCCTTGGACGGTTTCCGCCGGCCCGTATTATCATTTCGTCCATTCATTTCTTATTCAAAATACCCTAATAAAACGCGGTTTCAAAGGAAACTTCCTCACACAGGACTCCGCCGCCCGGTCGCCGTCCCATCCCACCCCGGAATCCCGGTCATTCATCCATCGACACCGGCGCCATCAATGCATCGCTCATACCGTGAATGATCTTCTTATCCGGCGGGCAGACAGTGGCCAGAACTCCCGATAACACCTCACGATAATTACCATCGCCGCCCTCGACAAAATAATATGGACACAGCCGGGCACGACCTTGCATCTCAACGAGCCGCGCGTCTTCAAAATCGTACCACTCGCTGCGCACCCTTTTCGGCTTATGGTACTCTTGCAGAATCCATGGCGAATCCCCGAAACTTTCCAGCGCATGGTCTATCGCATCGCTCCACTCCCGGCGGGAAATATCGCTGCCCAGGAACACGCCGCGCGCACCCCACGCCCTCTCCGAAAAACCGGATATCTTCAAAATCAGATTGCGCCGCTTCTGCGAGAAATCCCGTAACTCGTCCCAATCGGTTATCTCCAACCGCGGCACCGCCGCATGCGGCGGCATGGGCGAAGGGTCGATGATCCACGAATAAGGAACTATGCCCTGCATCTTCCTGAAAAACTTTTCACCCAGCTCCCGCCTCCAGAACTCACGTAAACGCCCGTTCCATAACAATGCAAAAAGCGCCTTCTCCTCAAAAACCGGCTTTGGCGGCGGCGTCAATATAATTTTATTGAACAATGCACTTTCAACAACCCTCCCCCAACATTCAATATTGTCAAGATCAAATAATTCAAAAAACCGGTAAACCGCGTCGCCTTCGGAAAAACCATTGAAGTCCGAACCAACCACCTTGAATCTCCCGGCACCCAAACGCTCGGACAACCAGCGCATCTCGGGCCGGTACGTGGAGGCCTCCTCGGAAACGACGATCCATACCCGCTCGGCATCACCAAAGACATTACTGAACCCGGACATCATCCCCGTGGGGCCGCCTACTACATTATCTCCCAAGGACTCATAAACCTCGTTCATCCACGCCGTCAAACCTATACCGCCGGGCACGCTGTCAAGTTCAGTCAATATGAAACCATCATCAACAGGCAACAGATCGGGTCTGATAATTCGGGGAATATCATTCTTAAACGCCGCGCTGCGTTGAAGGTCGATAAGGCACTGCGGCTTGCCCGCATCCAAAAGGTCGGCTACCCAGCCGGGCTCCTTTCCCTCCACACTCCGGCGATAAAGCGCGTTCACCGCCAAATAAAATTTCAATAATACCCGCCCCAGAAATTCCAGCTCGCGCAATGCACGGCGATCCAGCTTGAACGGATACGGCGCAATCCGCCAATCCATCTCCGAGAACAAACCCCCGGCCGGGATACGTGTCTTTATATACTGCGCGCGTTCACGCGGCGTTTCAGGTTTATTCTGCATGCGCTGAAATCCTTGTTTGCACTAACCTCAGCTCCTGAGCTGGCCGCTTCCCAAACACAACCATTTGTACGTAGTCAATTCCTCCAACCCCATCGGACCGCGTGCGCCGATGCGATCCGTGCTGATCCCTATCTCTGCGCCCATGCCGAATTGACCGCCATCGGTAAACCTGGTCGATGCATTCCAGTAAACGGCGGCCGAATCGACACCGGCCAGGAACTTGTCCGCAGTCGCCTCGTCTCCGGTCACAATTCCGTCCGAATGCGCCGAGCCGTACTGGTTGATATGCGCAATAGCGGCGTCAACGCCGTCAACTACCCTTACAGCAAGCACCAGATCGAGATACTCCTCGAACCAGTCCCCTTCAACGGCCGGCTTGAGCCTATCGTAATTCCCGGATAATATTTGGAGCGCCTCTGCGTCGGCGCGCAACTCCACATTATGCTCGGCGTAACGCCGTGCGATTCGCGGAAGGAATTCGCCGGCCACAGCGCGGTCAACCAGCAGTGTTTCAATTGCGTTGCATACACCGGGACGCTGCACCTTCGCGTTAAGCGCAATCTCTTCTGCCATACCCATGTCCGCACCCTTGTCAATAAATAGATGACACACTCCCTTGTAGTGCTTGATGACCGGCACGCGCGAGCATTCGGCTACCGCCTTGATCAATCCCTCACCACCGCGCGGTATGCAGAGGTCAACGTATTCAGTCAGTCCAAGCAACTCAGGTATGGCCTCACGCTCGGTCACAGGCACGACCTGGATGGCGCCCTTGGGAAACCCGGGGAAACGCTCCGTCGCCGCAGAAAGCATCACTTCCGCTATGGCGCGATTCGAATTCATCGCCTCCTTGCCGCCCCTGAGGATGGTGGCGTTGCCGGACTTGAAACATAATCCCGCCGCATCCGCGGTTACATTCGGACGCGACTCGAAAATAATTACTATCACCCCGATCGGCGTGGCCACCTTCTTCAATTTCAATCCGTTCGGCCTGGTAGTCTCATGAAGAATACGCCCCACAGGATCGGGTAACTCCGCCACCTCACGCAGCCCCTTCGCCATAGCCGCGATCCGCTTATCATCTAAAACCAGGCGGTCGAGCATCGCAGGTGCCATATCACTGCCGCGCGCGGCTTCGACGTCAACGGCGTTCGCCGACTTCAATTGCCCCGCGTTTCGCTCTATGGCGTCCGCCATCGCATTCAAACAGTCGTTCTTCCGCGAAGCATCCAAGAGCGCCAATTCACGCGACGCCGATTTAGCCGCCCTCGCCAGTTCAGTCATCTGTTCTCGTAAACTCATGCAGCTACTATTACCTCAATATCCATCAACGAAAAAGCGCATTTTAACGGCATTGTACTGTTTGAATCTATGGCACAAACAATTATTATGACCCCATGGAAAGCGAAATCTTCGAACACATCAGCTTCATTTACGGCGAGGCTGCCGCGCACGATATAACACGGCGCATCCTTGAAACCACTCAAAAATATAAATCCGCCGTCACCAAATGGGAAAACCGGCATCCCAAGCAAACACTTACCGAACAAGACTCGATGCTCATCACTTACGGCGACCAACTACAAAACGGTTCCGAGCCGCCCCTGCGCACCTTAAAAAACTTCCTCGATACTCACATCAAAGACTCAATCAGCGCCGTACACCTGCTCCCCTTTTTCCCGTACTCCTCGGACGACGGGTTCTCGGTTATCGATTACTACACAGTCGATCCGGCGCTCGGTTCATGGAACAACATAACGGCACTCGCCGAGGAGTTCGACCTTATGTTCGACGCCGTCTTCAATCATATCTCCGCAAAAAGCGCGTGGTTTGAAGGCTTCCTCGACGGCGACCCACGTTACGCAGACTTCTTCATCCAGGTCGAAGGCGAACCGGAACTGTCGTCGGTCGTCAGACCACGCTCGCTGCCGCTTCTCACTAAAGTCCAAACCAAGACCGGAGAAACAAAGGTTTGGACCACGTTCAGCCCCGACCAAATCGACCTGAACCTTCAAAATCCCGAGGTTCTCCTCGCGCTCATCGATGTATTCCTCTTCTACCTCTCCAAAGGCGCGCGGTTTATCCGGCTCGATGCAATAACGTTTATATGGAAACAAATCGGTACATCATGCATCCACTTGCCGCAAACACACCGCCTCGTGCAGCTGATGCGCAGCCTCACCAACGAAATCGCGCCCGGCGTTCGAATCATCACCGAAACCAACGTCCCGCATAAAGACAACATATCTTACTTCGGAGACGGCACAAACGAGGCGCACTTGGTCTATAATTTCACATTGTCGCCGCTGACGCTCCATGCATTCCAAACCGGCTGCGCAACCGAACTCACACGCTGGGCGGCAGAACTCGAGTTATCCCATGACACCGTCACCTTCCTGAACTTCCTCGCCTCCCACGACGGTATCGGCCTGAACCCCGTCAAAGGCATCCTCGCCAACGAACAAATAAATGCCCTTGTAAACCGTACTACCGCGCGTGGCGGCTTCATATCCTACAAGACAAATCCCGACGGCTCACTCGCGCCTTACGAAATGAATATCAACTACCTGGACGCACTTATAGATCCGGCGGACGCCGGCGAACCGCTGATGACCGCCGTCAACCGATTCGTCGCCGCGCACGCCCTCATGCTCTCGATGCGCGGCCTCCCTGCTGTCTATTTCCATTCACTATTCGGTTCACGCGGCGACCGCATAGGCGCTGAAACCTCCGGGATCAATCGAAGAATCAATCGCGAAAAATTCAGGCTCGACCAAATCGAATCCGAGCTGTCCACGCATTCATCGATCAGAAGCACCATATTATCACAGCTCAAATCACTCCTCGATGTGCGCCGCGAACATCCCGCGTTCAACCCTTACGGCATCCAACAAGTCCTGGAAACCACACCCCAGACCTTCGCCGTCCTCAGAGTATCACCGAACGCCGGCGAAACCTGCCTCTGCCTCTTCAACGTTTCGGGAGATATCGCAAATATTAATCCGCACGACCTGATCAAAGATAAAAACCGCTTGACCCCATTATACTCCAACAAACCACTGCCCGCCGGCAGCCCGATCCGCGCACTCCAACCATACCAATTCCTCTGGGCGCGCGTTAGCGATTGATACAATATTAATTTAGACCGCCACTTGCCGGGATTACTTTTTTGAGGCATTGTAGAGTACCATGCAGCGATTGGATGATTTGCTGATTTGCAGGCTGGATAACAACAGAAAACAGTCGCAGCCCTGTACGCTCGTCATCTTCGGCGCGACAGGCGACTTAACGGCGCGCAAGCTGATGCCGTCGTTATTCCATCTTTTTTGCGAAGAGCAATTGCCGTTGCCTTTTCGCGTTATTTGCGTCGGCCGCCGGGATTTCAACGATGAAACGTGGCGCGAGCGATTAATGGAATCGGTCAGGGAATTCGCCAAGCATTACGATAACTGCGCGCGTCTTTGGTACAGGTTTTCCACTAAGATATTTTATTGCAAAGGCGATATAAGCGACCACAGTCTGTATACAAATCTCCATAAAGCAATAGCAGAGGGCGAATCCGATGAATTGAAACACAACCTGGTTTTTTACCTAGCGACGGCGCCGGACTTATTTACGATGATAACCGAACACTTGAGCAAGGCCGGCCTGTTGAACAAGGACGAGCATACCGCGCCGAATTGCCGGCTCGTTCTCGAGAAGCCGTTCGGCACGGATGCCAAATCCGCAAAACAGTTAAACGCCCGGCTCACCGAGTTCCTCCACGAAAAGCAGCTATACCGGATCGATCATTACCTGGGCAAAGAAACAGTCCAGAATTTACTGACCTTCAGGTTTTCAAACGCCATTTTCGAACCACTTTGGAACCAGAAGTACATCGATCATGTCCAGATCACCGTGAGCGAGAAGAACGGCATAGGATCACGCGGCGGTTACTACGATCACGCAGGAGCGCTCAGGGATATGATGCAGAATCATATCCTCCAAATACTCGCGCTGATCTCGATGGAGCCGCCCGTCAGCCTCGCCCCGGAGGCAATACGAGACGAAAAGGTCAAGCTCCTCAAATCGATACGCCCGATTGCGCCGGAGCATGTCGACCGCTTATCCGTCCGTGGACAATACACGGGTGCGCAAGTGGACGGACGGCACCTCCCCGCCTACCGGCAAGAAGAGCGGGTCGCGCCTGGATCGAACACCGAGACCTATGCGGCGCTGAGCTTGCGGATCGATAATTGGCGCTGGGGCGGCGTGCCTTTTTACCTGAGGACGGGCAAGAACCTCGCCGCGTCCACGAGTCAGGCGCGTATCCAATTCCGCATGCCGCCGCCCGTGCTCTTCGCCTCACAATGCGGTCCCACCCTGGATTCGAACTCGATTACGCTGCGTTTGCAGCCGGACGAAGGGATCACTCTCAGGTTCAACGGCAAGATTCCCGGTCTCGATATTCAAATACGCCCGGTCAGGATGAATTTCAATTACCAGAGCGAGTTCGGCGCGTATACGCGCGAGGCTTATGAACGACTGCTTATGGACGCAATGGCCGGCGACTCGACGCTGTTCATCCGCCGTGATGAAGTAGAGACCGCCTGGGACATCGTCGAACCGCTCCTCCAAAAATGGTCCGGCCGCCCCCTCGGTGAAGAAGAGTTCTATCCGGCAGGCTCGTGGGGACCGGAGAATGCCGACGCCCTGCCGGCGCGAAACGGACATAATTGGAGAAACCCCGACCTCGAACCCGCAGAATAACCATGACACTAAAAAATAAAAACGTCTCTGTCTCGCCGCAGACCTCCACCGCCGCAATGGCGCTCGAAGCGGCGCGCATTTGGTTCGATCAACTCGAGACCCGGGAGTCCGACAAGTTTCTCGTCGCCCTTTCAGGCGGGCGCTCGGCGGCCTTACTATTCAATGCCATTGCCGAACTGGCGCTGGAAAATCCGCCGACCCTAACCAAAATACACTTCTTTTGGGCGGACGAACGTTGCGTCCCGCCCGCACACGCAGAGAGCAATTTCGCGCTCGCTTACGAAAATCTCCTGGCGCCTTTGGCGATCCCGGAGAATCTTATTCACAGAATCCACGGCGAAGACCCACCGGAAAACGCCGCCGCAGATATCGCATCCGTGTTATCCGGAACCGCCGGCGCAGGCAAAGGCCAAATCCCGGTGCTCGACTTCGTATTCCTTGGCATGGGCGAGGACGGACATATCGCGTCGTTGTTTCCCGACGCACCCGAGGCCGCACGATCACAGTCGCATATTTATTTACCGGTCAAAGGCCCAAAGCCGCCGCCCCAGCGCATCACCCTCACCTACCCGGTTCTTGCCGCCGCCGCCACGGCATGCGTCCTCGTCACCGGCAAGCAAAAGAAGGCGGCGCTTGAGGAATCACTTAAACCGGACGGGCAAACACCGCTTGCATACTTAATCAGACAACGACGGCATACGCTCATTATAACCGATTTCGAAGTGTCGCAGTAGCCGGCGCTCAGGCGTTTTCCTTCACAATGGTCACCTCGGCGCGCAGCAGATCATGGAGTGTAACGATTCCCAGCACCTTCCCGTCCATCTTGTCCTGAAGCACTACGGCGCCTGTTTCCGATTCGATGAGCAGGTTTTGCAATTGTTGTATCGTCTGTGAAGGCATGCATACGACCGCATCGACAAGCTCAGGCTCGCGTCCCTCGGCTATCGCCTCCTCGGCCTCGTCGCGTCTCAGCATCCCAACGAGTTTACCGTCCAAGACAACCGGAAACCGCTGGTACGGATACGACTTGAGGACGCGGCTTATCTCCTCCTTGTCGAGGCTCTCGATCACCACAGGGCGGAAGTACGCTATCGCCGACACCGGCAGTTGCAGCCAGCTCTGGAGATCACGCGGGGGGATCACGTGCTCGATATCGTGTCCGTCCTGAACCAGCAGCGCATCGTAAAAACTATGCTTGCAAAGCTTGCGCGCAAGGCCCTGGCTGAGAAGCGTGCTGAGCATAAGCGCGGGCATGACGGCGAACTCATGCGTCATCTCAAAAACGATCAGTATACTTGTCACGGGCGCCCTGACAACGGTCCCCAGGCAGGCGGTCATTCCGACTATCGCCAGTACCAGTTGATCATGCGGCTTGATCTCCATCACCACCCCAAAAAGGCCGGACAAAAAGACTCCGCACATACCACCGAGAAAAAGCATCGGCGAAAATATGCCGCCGCTGCTGTGGAATCCGTAGCATGAAGCCGTGGCGATTAACTTTGCGACCAGGAGCAACAGCGCCAATTTCCAACCTATCTCACCATGCAACGCGGCAGAAAGATCGCCGTATCCGACACCGAATACACCAAGCCGCCCTGTGAAACTGAATATCGCCGAACCTATCACCCATGTTATCACCGCGCCGATTACAGGGCGAATCCAGAGTGGTACGTTTTCGAAGCCCTTCCTCCGCGACCTGATGGCAAGCGTTGATTTCTGAAAGAATACTCCCACGACACTCGCCGCCACGGCGACAACGGGGACTAAGAAATACATCCGCCAATCGGGCGCGCTCACCTGCTCGAGGATAAACGCCGGCTGCTCGCCGATCAACGCGCGCACTACGATCGCACCTATGAACGCAGCAACCAATGCGCCGCCTAAAAACCGGCTGTTCAAATCATGCACGATCTCCTCGAGCGTAAACGTCGTAGCCGCAAACGGCGTGTTAAACGCCGTAGCCAATCCGGTGGCCGCGCCCGCCGCCGCGGCGGGACGTCTGTTCTGTTTGGACTCGCCCAGTACTCCTGCCAGGTTCGACGCAAGCGCACCGGACACCTGCACACTCGGCCCTTCGCGTCCCAGACTGTTGCCGCCGCCGATGCTCAATACGCCGGCAATGAACTTCACCCACACAACGCGCCAGCGCATGTATCCGAAATCCTTCCAATACGCCAACTTCAATTTCGGTATCCCGCTGCCCGAGGCCTCGGGACAGTACTTGGCCAGGAGCAGGCCGGTTATAAGCGAAGTGATCGTTATCGTGGCGAAGCTGCCTATCAGAAATACATGCAACGGCTGCTCGGCAAGGTTTCCATAAGTCAAGTCAAACAGCCCCTCCATCGCACGGAGAAAAGCCACGGTCGCCCCCCCGGAAAACAGGCCGACTATGCAGATCGAAAGGATCGTCCGGGTTTGTGAAGGTAGTCTCTGTATAAACTGCCTGAGAATCTTCACTTAATTATAACTCCATAAAATAAAAAAGAATGTATATGCTTCCCATATTCCGAATCTCCCCGATGAACCTGTGTGAGCCGCTCCTAACTATTTCAGGCAATTAATGTATAATAAGTCTATTACTCCGAATCAAGCTTAATCCCGTGCACCCAATTCCATCGCGTGTATCTTCATATCCACCCAACGAACCTCCGAAAAAATGATTAGAACACCGCCGGGCTTATTTCGTTAATGCCTTGTAATATGCATCTTTCCGATAAGATACCAGTTCGGCTATCCACCTTGTTTCTTCGAAATGCTTTAAGATCGTGACAAGCCCTACGGTGAACGGAACACTGAGTAACGCGCCGGCAACACCCCATATCCAGCTCCAGAAAAGAATCGAGGACAGCACCACAAAAGGCGAAAGCTTCACAAACCGCCCCTGTAACCGCGGATCAACAAAGTACCCGGTAAAACACTGAACCACAGTCAGACCGACAATGGTAACCGGAACCAGCCATGTCCAATTATCCTGCATCAATGCCGATGCAGCGGGCAAAAAAACGGCGGTCGCAGGCCCTAGTATCGGCACGAACTTGAGCACCACCGCCGAAGTCCCCCAAATAAGCGGCATCTGAACCCCCACGATTAAGGAAAATACAAAGGTCAATACACCGGTGATAACACTCGTAAGCGAGCGCGCTAGTATGAAGCGGTGCAGCGTATGCGATAGGTCGCATAATATGTCTTTCCATACGCGTACACGGTCGTCAACCGACTCGAGCGCGTGTCGGAATATGCGCACCTCGAGCAAGCCTAAAATTAAAAACACATTTATCAAGAGGAAGTAACCGACGAAATTATAAAGCTTCACCGCCATCCCACCGAGCGCCGAGAACGCGGACTCGAATAGGTTTTGTTTCTGTATCAATTCCTCGGGGAACGGTATGCGATGTTTCACCGCCCATGCTCGAGTGTTTTCAAGCAATTCAGTTATCCTCTGATCGTAACCGGGACTGGTTGCGGCAACCACGTTTATGCACGAATACAGGATTCCTCCGAAAATAACCAACGCAATGAAGATCGAAGAAATAGTGAAAACAAGGCTCAAGCCGGGCGAAAGCCATTTTTCCATTCTCCGCTGCAAAGGCCAGACAAGCATTACGAGGAAAAACGCCACCACGACCGGCATGGTCACCGCCGCGCTGATTTTTAATCCTCCCACTATCAGAACAACGCACGCACCCGAAAACAGGGTATGCGAAAATCGTCCGAATTTATCACCTGTATCCGCCATTACATCAATTGACTGTTTAAGCGGCAGTGTATTCAATCAACCGTCTTATCGCTCCTGCGATAAACGGGTTATCAGGATAGCCATCCTCGCCGCCGTGTGAGCAGCCTCGCGTCCGCGATTGTGCTTGGGATCAAGACAACGCTTCCGGGCCTGCTCGATGTCCTCGAGAAGAAGGACTTCATGAACAACGGGAACAAGGTGCTCGACCTGCATCCGCATCAATTCGCTCGTCACGGCTTCGCCGATCAGCCGCGCATGCTCGGTTTCGCCTCTAATCACTACGCCGAGGCATATCACCGCATCGTATTTCTTCGGTAACGCCAGGACTTTCCCGGCGGCGCACGGAATCTCATAAGCACCCGGCACCCTTACAACATCGATATCGCCGGCGCCCATACGTTTGAGCTCAGCCGTTGCGCCCTCAACCATCGCCCCGACAAACTCGGCGTTGTATTCTGAAGCGACGATTGCAAACTTCGCGCTGTCCAGCCTCTCGTTCGTCGTTTTGATTTCTCTAAGCATCCTGTATAATCACGAAGTTATCAAGACCATTAAAGTAAATGTCCGAGCTTCGTCTTCTTTGTGGCCAGGTATTTGGAATTATGCTGATTCGGCTCGACCCGAATCGGCACCTGCTCGACTACCTCCAGTCCGTACCCCTGGAGCCCGACTATCTTTCGCGGATTATTCGTCAACAGCCTGATCTTCTTAAGCCCCAAGTCCACCAGTATCTGAGCGCCCAGGCCGTACTCACGCAGGTCTCCGGGATAGCCGAGCTTGAGATTCGCCTCCACGGTGTCGAGCCCCGCTTCCTGGAGCTTGTACGCCTGAATCTTCGGCCCTAGACCAATGCCACGCCCCTCCTGTCGCATATAAACCAATACACCGGCGCCGGCTTCCTCGATTTGGTTCAGCGCCTGATGCAGCTGTGGCCCGCAATCACAGCGCTTGGAGCCAAACACATCACCCGTCAAACACTCGCTATGAACACGCACAAGAACGTTTTGTTCGCCCGTAATATCACCCTTAACCAATGCAAGATGCAGGAAATCGTCCGTCCTGGAACGGTACAGGTACAAAACAAAATCGCCGTAATCAGTGGGGATATTCACGGTCTCGAGTCGATCCACCAGTTGCTCCCGGAGACGACGGAACTTTATCAAATCCTCGATCGCGCAAATCTTCAATCCATGCCTCTCGGCGAACTCGAGCAGCTCGGGCAGCCTGGCCATCGAGCCGTCATCGTTCATGATCTCGCAGATCACGCCGATCGGGAGGCATCCGGCCAGCCGTACCAGGTCAACCGCCGCCTCCGTATGCCCGGCACGCTGAAGTACCCCACCCGGTTTGGCGCGCAAAGGAAAGATGTGTCCCGGCTGCGCTAGATCGCCCGGCGTCGAGGTAGGATTCGACATAACACTGATTGTACGTGCACGATCGGCCGCACTGATCCCGGTGGTTATTCCCTCGGCGGCATCTACGCTCACTTGGAAATCGGTCTTAAACGTCTCCCTGTTCTGTACAACCATCTCCTCGACGCCCAACTGCTTCAGCCGATCCTGCGTCGTCGGCACGCAAATCAGGCCCCTGCCGAATTTCGCCATGAAATTAACCGCTTCCGGCGTGATCTTTTCGCCGGCCATTATCAGGTCGCCCTCGTTCTCACGATTGGCGTCATCAACCACGATTACCATCCGGCCTTGGCGAATGTCCTCGATAACCGATTCTATTGAATCCAATTCTCTTCTCATCAATGCTTCGAAAATACCGGCAAACACCGGTAATAAACTGGAGTTGCTGAAGCGAGATAACCTATCAACGCCTTTCTCAGCCGGGGGAATGTACAACAACAATTATGGCACGCTCGGCAGGATTCGAACCTGCGACCTGCGGATTAGAAGTCCGCTGCTCTATCCAACTGAGCTACGAGCGCACAAACCTTTCGCCGGATCAGCCCAGCTACAACACACACTCCGGCCTCCCTGTGCCACGGATTATATTTTGCACCCGTTCAATCATTTATCAAGTGAATATTCAACTCGTCACTCACTCACTCACGCCGGCACCTGATTCCTCGAGCTTCTTCTCGAATTCGGCGGCGCGTTCGGCGTTCCCGATCTTATTATAAAGCGTTACCAAATTGCGGTAAACCCGAGCCGCATCTGGATAAGCCGGGCATTTCTCTAATAACTCGATATATATCCCCGCGGCGTCCTCGTATTCCTCAAGCGAAGACAGTACCCGCGCCAGCTCGAAGTATAGGCGGATGCGCTGTTGTTTGCTCGGTTCCAATTCAAGCGCGTGCCGATACGCAACCGACGCCTCCTCTAAACGGCCCTCGGCCTCATGAAGCTTACCTGCCTTTTCCTGCAGGATCGCGCTCTCCGTCGTCGCGTCGATCTTATTCAAATAACCGAGCACTTCAGAAGAGGGCGCCCCAACTGCCTGATTCAAACAAACAATCCGCAAGTGCGACCACTCGATCAACGAACTGTCGCGCCGGCTTAGCGCCGAATGAATCTCCCACGGCGGCCTCCCATAAGGTCTGTAAAGCGGATCCCCCACAACCGTGGTCTGCCATGAAAGCAAACGGCTGGACGCATAGGCCGCCTCGCCAAAGCTGAATCCCCGTAGGAATCGCGACAAGAACAGCGGTACGTTAGGCGTAAATTCAAGGTACGGTTCATAGACGGTTCCCATCGTAACAGCGGCGCCCAATGTCAGAAGAGGCCCCACCCAGTATTTCTCAGATGTGCGTATCGAGGAGGCACTCGCCGAATGTAAGTGGTACGCAAACGCGCCCGGCATGAATTCCACATCTCTCAGCGCAAACGGCCCGGACACATGCATATCATACCACCCCGCGTATATCGCCACATGGCTCATCGGGAATCCCGGCCGGAACGTCGACGGCTCTTCATCGAGCACCGTCTCGAATCCGAGACGCTCAGTTATCCTCGCGCCCTGCCGTATCCATTCATCTCCGGCAACATAACCTGAATTGGTGATCCCCCGCGCGTCGAAGTACGCCCGCCCCCATAATCCGTTGGTCTCCGCGCTAAGCGCCTTGTCAACCAGCCCCTTCGCAATTTCAGCATTGGGGCCGTCCAAACGCGACACCATGAGCAGACCGTTTTCCGGCTTAATTGACGCCGGATTCGTCGCCCCATAAAACGAATTCTCAACCGGGCCCGTCACCGGATACCCACTCCGCGCCCGCGGCAATAACGCCAGCTCGCTGTCCACGGCCGCCTCGTTCCTCATAAGCTCCGGCCTCAGCGTGTCGGAGCGATCCGACTTCAAATCCGGGGCCTTGATAATCTTCAAAGGCACCCCATAACACAATACCAGATACCGTATCTTCGAAGACGCCGGCGCGCCGGAGTCCTCCGCTTCCTCGGAATCGCCGAACTCAAACAGCCCCCTCTCAACGAGGATTTCCAGCAGCGGCTCCTGAACCTGCTTCCTGAATTCATCACGCCGCATGGTCTCCGAGAGCGGTAGCTTCAATCCTATCATATTCTCTGCCGGTACCCCGCGGTGTTCCGCATAATAATCGGCCACCGATTTCGACTCGGCCATCCGCGAATTATACACAACCGCTACTCGCCCACCTTCGTCGTGCCCGGCCCCAAGCGCGTTCGTGGCGAATATCCAGACGCAGACAGCAGCCGCGACCCGAACCAGCGGAAATAATAAGTCCACGCTCGGCCACGTGAACGGGTTACCCATTCCTTTTACATTTGTAATCATAACAAATTATAATCGCGTTGCTCCCTTTTTTCCATCCACATTCGACGCAACCGCCCCTGCCCCAAATCCCCGGTCATTCAAAGGCATACACACACGTAAGCCATCATAGGCCAGATACACACCCTCGGGCATCTTCGCCTGGTCTAGGTCGTGATCATATTCATGGGTCAAGTGCGTCAAGTATGTGCTCGACGGCTCTACTTTTGCGGCCGCATCAAGCGCTTCTTGTAAACACATATGCGTCCAGTGCGGACGCCGCCTCAGCCCGTCCAACACCAACACTTCAACACCGCTGAGCCGCTTGATCACCGCCTCAGGCACTTCTTTGCAATCGGTCAAATAAGCCAGCCTGCGGACGCCGTCCTGCTCGAACAAATATCCAAAACTATCGATTTTTCCATGAGGCAACCGGAAGGGCGTTACTCTTAAATCACCCAACTCGAAGGTGTCTTCAACTACATGCGGCTCGGGAATGAAATATCCCTTCGGATGCGGGCCGTCGTGAAACGCGTAAACAAACACACGCCGCAAGTCCGCCATCGTCTCGGCACTCGCATATATGGGCAATGCCCGGCCCCCGCGTATATCACAAAACCGCCTGCAATCGTCCAAACCCATTATGTGATCGGCATGCGAATGCGTAAACAATACCGCGTCCACCCGCCGTATCCCCTCACGCAGTATCTGAAGTCTGAACTCCGGCGTGGTATCCACCACGAATCTCACCTCCGGCGTAGAAACAAAGACAGACGGACGCGTCCGGTGATTCTTCGGATTCGCCAAATACTCACGCGAATAATCCCACCCTATCACCGGCACACCCTGGGAAGTCCCGGATCCGAGAAATACTAATTCCAATGACATGTCTCCCGCGCGGAATTAATTTCTAAGTCATAAAAAATTCTATTAAAATTCCGGCACAGTAATTATAATTGGAAGTAAGGCTTTTTGGCAATGTTAAGCACGCTGAGAATAAGAAACTTCGCACTCGTCGATGAACTGACCATTGAGTTCAATCACGGGCTCAACGCGGTCACAGGCGAAACGGGCGCCGGTAAGTCCATTATTATCGGCGCGCTGGGACTTATCCTGGGCGAAAGAGCCGGTCGCAACTCAATCCGTAGCGGATGCGATTCGGCCACAGTGGAGGCCGCTTTCTCAATCCACCGCATGGCCGACAAAATAGACGAGCTACTCGAAAGTCGCGGCCTTGAAACCTGCGAGAATGGACAGCTCCTGCTCAAGCGCTCGTTCTCGCTCTCGGGCACCAACCGGCAGTTCATCAACGGCAGCCCAACCACACTGAGCATACTCCAGGCGGTCGGTGACCTCCTGGTGGATATCCATGGACCACACGACCATCAGTCACTACTTCACCCCTCCAGACAATTGGAAATCCTCGATGCCTTCGGAAAACTCAAGGCACCCCGAAACGAATTCGCCGCCCTGGTCAACGAATACCGCCGCCTAATCGAAAAAAAACGAGACCTAATAGTCGACGAAAGAACCTACGCGCAGCAACTCGATATGCTCCGATTCCAGGTCAACGAAATCGAATCCGCACATATCAAACTCGATGAAGAAGCCGCCGTGGAAGAAGAATATAAAAAGACCTCCAACGCCTCGCGGCTCCTCGAAATCTCGCAATCCGCACTTCATACACTCTCCGAAAGTGAAATATCATTGATTGACCTCGCCGGACACCTCGGCAAATCACTCCACGAACTAACAGAACTCGATCCGTCGATTGAAAGTATATCCGATACCCACTCACAAGCCATGGCGCTGCTCCAGGATATCCAGGACGAATTGGCCGGTTATATCGAGCGCTTGAACCTCGACCCCGAACACCTGCAATCGCTCGAATCCAGAATTTCACTCATTCAGAACCTGAAAAGAAAATACGGTCCCTCCCTCGAAGATGTAGTCGACTACCTCAATAATGCATCACAAAAACTCGCAGAACTGGAAAGCCGCGACGCCGAACTGGAAAAGCTCGATTCATCTATCCGCAAACTCCAAACGCAGCTCCGCCAATCAGGTAATAAATTGTCCGCTCAACGCAAAAAAACCATCCCTCGCCTCCAAGAAAAGGTACAAAAACATCTCAAAGACCTCGGCTTCCAACAAAGCCGATTCAATATCCAAATCAAAAACACCAATCCATCCCTTAATTCACCGGAACGCATCCCTCCCTCCACCGGCTTCGACACCATCGAATTCCTTTTCACACCTAACCCCGGCGAACCACCACGGCAGCTCCGCGCAATCGCATCCTCAGGCGAAATGGCACGCGTCATGTTGGCGCTGAAAACCGTCCTCGCCGCCGAAGACGAAATACCGGTGCTCATATTCGATGAAGTCGATGCAAATGTCGGAGGCGAAACAGCCCACGCAGTCGGCCTGAAATTAAAAACCATAGCCGAAAACCGACAAGTCCTATGCATCACCCACCTCGCCCCCGTCGCCTCTTTTGCCTCATCACATTACAGGGTCAGCAAGGAAATGACTCAAAATAGGACAATCTCCGTCCTGGAACACCTGGATAACTCGAGCCGAATCGATGAACTCGCCAGAATGCTCGGCGGACGCTCCACCGAAGCACGAAAACACGCCGAATCACTCCTCAAAAATAACGGCCTCTAATACCCCAAAAGCCAACAACGCCCACCCACACCCCAACCATATCCGCAACCAACTGAACAAAATCTGCAGGGACAGACCCTTACATCTGCAGGGACAGACCCTTACATAGGGACAGACCCTTACATCTGCAGGGACAGACCCTTACAAAATGGAGTTTTTACTACTTTTTTTCCCATTTATTGATCGTGTCAATCACACTAAGCCGATCCCCAAATCTTAGTCGCAAATCAAAGGTGGAGAGTATCCGGCACAAACAAGGATGTCGGGACACCACCAATTACAAGTGACGAAGGTCAGTCAAAACGATAATTATCACGCCCAAAGAGGTTGAACGATTCAATCGGCCCGGGTGTCGAATACTTTGAATAATATGATATACCATGCCGCAATTGGGGGGATAATGGTAAGCACAAATTCAATTGCGGCATGGTTTTAGCTAACTCGTTTTTTGAGAAAGGATCTAAAGCCATGACTAAATCAACAGATACAATCAAAGAGGTCGTCAATAATTCGAAACACCCATTTCCGCAACTGGCTTCCAGATCGAATAAACATCAAAAAAACCGTTACGAAAGGAGGAAGATTAGGGAATTTATCAAGTCCGCTGACTGGTCCGCAGACGCATATTAGTCACAGTCAAGCTGGATCATACTAACTGTACTTGTTCCAGACAAAAACCGTGCCCCGGCAAACACCGGTTGGTGGAGGGAAATTCCTGCCTTGATGAATTGTGATTAACACGATCAGGTATCACAATATTTGTGTTATTTTTTTAGAAACGACAAAAAAACCCGGGGACTTATTACCCCGGGCTTCGAAAGTTGAAAGGTTTTTGAGTAAGTAACGGGGTTACTTCAATTCTTTTATCTTAACGTTCCTAAAGTAAATAGGTGCGCCTGCGTGTTTGCCCTGAAGGCCGATATGCCCGTGAGCCGGGAGTTCCGCAACGGGCTTGCTGAGCCATGACGGTATTTCCGTACCGTCGGGATTTTCCTTTGCGCTTGTATAAAGGCTCATATCCATAGTGTTCACAAGCTCACCATTGAGAACGATATATATCATTTTACCTTTGCATACGATAGTAAACCGATTCCATTCTCCCGGTTTTTTCACAAGACTTTTTTCGGGTGCTTTATGACCGAAAAATGCAGCACAGTGCCAAGTCGCAGGTTGATTCGCCCATTCTTCGGCAAAATCGTCGGCTATCTGCACTTCGACTGAATTCGGTATCCAGTTGTTCATATCACTGCAATGCACGATAACACCGCTGTTCGATCCCTCGGCTGTCTTGAATTCAAGGTCGAGAATGTAGTTATCGTAGTCTTTCTCCGTCCATACCGCCTGGTCTTCGCTTGCGGTAAGAACACCTTCCTCGAATGTCCACACACCCTCTTCGTAAATAGCATTGGATAAATCCTTGTTAAAAAGATTCTTCCAATCCTTCGAGTCCGGATGTTTCTTCGGGGGAATCCCAATTCCCGCTTCTGCGGCAAACAAAGGCACGCAGAAGGCAACAAGTAGCAATGTTGTTAATGTCTTTCTCATACTTATCTGGTTTTGATGTTTAACTTGAATTTGCAGTCTTAGTTTATTCAATTAACACTAACAGCTCAAGCGTTATTGGTGATTTAAAACGCCTATTTCTTATAATACTTAAGAATGTAGTCCTGAACCATCCGGTTCGTATTGAACGCGGGATTGATCGTCGTCATCGCTCGCCGAACTCTCGATATCCATTGCCTTGGAATACCTTTCGCATCCCTCGAAAAAAAGCAAGGTATAACCTCTTCGGTAAGGACGCGAAAAAGGTTTTCCCGGTCACGCCGATCCTGTTCATCCACCGAATCCGGATGTGAGTCGTCGCCGATCGCAAAACCATTTGTTCCATCATATGCCTCGCGCCACCAGCCATCAAGAATGCTAAGATTTAAACCGCCGTGACAAGCGGTTTTCTGTCCGCTCGTCCCCGATGCCTCCAGTGGACGCCGTGGATTATTCAGCCAAACATCGCAACCCGAAACCATTTGTCGCGCCACATGAACATCATAATTCTCAAGGAAGACGAGGTGTCCGGCAAGCTCGGAGTTTTTACTCAGATGGATAATCCTCTGAATGAAACTCTTGCCTTGCTCGTCATGCGGATGCGCTTTGCCGGCAAAAACAAACTGAATGGGACGCTGCGGGTCTTTAACAATCGACAGAATCTCTTCATACCGATCAAAAATCAACGGCGCGCGCTTGTATGTGGCGAACCTGCGGGCAAATCCTATCGTAAGCGCATCCGGATTCAGTAACCGATCGAAATTGATGAAATCACCCTCGTACTTGCGATCCTGAATAAGCAGCCGTCGCCTCGCAAACTCAATAAGCTCCCGCCTCATCGCATATCGAAAGGCCCATATCTCCTCGTCCGATACAAACTCCGGATCACTCATCAATTCCCAAAGCTCGCGGGAATTAATCTTTTCAACCCAATCCGAACCTACCTTGTCACGCCAGAATTTGCGATTCCGCCCCTTCATCCATCCCGGCAGGTGAATACCGTTTGTTATATGTCCAATCGGTACTTCATCAACCGCCTTATCCGGATAAAGCATGTTCCACATGTTCCGGCTGATCTGTCCGTGCAGCTCGCTGACGCCGTTTGCGGCACGCGAGCCTTTCAACGCAAGAACGGTCATACAAAATGTTTCATCCTCGTCATCTGCATTCACCCGTCCAAGTGAAAGGAATTGCTTTTCCGGCATCCTTAACTGTTTCCGAAGCCAACCAAGCGTATACGCCATAAGATCGGGCTCGAACCTGTCATGTCCGGCAGGCACAGGCGTATGAGTGGTAAAAACGCAGCGACCCTTCACCCATTCCATCGCCTCCTCGAAACTGTTGCCCTCGGCGATCTTCTCACGCATGAGCTCGAATACTAAAAACGCCGAATGCCCTTCGTTCATGTGAAAAACGGACGGTTGAATGCCCAGTTGCCTCAAAACTCGAACCCCACCCACTCCAAGGATGATCTCCTGCATAATCCGCGTAGTCCGATCGCCACCGTAAACCTTCTCGGTTAAATCCTTGAAATGCTGATCGTTCTCGGGCCTGTTTGCATCCAATAAGTATACCACGCTCCTTCCAACATTTACCTGCCAAACCTGAACAACAACGCGGTTGGTCGCTATTTGAATCGGTATAACCAGCGGATCACCACGCGCATCAAGGACGGGCTCCATCGGCAGATTCCTTGGATTCAATAAAGAATAGTACTCTGTCTGCCAATTTTCTTGATTTATCGCCTGCTGAAAATAACCCAACCGATAAAACAGACTGATACCTACAAAGCCAAGACCAAGATCGCTGGCAGACTTTGTGTGGTCCCCCGCCAGTATACCAAGGCCACCAGCCGCTATAGGCAGCGTTTCGTGAAATCCGAATTCAGCGGAGAAATAAGCAACAGGACTTTCAACTAGCGAAGTAGCGTGCTCCCTGGCCCAAGTATCCTCTTTGTTCATGTACGAATCAAAGAGATACAAGAGCTCTTTTACCCGCGCGGCAAATTGCGCGTCTTGCAAGCGTGATCTAAGTTCGTAATCCGATACTTCATGGAGCACCGCAACTGCATTATGATACAAATTCTGCCAAGCACGCGGCGAAAGTTCCTGAAAAACTTCCTGCGCCTCCTGGTTCCAAGTCCACCAGAGATTTCTTGAAAGCCTGTTAAGACCTTTTGTCAGTTCCGTAATTTCAGATGCCGAAATTGGATTGTCAGTCATATATTCTATTAAATCTCATTAACTAATCACTTATCTACACTCACAGTAGAATAACCACGTAATCCCTACTGTGAAGCAAATTCCAGAATATTCGAGGTCATTCTTTTCTAACAACACTAATGTAGGGACAGACCCTGAATACATCACTTGGTGCAGAGTCTGTCCCTATATTTTTGATCAACCAAAATCCCTTACTTCGCCACGCCGTTTTCGTTTTCTTCAGGGGAATTTCTCTTCTTTTCCGATTTCTCGGCTCGATTTATCGCCCGTCGGCATCCTCAAAATGCCCCAATTCCCTCAGCTCCTCGTAATTCGGCTACACCTCGCCCATTACCTTGTTCTTTGTCGACTCTTTTCCTCCTCTTGCAGTCTCTCTTGCTCCCCTCCACCACCTCACTCCAGCGCCGGTCGGCGCTGCTCCCGCATCACCGCCATACCCTCGAATACCTTCGGCTTCAATTCCTTCGCCCCTTCCTTTCTCTTCACCCCAAGCCTCTCTCGATACTCCTCAAACACCCCCTCCACATACTCCTTGCTGCCCAATACCAATCCATCGCTGAAATATCTCACCCTCAACCTCAATACCTCCCACATCTCCAGGCGCCCGCCCTTGTCCAATACCTCCTTTATCTGCTCACGACTCAATACCGCCTTGCCCGAGCGATCTGCATTGCCCGCCTTCACATATAAATACTTACGGTACTCCGCTGAGACCTCCTCCCAGCTCTTCCCTGGCTCAAATAAACTCATTATCCCCGCTCGCGCCTTAGGGTTCCCAGCCTCCGCCTCCGCATACCCGCAGTACCGGTACTCCTTCGGATCCTCCACTATGCCCGCCC
>JAIPKD010000113.1 GCA_021733835.1 Verrucomicrobiota bacterium
TGTCTTCTGGTAATTTTTATTCACTCGAAATGTCATAGTTTTGTTTTTTTTAACTTTTTCCGAGTGAATTAAAGCACTCAGCTATAGGCATTTCGAGCTTTTCTTATTCACATTCACTATATAATGCGCTTATTTAAGGCCTAGTTGAACAGTGTTATTTAGCCTACTTGGAGAATAATACGGAAAATAAACCAATCATTTAAATATAAAACCACGCAGTTCATCCCATGATCCTCCGTGTTCCGCCGCGACATCCGGCGTTTCCATTAATTGCCACACCCGAAAACCTTGTTCTGAAGCCGGGCGAATATCGTTATCCATTCGGTCGCCCACGACCAGGCACTCATTGGGTTTAATCCCAAAGTTCCATGCCCGCGCCTTTAGTATCCGGAAAACATGCGCATCCGGTTTGCTAAAGCCGAACTGAAACGACCAGAAAACCAGTTCGAGACTGAATATATCAATCGACATATCTTCCGATCCCAGCGCCGCCGCCAGCTCCGGCAGCGTATAAGGCTGCGCATTTGAGACTATACCCAGCCGAATACCCGCGCTTATCCATTCCTTAAGCACACCGGCAGCCGCCGGCATGAGGCGGAGCGATCGCGTCAGTGAGATGTGATCAAGGATAAACCTATTCCTTTCAACAACGCTCAATTGCGCCAATTCGGGTAATGCCTCAACTATCACATCCGGCCAAAATATTTCCGGATACGGAATACCCGCCTTACGCCCCGCCGCATGTTCCCTGGCGATAATAGAATCAATCGAATTCGATAACCCGGAGTATGTTATACGCGGTTCCGTATCGAATACAGAACGATAGAGTTCGCCCCAGCGAACTTCCGGATCGCCCTCGGGACTCACCTCAAGCAGTGTTTTATAAATATCGAGGAATACAATTTTGATCATCATGAATGCTTACTCCAAAGCAGAGGAAATAAGTTTCCAGGCTGCAGCTGCCTGCGGATAAAGTCTTCCAGTAAATCCATTGCACCCGATTCCGGCGGGGTATCCGTGCATGTTGATTCCAGAACATTAATAAATCTCTCGGCATAGCTCTCGCCGCTCAACCATTGCCCTGCGGTTTCGGGCCATGGTGTTTTCTCGAGTTTTCCATCGGCCGCCTTTTCTCGCCACTGCCCTAGAAAAGGGTTAAGTTGTTTGCACAACTCCCACGAACGCTCACGCGGTTTGGAAAGTATCTCAATCTGCGCGGTTAACGTTAACCTGCTGAATGGAACGGGTTTTCCTTCACTGCCCGCGGAAAGTACTGCCGGTTTACCGACCCACGATCGACATGTGGCCGGTAAACGCTGAAGCCAATTATTAAAAAGTAATCGCTGCCTCCTCAGCTCACCTTCCCAATTAAACAACGATGGATCGATCAGGACATCCCTGTAAAGCTGCGGAAAATGGAATCCGAACTTTTCCAGGTCCGGTGACACATTCGGCAACGCCCTCGCCACCAACGGCCTCCCGGCGGCGGTCGCTTCCAGGAAGGGTAGGCCGAATCCCTCTTGGATAGAGGTAAGCATTATCGCTTCGCTCACGCCAAGCAACTCGTGTACGGTCGGCTTATCACCCTCCTCGGACTGCAAAATCCCAAGCCGTAATCGCCAATGATGCTTACGCGCCGTTTCAGCCAGCATTCCCGAATAGTATTCTTCATCCGCGGAACTGGCGCCGCCGGTGGTTACCAACCATGCCTCCGGACGTAACCACCTTGCAAGCAATAACGCCTCGGCCACGTTCTTTCTCCGCAATAACCGGCACGGTATCAGCCAAATAGGCGAATCTCCGATACGCATCTTCCGTCGCAGCCAATCATGCGCCCGCGCCAACCGCTCCGGATCGATAACCGGTATCTGTTCGATCAAATTCGGCACCCATCCCGATCTATCCGGGAAATATTTTGATAGCATCTGCGCATCACGATTGTTTATCGCCACATGCCGAAGACGATCTGAAGGCTCGTACAAGGCGTTCGCCGCCGAGCGCAATGTCTTGAATCCACTGTCCATGAACTCCGTCCACCTGAGCCAGCGGTTATCGAACCACCAGTCGTGATGATGCGACATCAGCGTATACCCATACTTCTTGCAACCGCGTACCAACTGACGTGTCATTACCAAGTTTCGACCGATCCCCAGATTGTGCGCCCAAACAATCGTTTCTTCCTTATTTCCTTTAAAAATACTGCGCAGCGCATTTTCCACCATCTCCCTGATTTCTTTTGCGTCCAGGTTCAACTCTGAATAATAAAGAAACCCAGGCGAAATATGGTATTCCACCGGCATATCACCGATACGGCTCCCGAACTGCTCCGCCCAAATAGGGCTTGGAGGTTCGCCGCTGACTATTATAACCGAACTTATTCTCGCCGGTAATCGCCGGATAATATAAGGAGTGGCGGTCTCGATTATTCGCCTGATCCCGCCTGGCCTCAAATGATAATGAACAATTACCAACTTCAAAACTTATCATTTCTTATCCGGTATCGGGCATCAGTCAATAATTAACACTCGTCAAGCCGCATTTTACCGGCGAATTCCCCATAAATCGGAATCGATCCCGATAGCAATGACGGTTTGGATTTGGAAGACTATGGTTTTCAGGTAATATCAACTTATTCGAACTCATTTCCCTTAAATCGCCAAAAAACCGGCGCGTTTTGACTTGGCAATCGTCTGAATGAAGGCTAGTTTTTCTTGAGAAGGTTTTTTTGTTACCGAGACGAAGAGATTCGTGATAACTATCGATGTTCTCAATTGGACTGAGTGTTGAAGGGTAATATCGTCTTTAGTAAAAGGATGTAGCGGTTGGATTTATTAGTTTATTTTAGAATATGCCGGATTTATTGAGAAATGTCTGACTTCTTTCAAACTGGCGCAATAGCGACAATACACCGCCTCGGAAAGACTGATCTGAAGCGGATGGAGTCCGAGTTAAAAGACTTCGGCAATGAGAATCCTATTGCCCTCGTTCTTCCATGTCACGTGAAAGAACTCGGCACAACAGCCCTTAAAAACATCGTGCGCGAGTTGAAAGGTGTATCGTATTTAAACCAAATAGTAATCGGACTCGACCAAGCCAATCCAAAAGAATGGCAGAAGGCCAGACAGTTCTTCTCTCAATTGCCCCAAAAACCAAAGATTCTGTGGTTGGACGGTCCGCGCATCCAGCGGCTTTACGAAAAACTGGAAGAAGCAGACCTGAACATCGGCCTGCCCGGGAAAGGCCGGAATGCCTGGACCTGCTTCGGTTATGTCCTGGCAAGCGAGAAAGCGCGAATGGTCGCCCTCCACGACTGCGATATAATTACTTATACCCGCGAACTCCTGGCGCGCTTGTGTTATCCGGTCGCACACCCAAGCCTCGGATTCGATTTCTGCAAAGGTTATTACGCTAGGTTCACTCATAGACTAAACGGACGCGTAATGCGCCTTCTCCTCACGCCCTTGCTCAGGTCTCTTAAATCCATGCTCGGACCACACCCGTTCCTGGTCTATCTGGATACCTTTAGGTATCCCCTTGCGGGTGAATTCTCACTCGACCTCGACCTCGTCAGACGCAACCGGATACCGGCGGACTGGGGACTCGAGGTCGGCCTCCTGGCCGACGTGTTCCGGAACTCGGCGGCTAAAGGTATCTGCCAGTCGGAGCTCTGCGATAATTACGAACATAAACACCAGGAGATGTCGGTGCGCGACGCAGATAAAGGCCTTAACAAGATGGCCGTCGATATTTCCAAATCCATCTTTCGCACAATGGCGGCCGAAGGCATCAAGCTCGATAGCGGCCTGTTCGACACCCTGCTAAGCGCATATGTGCGTCAGGCCGAAGACGCCATAAGACACTACGCCGCAGACGCCGCCATCAACGGACTCTGCTTTGACAGACACGAAGAGGAAGTGGCTTCAACCACCTTCGCCCGCAGCATCCGCATGGCCGCCAGGGCGTTCATGGAAGACCCACTCGGCGCGCCGTTGATACCCAACTGGAACCGAGTGCAATCCGCGCTCCCGCATTTCCTCGAAGAACTCAATGAAGCCGTTAATCTGGACGACATGGAGTAGTTCTCCACTCAATTAGCCTGTCGGCCCGGCGGGATACTATACATGTTAATCCGAGCGTTTTTCCGCTGAAATTCATGTTTATTCCTGCCTGTATCGATTGCATTATAAATGCGAATATCAGTTAAACGAGGATTTGCCGACCCAAAACGTTTTACTGCCTTGCAAATGTCCGGCATGAATACTACAGTTTAAAGTTAATCACGTTCAAAGTGACCGCAAGAAACGTGAGATATTGAGAGAGTTATGAGAACAGTCAGGATAGGAAAAAGCCGGTTGGAAAGCTCACGCCTCGCATACGGGTGCTGGAGGCTCGCAGGTACGTGGGATCCCTCAGAAGTAAAACCCGAAAATGTAGAAAACGGAATACGCTCGGTCCTGGCTGCAATTGATTCCGGCTATACATTTTTCGACCTGGCGGATATCTATTGCGACGGGCAGTCGGAGCTGATTTTCGGACAAGCCCTCCAGCAAGCGCCAGGGATGCGGGATAAGATCATCGTTGCCACAAAATGCGGAATCAGATTCGCAGGATATCCAAATTCCGGTGACCCATACCGGTACGACCTGTCCGCCGATTATATCATCCGCTCATGCGAGGAATCGCTTAAACGGATCGGGATTGATACAATCGATCTATTCCAGCTGCACCGGCCCGATATCCTCATGGACCCCGAGGAAATAGCCGAGGCATTCTCGAAATTAAAACAAGACGGTAAGGTCCGCGAATTCGGCGTCAGTAATTTCACACCGTCACAGGTCAATCTCCTTAAAAAAGCCTGTGGCACACCACTCATCGTGAATCAAGTCGAAATCAGCCTGGCCAAACTGGACGCATTCCATGACAACACGCTCAATCAATGCCTCGCCGAAAAGATCACCCCCCTCGCATGGAGCCCGCTGGCCGGCGGCGTCCTCGCTAATGTCGACTTGATCAGACCCGATGATCCAAGAAGCGAAACCCTGGAACGCTTACACGATACACTACGCATCTTGGCTAACGAATACGATGCCACCCCGATTATGATCGCCCTGGCATGGCTGATTAAACATCCCTCAGGCATTATTCCAATAATCGGTACTACTAAACCATCGCGAATCCACGAATGTACTCTCGCCGATCAAATAGAGCTGTCACGTGAACACTGGTACCTGATCCTCACCGCCGCCATCGGTGAAAGACTCCCTTGAACGGTGATTCGACCGGTAATAGGCTGAATCAACTTAATAAATCCGATTTATCCAAGCCTCCGAATATGCCAACCATCACGGTAGTCTTTACGTACATACTCATCCGCCTCGGAGGCGTCCGGAAACCTTAGGTTTTTCGCATCCCACTCCAACTTACGACCGGGGAAACGAAGGCTCAGATTCCCAAGCTGTGTCGTCTCAGTCAAGGGCCCGGAATAATCAAAGTTCGTCTCCGTCACCCCGCCGTTCACGCACGCCTTAACCCATTCCTGATAGTGATCGAGCGGCTCCACTGCCGGTGGCTTGTATTCCTTGAAATCATCAACCGGATACAATTCCGGATTCGACCAATGCGGCAAAACCACCACTCCACCTGTGCCGACTATCAGAGAACCGGCGCCCGGTAATTGCTTGTCCGCAGGCAATTGCACCAGGTCTTCAGGCGGACGTTT
>JAIPKD010000035.1 GCA_021733835.1 Verrucomicrobiota bacterium
GAGACTCTCGGTTTTTTGCAATAAAGATCGAGAGTTATTTTGAGTATCGTCCGGATTGGTACCGCAAGGGCGTGGTCCGAGGTCTGGTTTTGCAGTATTATACGGTTTTGCGGTCTACTCTGGGTAAGAATCCACACCTTTTGTAGAACTATTAGGGTCACGTCTTAACATTTAACATAATGTGAAAGGAGAGGCTTGAAAGGCAAAACCTGATCAGGAAAGCGATTTGGGGTATAATTCGCCTGCCATGCCGATTTGGCGCAGGCAGGCATGTCATACCGATTTATCCGCCGTAGTTTTGCAGCGGAACGAAGGCGGAAGCTTTTAGCGCAGGCAGGCCTGTCATGCCGGAGCTTTTAGCGTAGGCAGATGGATAAAATTCTTAACTCCGCGCTCTCCTCGCTTTCCGCGTCTCCGTGTCCTCTGTGCCCTCTGTGGTTAAGATTCTTGTCCAAGGCACAAAACGGGCTTCGCCCCGTCACTTCGCACCTATTATTAGAAGCGACAAGCAAATGCTTTATTAAATTTAGATTCACCACGCTTTACGGATAAGTCCTTCCTCTCATGGTGATAAACGGCATATTTGATTGCTCTTTTCTCAAACAATGCTGATCAAGTCAAAGAAATCCCGGATTATTTTCGATAAATTTCACTGTGGATTATTCGATGCCCTCCCGACATACTCTCGAATTGTCTGATCGAATGTGCCGCAACACACTCTTTTGTATTGGGTCTTTTCATTCAGCGATCTGTCTTTCGAAAATCAACTCGAAAAAAAATTGTCGGGGGTTGAATGGGCGTTTCGAAGCATGAAATCGAACTTTTTACGCGGAAAAACCTGACACCTGAAAAATCGCAACTGAAAAACCGGTTTGCCACAGATACGGCCTAGTGCTAATTTTAAGAAAAACTAAAGGCATCAAAATGAAACCCAACCAAATAACAAGACGCAGGTTCTTGGAAACCTCCACAAAAGCAGCGGCAACGGCAGCGGTATTGTCCGGCGGCATAACATACGCTCAAGAACCCGAAGAAAAGCTTTCCGCCGTCGACCAGGTTCCGCTCGGTAAGACCGGCGGAACAATATGCAGACTCGGCTTCGGCGCGGGTTCCGACAGCGGCTCTATCCAGCGCGATCTTGGACACGACGGATTCAACCGCCTCGTTCGCCACGCTTACGATCGGGGTATCACCTACTTCGACACCGCCGACGCATATCAGACACACACATGGATTCGCGAAGCCATAAAGGGGCTGCCGCGCGAAAAACTCTGGATTCAGAGTAAAATGCCCGGCACCCCCGAAAACCCGCTCGCAGAAATCGAGCGTTACCTGAAAGAACTCGGGACAGACTATATCGACAGTCTACTCGTCCACTGCGTCACCACTAATGATTGGGATACGAAACGTAAACGTGTCATGGACGGCATATCCAAGGCTCAGGAAAAGGGGATGGTCAGGTTCAAGGGCGTCTCCTGTCACGGCCTGCCCGGCCTGACCCGCGCCACCGAGGTGGATTGGGTCGACGTGCACCTGGTTCGCGTAAACCCACAAGGATCACACGTAGACGGGCACTCCAGCAAATGGTACGAGTCCGGAGACACCACGACCGTTCCATTGGTCATGGACGAAATCAAGAAAATGCACGAAAAAGGCCGCGGCGTAATCGGGATGAAGATTATAGGAAACGGCGACTTCAAAAAACCCGAAGACAGAGAAAAATCCATCCGCTTCGCCATGGCCTGCGAGAACATCGACGCTATCGTAATCGGATTTTCTTCGACATCGCAAATCGACGAAGCCATCAAGCGAATGAACCGCGCATTGAGGGAACTGCGAACGGCTTGATCGCGCACAAAATCCCTACCCGGTTCGGCGGATTGTATAAATTATACACGCATTGCCCGGAAGCTCGAGAATAACACCGCCTGGGCCGCGGACGGCAAGCGCTCTAAAAACACAGCAACCGGCGGTTCACTGCCGCCGGTCGTCATACCAAAAATACCAAAAAAACATCCGCGAAAATCTGATAAGAATCAGTTTCGCTTCATGGTAAACCAGATTTTAAGGATTTTCCATTCATCATCCTTACTCTCCCGCTTAACCTCGATCTGGAAATAACAATTTTTCTTCGGATAATGATAGTTCAGGTTCACCCGGTTTCTCGAGACCGGCTGCATCCTTTCCTTGTAATTATCCGTCATGTCGCTCCTCTTGATCATTTCGATCAATTCGCCGACCCTGGATTTGTCATTTTCCTCGAGATACGGGAGGAATTGGTCTTTCTTGCCCTTTTCGGCATTCGAGACAATGGTATTAACAATCTCAGTTAAATCCTGGTTTGTCACTATATTCGCCACTACGGCGAACTTACTCGGTACCGGCGTTAGACTCAATACGCGCGCCGCTACCGTACCGGCAGTTGTACCGGCCGTGCTCTGCATAATTGCAATGGCATCAGTACGATTCGCCTTTTCGGCAACCTGCTTGTCTGCAACACTTCTGGAATCAACCGCGCCGCTCAAAAGTGCCGGCGCAAGTGTTAATGCCAAAACCGAACTGATTGTCCTCGACCATATTTTCAACCTCATAATAACCTCCATACATCCCTGAGAATAAGCATATTTCATACTAAACTAAGCGCACGCATAGACTTTTGCAATAGCAGACACGATTTTTTTGGGTTATTTCCAAATTTCCTAAATTTAAATGATCGAGACCCGCGTACGGTGTATGCAAACATTGCGCATTGATCGTATTTCAGACCGCATCCGCGGAATTTTATTGCCGAACCGTCGGTTTCATTCAGACTCAATGTGCGATTTTGATACAGAATCAGTACTATGTCCGAGCCGAAATCGACATCTGCGTGGCAACCATTGACATTCGGCGGTGTAGCCGCATTTGGGCGCTCCTCGTTTGCGCGGTTACTTACCTTCGAGGCCGTTGCGGGATGCATAGCGGCCGTAATAATCCTTTGGAGTGCGGACAAGGCCCTTTTGCCGGCGTTTGAAGAAGCGATCACCAAGATTCCCGCTGAGGGTGCTGTTCGAAACGGACGTCTAAACTGGCATGTAAACGTACCGGAGAAATTGGGCACCGGCAAATTCGCCGCTATCCTTTACCTTGAGGACGCGCAGGTCAACACCGGACACGTGGCCGATTTCCAGATGGAAATCTTGAGAGACGGGATACGTCTCCGCTCGCTACCAGGCACAATGTACCTATCTTATCCAAACGGATGGATAATCGAGTTCAACAGGACGTTTCTCGAGCCGTGGTGGGGTGCGTGGTCACCGGTCGTATATCTCGGTATTTTCTTTATATCCCTCCTTCTACTAATGGCGGCATGGACACTACTCGGGTTTATCTATGCATTTCCACTGAGGTTCCTTATATTTTTTTACGATAGAAACATCGATTTTGCCGGAACATGCAAACTCGCCACGGCCGCTCAGTTTCCCGGGGCAATCGTCATGTGCACGGGCATCGTGCTTTATACGCTTCAACACATCAACATCTTCGGCCTATTGATCTTTACCGCAACGCACTTCTGCCTGCCTTGGATATACATGATTGTTTCCCCCCTGTTTTTACAGCGCGTTTCCGCCTCCATCGGCCTCAATACGAATCCTTTTGCATCGAGAATGAAAGAGATCGATCCGGACGAAAAGGGTTTACCCCGTGAATCATGATACCGACGCCATCAATGGCTTGACGCTGATTCTACAAACGCCACAAAATTCAGGGTTTGTTAACAATGAATTGCCCTTGTAGACTTGTTTTATTAATTTATCAATATGACGGAGAACCAGATGGCCGGCGATAAGGGCGGTTCCGGTCGTTTTCGGCAACGATTGAATATAGCAAATGTACCTATGAAAGAAACAAAACCGCGATCAGAAATAAATACCGCGTTTCCCCGCAGTACTACCGCATCCGTAACACCCGCCCACCGAACGCAACCCAGCATCGCCGCCGGATACGTAATCCTGAAAGTCATCCTTATCGCAGCACTGTTTACCGGTATAGGATGCCGCCCGGGCGCACAATCGCCGATGGACGAGCAAAGGGACCCTAATTTCCTGGCGGGAAAGAGCAAGCTCAGGAGCATGGACTACGAGGGCGCGGTTGAATGCTTCCAGGCGGCGCTCCGCAGTAATCCGAAGAACGCCTCGGCACACTTCGAACTCGGATGGCTGTACGAACAGCAAATCAAAGACTACGCAGCCGCTATCTATAATTACGAGAGGTTTATCAAGCTACGTCCGAATTCGCCGAAGATCGATATAGTCAAACAACACATCTTCGCCTGCAAACAGGAATTGGCGAAAACCGTCGCCCTCGCCCCCGTAAGCAGGGCAATGATGCGACAGCTCGAGGAATTAACCGCGGAAAACAATCAATTAAAAGAACAGGTCAAATCCCTTTCAACCCAGTTGGCGGCGGCAACCCAACGCAATTCCACGCCGGCGCCGACAGCCTCCGATATAAACCCCAATCGCAACTCAACCGCGCAGGGACAACCTACGACGCCCGGGTCAACCGCCAGGACTCATACAGTTAAGCAAGGCGACACCTTCTCGTCGATCGCGAGGCGTTATGGAATTAAACTCGAAGACCTGATTTCCAAGAATCCGGGTATCAATCCGCGCAGACTGCAACTAGGACAAGAGATCAAAATCCCTTGAACATCCCATGACAAATCGCGTCATTTTGACAATCTTCGCTTTCTTCTGGCTGATAATGAATGGTCTCCTCTGGCGCGCCGAGTTCTCATCATCACAGTCAGGCTACCAAGTCCCGCCGAAGATGGTCTGGGAAAAGGTGATTACCGCCATCGACAATTCGTTCCTGATAATCAGACAAGGCAAGGAAGAGATCGGGTATTGCCGATGGACGGTAAATTCCAAGGCCGGTATGGCCGTTAACGAAATGGCCTCCGACACTTATCGCCCGGATGAAACTCCTACCGAGGTCGAGCAATACACCGTCGACGTAGAAACATCCATAGATAACGTATTCCAGGATCAAAACCTCAAGGCCAAGCTTAACATTGTCTTTTCCGGAGACCGCGCATGGGAAGAATTCGAGCTTCGAATAAATATACCGCCAGCCGGATTTCTTCTCGCGCGTGGGAAAGCCGGCGATGAGAAAATCGAAGTGAGGTTCCAAATGGGTTCAGTCCAATGGTCGCGTAAACTAACAATCGAACAACTCCTGAACCCGGAGAACATCTTCAACCAGATGCTGCCTATACCGGGTAACGATAGTTTGAAAAGCCTGAATCCAAGCCGGCTTAAACAAACTGCTGGACAATTACAGTGGCGGGCGCGTCAAGACTGGGTGGAAATCGGCGGTACCCGCGCTAGGGTTTACAGGCTGGAAACCACCTCACAAGAGCAATACAAAATCACCGTCCTCGTCAGCCGCGCAGGCGAAATCCTGAAAGCACAGCTGCCCGGCGGATTGACTATGGTAAACCGCGCCTTCACAAACTGGTAGATATGATTGAAATCAACCAACTGACTAAACGATTCGGTGACTTGGTCGCCGTGGACGAATTGAACCTGACCATTCCCGCGGGCGAGTTCTTCGCCATCCTCGGCCCCAACGCGGCAGGCAAGACAACTACCATAAAAATGATCACCGGCCTTATCAAGCCCACTTCCGGTACCGTGCGCATAGCCGGCTTCGATATTCACGCCGAATCCATCGCCGCAAGACAGCGTATCGCCTATATCCCCGACTTCCCATTCCTCTATGAGAAACTCACGCCTCACGAATTCATGAAGTTTACCGGCAGGCTGTTTCGCCTCGATGAGAAAAAGATCATGGACGCCTCGGAAGAATTAATCGGAATATTCAATCTCGAACCGTTCCGCGATAAACAGATCGAAGGCCTCTCACACGGCACCCGCCAAAGAGTCGCACTCGCCGCCGCATTCCTGCATGATCCGGAGGTGTTCATCATCGACGAACCAATGGTCGGCCTTGACCCACTGCACTCGCGCATCGTCAAGGATATGCTGAAAGACCGTGCACAACACGGAACAACCGTCTTCATGTCCACACACCAGCTCAGCGTGGCAGAGGAAATGTCCGACAGAATCGGCATAATGCACGAGGGCCGACTGATCACCATCGGCGCCCCCGATGAATTACGGCGTCGCAGCGGCACCGGCGGCGCCTTCGAACGCTCGTTCCTGGCGCTTACGAACCAGGAAAAGCGTCTGTTTAAAAAGTAGCGCTCGGCACGCTTTTCTTTGACATCACCGTATTCACGGATAACTTTTACTGAATAGGACGAAAAATGTCCGGTTTAAGCTTATGCATATCACTCGCGCAGTTGAGTACGGAATAATAGGGATGCTATATCTGGCGGGTCACGACCGCGGTAAAGTGGTCATGATCGACGAGATAAGCCGGAAAGAGGACATCCCAAAGAGCTTCCTCGGTAAGATTTTTCAAAGCTTAACACGCGCCGGCCTTGTTAATTCCAACCGCGGCGCCGGCGGCGGTTTTTACATGGCCCGGGATTCCGATCAAATCAATATCCTCGATATCATCGAGGCCGTGGAAGGTAAAATCGCATTACAACGATGCCTCGATGCCGCGACCGGATGCTCGAATTCGGACAGCTGCGCGTTGTGCCTCCTCCTTCATGATATCCAGGAAACCGTCAAACAAACCTTGGCGAATACTACATTGGCGGACTTGGCGCAAAAACACGCAGACATGAAAAGTCATAAGCATCCACAGCGCCCACTCACCGAATCCGTCCGCTTACCAGATATCCGCACAGAATAGAAAACAGCTACACTCAAAGCAATAGTCTATACCAGGGGCAACGCCTTATTAGAGCGCTGCGACTGGCCTTCGGCTCAGTCGCGCTCCGATAATTGATTACGCACGAATATGGATACAGTTCGCTGAGGAAGTTATTAGACTGACCGAGCATTCGTTCCGACTTACCAGCCGTTGTCCGTATGGACCTATCGTATCCCATGCCCGGCAATAAGCTGAAAAATGAGGATTACACCCTATTTGACATATGAGACCACTTTGATTATTTTCGATTGCATACACCCAATAATTGGTTTATGTGGAAGGGGTAAAGCAGATGACTATTGCTGAAATACTTTCAAAGGCAGGAGAAAATGAGACAGACGCTCTTCGTGAACACGCCACTTTGATATGCCTGTCGAAAATCTCGCGATATAAGGCCGAATGTGGATGTTTCAGAAGTAAGTATGGTGAGTCCCTTGAATCCCTTCGCAACCGGATTCATAAGACTGATCGAGAGGAAGACTTCCCTATCGAAGAGGATATTATGGATTGGGAGTATGCTGATGCCGCGTTGAAGTGGTGGCAAAGTCGTATCGAGGAACTTCGAAATGCTGGCTAACCTCGTCCGGAAATATGAAGGAATAATTATTTCGTGGGCTGTTACCGTACTTGATCATGACGGCCCAAACCTCCGCTTGAAAGCACAAATCGAATTTCGTGATCACTCCGTTTTGTTTATTCGACAGGTTCTAATCGGGACACGTGTCTTTAAATATGCATACCATTGGAAGGATAGTAGAGGAAATCTAATTTGTAGGTGGGACAACGCGCCTCATTGGCGGAGTCTCTCAACGTATCCTCATCACAAACATACCGATCTTACCAAAACACCAATTGAGGATGCCAAGGGAGGAGATTTATCGTCTGTCTTCGAGGAAATATACTGCAACCTCAAAAGCCACGCCCCATAAAATAGTAGACTTAAATTACATCACGTTCTGAAAAAGATCAGCCATACAAGGATCAAGACCGGCAGTAGTATCGGAATCGAGTATTTAAAAACATACCCGAGGAACGTGGGCGCGTGAACCTTGGCTTGTCCGGCTATTGATTTCACCATGAAATTCGGAGCGTTCCCGATATACGTGAAAGCCCCGAAAAACACCGCTCCTATACTTATCGCCTGGATATATTGATATAGCACCGGTGTGCTCAGAAGATACGCAATCTCTATTGTGGTACGCGACACATCCCCGGAGGCAAGCGCAGCGGCATTGTACTTCTGCAAAATGAATATCGTATCCTTAATTGCCTGCGCATTGGGACCGGTCACCGGCGCAAGCGAGTTATCCGAAAGCGCCTTTATGTGTTCCTGAACCTGTTGAATTATCGCCGGATCAACGAGGGCACCGAATGCCGCGCTCAAGAAGCTCAGGTACGTGGGTGCGTTGTCCAGGACACCCGACAACAGTCCCGTACCCCAATAAAATATTCCGGGCGATGTTTCGCCCATGTTCCGCGCGTTCAATTCAAGCCAATCAAGCGCCGGCATCATCGTGGCGAATATCCCGGCAAATAATATCGTCACCTCGATAATAGGGAAGAAATTGAAGTCATTCGACCTATGCACCGACTGACTGGTTGAATAATATGATCCGACGGCGGCGATGATCATTATGATCTCCCTGACGAATGGCGGATGCGTGATAAACACCGCCCCCAGTATCATCGCCAGGTACAGAATGTTGATACCCCCTTCAAACCTCCACTCCTCGGGCGGCTCGGCCACCTCGGCGCGAATCTCCCGAGGCGCCTTCAAGTAATTCCTGTAATCGATAACAAAAAATATAAGCAACAACAGCCCCACGCCGACGATCCACATCATCCATAAATGCTCGGCAACCCACCAAAACGGAATTCCTTTCAAATACCCGAGGAACAACGGCGGATCACCGATAGGCGTCAAGCATCCGCCCACATTCGAGATAATGAAGATAAAAAATACCACATGGAACGTTGTTATCCGATACCGGTTCATTCGTATCCAAGGCCGGATAAGGAGCATCGACGCGCCGGTCGTACCGAGAACATTCGCAATCACCGCACCGACCAAGAGAAATATCACGTTTGCAAGGGGCGTGGACTCGCCTTTCACGTTGATATGTATCCCGCCGCCGACCACGAACAACGACCCTACCAATGCGATGAAACTCACATACTCCATGGCCGTGTGCTCCAGCCGCACGTAACCCTTGATTACAAACACATAGTAGATCAACGATATAAGGCCCAGCGAGAAGGAAACTTTCGGATAATGCCTATGCCACCACTTCTCGAAAAACAACGGGCCCACCGCTATAGTCAACAATAACAGGATAAACGGAAGTATCATCCACGGACTCGGCTGAGCTATATGATGCGTCTCCATAACAACTTAATTTATATCAATCCTATAATATTTTTTATTACATTTAACTTGATAAAAGGTATATAACAACAACAGTTATTCGATTGCTTTCGCGTCCCGAACGCTGTCGTAGATGGTGTGCAGTAAGTTCGGCGCCCGTTGTCAACGTACGCCCGCACCCCCATTCGCTTAGGACGCCGGCGTTATAAATACCGGCATCGGCTTCAATTCAATCCGCAATCCGTCTCCGGAGGTTTCCACTTCGACCGCATCACCCATCGCATCCACAGCGGAGACCTCGCCATGGCAGAACTTGCCACCGGCCTCGATCAACGCTTCATGCGCCGCTTCAACGGTCCATACCGCCAGGACGGAATTACCTGACTCGTCCCCGAACAGAAAGCAATCTTTTCATGGTTCAACGACTTCGTTTGTATCCTTCTCGCCGCCGCGTAACGACTGATCCTTATTAACCCGTTCACCGAGATTGTCAAGAACGCCCCTGAATATCGACCCTCCCTGTTCGCCCATGCGCTTCTTGATTTCGTCGCCGACTTCCTCCTGCACCTTATCCTTTAACTCACCGGCAACCCGGTTGACGCCGGCCTTGGCAAGTCCCTCGAAGAACGATTCACTGTCAAAATAAATCCCAGGACTCGCTAATTCGCCGCGGATGCCTATGTTAAAATCGAATCGATCGACCTTCACATCACGCGAACCGCCGACGGACAACGTTGTATTTCGTAAAGTGACATTCAAGGGAATATCCATGGTTGTCCGGTCAGTGAAAAACAATTGGCCCCGGGCATTCAAATCAATAGTCCCTCCGCCGATGAGCCGTTCATCGCCTGACCGTAAAACGCCGGCTATCGAATCGGCGGGCAACCCGAGATAAGTGAAACTAACCATGTTATTCGTGGGAACGGATGCAAATCTCCCCGCCACAAGCTCGAACTCCAGGGTGTCATCGGTTGCGTTGAGGTGTATGCGCGGTGGTTTTTCCATAAGCGAGGGGTGCGTGGACAAGTTCTCGGCGACAAGATTCACCATTTTCGGTTCCAAATACGTAACATCGACTTCTTCGGCGCGGACTTCCGAGACCGTCAGCGCCGGCTTTCCTTCCATCAAATGCAAGGCGCGCACGCCGGTATAACCCTTCTCACGAATCCGCGCGGCGAGTCTGTCGGATAATTTCTCTTTCGCCTTTTCCGGTACCGCTTCTTCGTCCGGCGCCCGCGGCTCCGGTATCTTATCCAACCACTTCTTCACCTCCTCCAGTCGCGCCCTCCAGAGTTCGGCATTCTCGAGGTAATCATCTAAGGTCTTCACATCCTTGGGCGGTTCCGGTTTCGGCAGCCTCCGTTCTTCCGGCTTTTCGGCGGGGCCGATCAGATGCCCTGGAGCCTTACGCTTCTTCCCGCTGGATGCATCGGTCATTACCACGCTGTCGAGTGTGACACGTTTCCTCAGCAGTTCCATCCCCCCGATGTCTGCGACAATACGCTGCGCGCGAAATATATCCGTATCCAACCGTTCGGGATCGGCTAACGCGAGATTCAAAATGGTGATTCTGCCGTTCTTTAAGTCCGGATGGACACCGCCGACATCAACCGTCGCGCCATTAATCCGTTCCAGGGAACTTTGCAGAGTCGACGCCAGGATGGCATCCGTAGCGAACTGTTTAACAATAAGGATCAGCAAGGCACACACGACAACAAAAATCACGCCCATAGGACGAATGACCTTTCCCAACTTGCGCTTGCTCGATCCATCCCGTTCTGCGCTCTTTCCGCCGATAAGAAGAAACAGCATAAACCGCGTCAGCGGGCTCTTCGAGATGCCGGATATCCAAGCGCTGCCTTCTTTCATAGCGGAGGCCTTCTTGCGGTAATACAGGACTATCCGGTTTATGAACAGACCGGCAGCAATACCGAGCACCAGCCCCATAACCAGACCACCGGTAACCACATAATACTCGAAGCCGAACCACGCCAGAACCGGCGCGTTGACCGCCCACTTGAATATGCCACTCGCCGGCCCCTCTAGGAAGAAACGCCCCAGCGCGAATGTCACCGGCATCACCAACAGCGAAACCAGCTTCAGCACACCCGCAAGCAAGGCCGCAAGCGCTAGATTCGCGTTGATTATGATAAGCAGGAGCAAAGAAAGGAGTATAACACCCGGCGCCGTAGTGAATCCGGGCATGAACGCCAGCACCGAAGACAGAATACACGCCGCCATGATTTGAAACGGCGTCGCATCCCCTCTCAAAATCTTACCTACGGATCGTATAATCATCAGTTCGACGACATTACTTCAGAATCAACAAAGGCGCAAAATAAATTGGCAAATCCAAGCATCCGTCCCACAAGACACTTCCAGGCTCACCGCACTTGATTTTATTCCTATTTACTGTAAAACTTCTAGTAGACTACATGATTGCATTGCGTTCGGATACAGAGATTTGGAGAAATCTTAACAACATGAAACGGTTTGGAAAATGCCGCTTATCAGGACAAACAGGTCTCCGGCACATCGGGGATAACGCCGCTTCCGGAGAATGCGGTGTCCTGCAGCCGGTGGAGGTGAATCAGTTAATATACCTTAATTACAAAACTAAGACTTGCTAAATACACGGCGTTCGCTTTGAATATTATGGAATAATAACAGAAACCGCGGATTATTCGTAACCGGCACACGAATGATCGGGTAGGTATAAAAATAGACTTAAATAATAACCGCAAGCCGAGAATAGAATAAGGCCTGTGATTGAGGAAATTGCAAAGATAACACTTATAGTAGCCGCAGGTTATGCGCTTGGCTGTTTATCATTCGCGTATTACCTGGTACGCCGGCGTACGGGCCGGGATATCCGTTATATGGCCAGCGGCAATGCCGGCGCAAAGAATGCGGGACGCGTCCTGGGGAAAACCGGATTCGCCGCTGCATTCGCCGGGGATTTCTTAAAGGGGACAGCAGCGGTAGCATTGGCAAGAGTATTCGAATTACCGGCCTGGGCGCTGATCGCCACGATGTTGGCCGTAGTCATCGGCCATATCTGGCCGGCACAATTGGGATTTCAAGGGGGCAAGGGTATATCAACGGCGCTGGGCGCGGTTGTTACATTAAACCCGATAACCGCCCTGATCCTCGTCTCGTTATTTGCATTTTTCTTTATCCTGATCAGGCGTTTCACACTTGCGGGGCTCGCATCTTTTTTGTTCTGCCCGTTTTTCAGCTTTTATTTCCAGAGTGAGCCTTTACTGACCACCGGCATGATCGCACTGGCTGCTTTGATATTGACTGCGCACCGTAGTAATTTATCTTCGGAATGGCGTCGGCTGTCCCTTAAAACGGACGGCGCGCCCACCAATAAACCGTCGTCGGAGGAAATAGGTTCATGAAACCGATCTCAAGCTTGAAATTTACCATAGCAGAGCACGAATGGGAATTCGAGCAGATTCACCGTCTTAACTACAAGACGTTCGTCGAAGAAATCCCACAACACAAACCAAACAAGGACAACCGCCTCATCGACAAGTTCCACGGCGAAAACACGTATGTTATCTGTAAAGACGGTGATCGCGTTGTCGGCATGGTCGCGATCAAGAGCGGGCGTCCGTTCTCTCTGGATGCAAAGCTCGACGATCTCGACTCGTTCCTGCCCGCAAAAAGAAAAACCGTCGAGCTTAGACTCCTATCAGTCGAACCTGAATACAGGCACGGCAGGATACTGCGGGAACTGCTGTTGTTCACGGCGAATCATTGTTATAATCAGGGATTTAATCTGGCCATAATCTCCGCGACAACCAGACAGACCAAGCTTTACAAGCACATGGGCTTCGTCCCGTTCGGACCACTGGTCGGAAATTCCGACGCGCTTTTTCAGCCGATGTATCTGACATTGGAAAACTTCATGGAATTGGGTAATACAATTTGCCCGCCAAGTATAAAAAAAGATAATAATATGCCACTAAAATTTCTACCCGGACCGGTCGATATAAATCCTGCAGTTCAAGATGCCTTCGCCCTGGCGCCTATTTCCCATCGTTCCGGGGGCTTTGTAAAAGACTTCGAGCAGATCAGACACCGGCTCTGCTCTCTATTCAACGCGCCGAATGTCGCTATTTGTATCGGTTCCGGCACATTGGCCAATGATATCATCGCCGGACAGATCAAACTCACTAACAGACCGGGGCTTGTGATATCCAACGGCGAATTCGGTCAGCGTCTCATAGACCACGCCGTACGCTGGCAACTGGATTTCAAAACGCTCGAAGTGGAATGGGGCGACATCTTCACACCGGAACAGATAGAAAATGCGCTGGATACCATCGAAAACCCGGGATGGCTTTGGGCCGTTCATTGCGAAACCTCGACCGGTATCCTGAACGACTTGGATCAGCTCAAGGACATCTGTTCACGAAGAAACCTCGAATTACATGCCGACTGCATAAGTTCCATCGGCACCATGCCGGTAGACCTCTCGGGCGTTCAACTGGCGTCCAGCGTTAGCGGCAAGGGCTTGGGTGCATACCCCGGCCTGGCAATGGTATTCTACCGGGACACCCCCTTGCCGGCCGGAAATTCGCTTCCGAGATACATCGATCTTTCCTTATACGACGACAGCCAGGGTATCCCGTTCACGCATTCCACCAACCTGGTCTACGCCCTCCGTACGGCCATCGACCTGTTCGAAAAGAATACGGAACGCTTCACTTTTATCAATGAATGCTCCGAATGGATGAGAAGTGAACTCAGGGAAATGGGCTTTCATATAGTCGCTCCCGACGAATTCTCGTCGCCCGCCGTTATCACGATTGAATTACCCGATGAAATCGATTCCGGTGAGTTCGGCGGCAACATGGACGAACAAGGATTCCTCCTAAGCTATCGCAGTCAATACCTGCTCAAGAGGAATTGGATTCAAATATGCTTCATGGGCGAGTTCTCGAAAGAGAAGCTATCCGAACTCGTCGCAGCGCTTAAAACGGTTAAACCAAACATCAAACCCGTCCAAAGCGCTTAATAACGGCGCATTACGGCTTCAGCGTAGCAATAGTGGCGCCCCAGCTACCGGAGTACTCGCCGGCCAATTCAAATGACTCGACGGTGTCGAGCTTTCTCAATACCGAATGCACGGTCTCCCGCAGGGCGCCGGTGCCTTTCCCATGGACTATGCGTACTTTCAATATCCCCTTGCGCCTGCACTCATCCAGGTAATCCCTAACCAATCCTGCCGCATCCCGCGGCCTGAAAGTATGGAGGTCAAGCATTCCATCAACCGGATAATCCACCGGGCCGGTATCCTCGTTAACATTACTCATACGAATCGAAACCTTCAGTACCGATGATTAAACAACCACAAACGCTACGGCTTAAGGACGATCTTTCCGCACAGTGTGCCCGCGCCGCCTATCGTATTTTCCTCCTGTAATTTATGCGCCGCGGACGCCTCGGAAAGCGGCAGCACCTTGTGAATGCGCGGTTTAAGTTTGCCCGCCGACATCCATTCATTCAAGTCCGACGCGCAAACACGCTGCTCTTCCGCCGTGGCCATGAACATGACGAATCCGTGAACGGAACAATTCTTCACATAAAACGGGCCAACGGGGAACGGCGGCCGCGCGTCACGCCCGGCCATCAGAATCATCCGACCCCTCGGCGCAAGCGCACTCACCACCTGATCGAAATCCGGGTCTCGCCTCGTCTCCCACCAATAATCGACGCCCTCAGGCGCAAAACCCCTGATAGCCGGTTCGATCTTTTGCGTCTTGTAATTCACCACTTCGTCGGCGCCCAGGTCACGACAAACCCTCAGCTTTTCATCGTTACCAGCGCATGCTATGACCCGCGCGCCTAGAATCTTCGAAATCTGAATAACCATCGAGCCGACTCCGCCGCTGCCGCCGACGACAAAAATGGTCTTGCCCTCTCTTATTCGCGCTTCGTTAACCAGACCAAGATGCGCCGTTATCCCTACCAGCGCCGACGCCGCGGCTTCTTCGTCACCGACATTATCCGGCGTAGGGTATAACCACTTCTCCTCAACGGCGGCGTACTCGGCAAAAGTCCCTTGCCTCCCCAGCAATCCCTGGTTACTACCCCAGACCCGGTCGCCGCGCTTGAACATCTTCGCACCCGGCCCCGTCTCTTCGACTACGCCCGCAAGGTCGCAACCGACAATAAACGGCAGCGGTAGGTTGAAATCCACCATGCCCGCCCTCACATAGGTATCGATCGGATTAACCGATACGGCCTTCACCTTGACGAGTACTTGCGTCCCTGACGCAACGGGTTTATCAACCTCGCCGTACTCGATCGCTTCCGCCAAACCTTTATCTCGAATAAACGCCGCTTTCATCGTATCACCTCGTTAAGTGGTTACCAGCAAACCATTAACCCGCCAACCGAATAATCGCAATCACAAATCACTCCATGTCTCGAGCGACGTCTCCAGAAATTCCTCTATGCGGTCAAACACCATTGATTCATCGAATTGTTTGAACACCATCGCCTGCGCGTTCCCGGCAAGCCGGCTTCTCAATTTTCCGTCGTCGCTCATAACCTGAATCCCCGCCGCCAGCTCCTCGACGTTGCCGCGATGAAAAACCAGTCCGTTCTCGCGGTGCTCGACCAATTCCAACACGCTTTTTATATCGGATACGATGACCGGCAATCCCGCCGCCATGGCTTCCAATGGTGTAATCGCATACGGCACATCGGTTTCGACCGGGTATATCAGCAGATCATGACTTCTATAAACCTTCGGAAGATCGCGGTGTGGATCAGAAACGGTCAGAAAATCCACCGGAAGTTGATGGCGCACCACAAACGACTTCAAGCGCGCCATATAGTCCGTTTCGCCTTTGCCGTAAATACTCAGCTTGATATTCCGTCCGCGTTCCCTGCACAATCGGAGCGCCTCTAAAACAGACATAGCGCCGCTGGTTTCGTCCATGCTCCCGACAATCAATAACTTTTCCACCCTTGCATCGGGCGGTTTCACCTCCGAACCGAATCGCTGCGTTTGAATACCGGGATAGAAAACAGGGGCGTTCTCGACATCGTAGCCGGCATCCAGCGTCTCCTCCTTTAACGCCTCGCTGCAAAAGTACATCCTTCGCCAACGAAACTGGAGCATGAACAACGGCGGCAGTCTCCGCATTCGCTCTCCGTCGCGCAGCATCTTGTTAACTCCCGCGGCGGCCGGATTCAGTCCCGTCGGTGTCAAAACATCGATCTTCTTGCGTATCAACGACAGGCCTAGCATCCATCTCGCCGCTTTACACAACGGACTTACATCGTCTCCGTTCCACCATCTCAACCACGGATCCCGAGAAAGCTGACGTGAAATCCAGAAATCGCCCACATCATAAACCGTCGGCACCCGCGCCCTATTCAATGCGAAGATCAACGACTTATTCAGTCCGCGCATTCCCCAGACATAAACAAGATTGGGTCTGAACTCTTCGAGCGCCTCCCATAACAGCCTATGATTATGCAGCTCAATTGATCTCAAATCGCTGAATCGGCTCACTGCCCTATGTCCGTACTCGCCGTTCAACAGGAGCTGCCGGCGTATCTCCTCGTCTTTCTGCTCGGTTCTAATACCGTGATTGGATGTCAGAACCTGAACCACATGGCTCCTCGTAGTCAGCGCATCGGCAACGGTCTGACACCTCACATCATGAGTGCCGGCGTGAAGCGGCGGATAAAGGTTTGTCAGGATCAGGATTCTCACGCCTCCATGCTAGCCACGACACGATTCCGAATAAAGTTCTTTTTACGGGAAGTTTGCTTGAAAAAAATCAACGGCTAATCCCGCGGCGGCTCGCCTTTAGAAATTGAATGATATGCCGTACTTCTTGGATGTCCGGAAATTCACTCTCGACCCGTTCCATCGCGTTTCCCAAGGTCAGCCGCTCGCGGAAAAGGATCTTATATACCTGCTTCAAGGCGATCTGCGACTCGTCGGGTATCCCGTGACGCTCCATGCCGACCTTGTTCACCGTTCGCGTGGACGCCGGATTCCCGTCCACGAGCATGTACGGCAGTACATCCTGAACCACTTTCGAGCAGCCGCCGATTATCGACATCTTCCCTATCCGGCAGAACTGGTGAATCGCCGCCAGCCCACCTATCACGGCGAAATCCTCGACCTCGATATGCCCGGCCAGCGTGGCTGCGTTGGACATGATTACATGGTCATGCAATTTCACGTTATGTGCGATATGCGAATACGCGAGTATGTTGTTGTTAGACCCCACCTCGGTAACCTCGCCGTCGCCTGTCGCACTGTGCACCGTCACACACTCCCTGAACGTGTTGGACTCGCCTATCCGCGTCCGCGTCACGCCTCCGCTCCATTTCAAGTCTTGGGTCTTGAGGCCGATACTGGTGAAAGGGAAAAACGCGTTTTGTTTACCGATCTCCGTGTACCCGTCCAACACCACGTGCGAGTGCAGGATACAGCCTTCGCCGATCACAACGTCGGCGCCGACCACGCAATAAGGTCCGATATAACAATTGCTTCCAATATCCGCTCGTGAATCAATTACAGCTGTAGGATGTATAAACGTCATTCCTAATTCAGTATCGTCTAATGAAATTGGAGGTGCAAATTCTCAATTTCAACATCTTGGGCGACGCCGCCGGAGACCGTTCCTCAGATGCGCGGCGTATATCCACTTGTCATGGCTGGCTCAGCATGAAAGTCACTTCGGCCTCGCTCACGTTGTCATCACCCACATAACACGCGCCCTTAGCCCGGCCGATCTTACTGCGGCTCTTGGTAAGCTCGACTTCGATCCTCAAGGTATCTCCCGGGCGTACGGGCTTACGCCATTTCACGTTTTCGGCGGACATGAAATAGGCGACTTTCCCCAGATTCTGCGCCTGTCGGAGCATCAGAATACCCGCCACTTGTGCCATGGCTTCTAATTGCAACACGCCGGGCATAATCGGATGCCCCGGGAAATGTCCCTGGAAATACGGCTCGTTTATCGTGACATTCTTTATGGCTACAACGCGGTTTCCTTCGATCTCAAGCACCCTATCAACCATTAAAAAAGGATACCGATGCGGAAGCACCCGCAGGAGCTTTTCAATATCCAGCGCCTCACCCGCGCGAACGGCGGCGGCTACTGACTCCGCCTGATCCTCGGATTCGTTTTTCTGCGCCGACGGTGGTGGTAAAAAAGTATTTGCGGCCATAATCGGTTTCTGCATTTCAAAAGAAATCATCTTGGCCAATTCACAGTTGGCCTTATGACTCGGCTTAATCGCTATTACATGCCCTCGCAACGGACGGCCGATCAACGATAAATCGCCGAGTATATCCAGTATCTTGTGACGAACAAACTCATCGGTGTACCGGAGCGGCTCGGTGGTCAAAACGGCATCGTCACGGATCACAACCGCGTTCTCGAGACTGCCGCCCTTTATCATTCCGCTCCTGATCATCCATTCTATCTCGTCGTAAAAACAAAATGTACGTGCGTGCGCCAGCTCTTGCTCCCACGTCTCCGCAGAAATCTCTAAACTCAAATATTGAGTAAACCTGCCCTCTTCATCCGCGCTGGTACAAGAAATCCTGAATCCGTCGTAAGGGAAAACCGCCATCTCGGTGACGCCCTCGGCAAATTCTATCGGGTTCGCCACCACGAACTCTTCACACCTCTCGTCCTGCGCCTGAACCCCGGCGGACTTAATCATCTCGCAATAAGCGCGCGCGCTGCCGTCGGTTATCGGCGGCTCCGTGGCGTCCAGTTCGATGATCGCATTGTGAACGCCGCTGCCCGATAAAGCGGCCAATACGTGCTCGACCGTGTTGATCTTCACATTCCCCTTGGTCAGAGTAGTCGAACGCCGCGTCTCGCCCACGTTGTCGACTATCGCCTCGATCTCCGGGCGCCCGTCCAAATCCACCCGCCTGAAGCGAATCCCCGAATTCGGCGGGGCGGGCAAAAAAGTCATGGTAACCTTGTTCCCGCTGTGAAGACCTATCCCCGTCAGCGTTGCAGCCTTTTTCAATGTATTCTGATTCAACACGTGTGCGGATTAAACTAATTGCTCGCGCCGTTGGCAAGACGTCTTTTGCGACTCGCCATGTTTTATCCGGCCGGAACGCCTACTCCCGACGCTTCGAGTCGACAATAATAGTCACCGGCCCGTCGTTGACCAGCGACACCTTCATGTTCGCACCGAACTCGCCGCTCTTAACCCTGTCACCCAATGTACCTCTGAGCTTTTCCAGGAATTTCTCGTAAATCGGGACGGCCGTCTCCGGCTTCGCCGAGTTCACGAACGAAGGACGGTTCCCCTTTTTCGTCGAGGCAAACAACGTGAACTGGCTGATCACCAGCACCTGCCCGCCGGCCACGTCTAAAGACCTGTTCATCAGTCCGTCGTCATCGGGAAAAATACGCAGCCTTACTACCTTGCCGCTCATCCAATCCACATCTTCTTCCATGTCTTCGGGATGCATCCCCACTAAAACGACCAAGCCGGTTCCGATCGATTCCCGTTCTCTTCCCGATATCTCGACCGACGCCTTCGAAACACGCTGTATTACAACTCGCATAGCCAAACGACTAAAATCGCATTCTCACCGTAATCACGTGGAATTCAATGATAAAGATTCGCCCCAGAATAAAAACTGCCGATTAATAAATGATTGCAGTAGTGTACAAGAATTGTATTGTTGTTATGTATGGAAATGAATGGTCTTATCGGTTCAAGCCGATGACGCTATCCGCATGCATCTCGGAGGATGCGGAATGCATTTATCCGATTGATAGAAATATGAACTTTTAGAGAGATATGGATACAAATAAACAAAATCCGGATTTGATCTACCAATTCAAGATCACGCTTACGGCAATAACGCCGTTAATTTGGAGGCGGATACAGGTGCCGGCAATGTACAGTTTCTGGGAGCTACATGTGGCTATTCAAGACGCCATGGGCTGGCTCGATTGCCACTTGCACACATTTCGTATCCCCGAGGAACACGAGAATAGATTTATTGAAATTGGAAGCCCTTCAGACGTCTTCGATGACGAAACAATAATCCCGGAGCATAAAACCCCTCTTGCCCAGTATGTAACCGATCCCGGACAGGTCATTAAATACGAATATGATTTCGGCGATGGATGGCTCCATGAGGTCTTACTTGAAGAAGCTCTCCCCAAAACAAAAGGCGCAAGATTTCCAAAATGCATCGACGGCGAACGCGCCTGTCCACCTGAAGACTGCGGAGGCCCTCCCGGGTATTACGAGCTCTTGGAAACCCTCCAGAACCCTGAGCACGAAGAGTATGAAGACTCCGTCGACTGGCTGAAAAATCATCTAAAGAATTATCACCCTTTTAACCCCGACGAATTTTCACCCAGTAAAGTGCGCTTCGATAATCCCAAGCAACGTTGGAAGATTTCACATCCCGGAACGTAGAAATCCGATAACGCCCCTGAATTCTCAAAACGTCTTTACGAACTTGCTGAAGACGCTGTTGCCTTCTGCTTCACCGTCCTCTACGTTATTGAACACAAAATATATGAATGTATTCTCGAAGAATTCCCAGCCGTAAATCACGCTGATATTACGCGTACCGGTGCTCCTGTTTTGAATCGAATTCTTGAGCCACATCTTGTCCGTGAAATAATAATCGAATATCAACTGGTTCAACCAAACGGTTCTAGACTCGCCCCACGGCTCATCCTCAAACCTGATCGTGAATTCGTAACGTATAGGCAAACGATCAAACGGCTTGAAATTCTTCTCGAGTCCGATCTCGTGATAATCCGTCTTCTCGAACTCACCGAAAGAATAATCAAGCTCGATCCGCTTCCAATAGTCTGAAGAAAACAGACTCCCACCCAATCGCGTCCGCCTGTTCCGGTACGGCCGGTGATAATCCTCTGAATGCCCAATCACGAATCCCACATCATTTTGCAGCACGGTACGAGCGTACATGCTATGATCATGCAGTGCGTTCTGGTTATCCGAGTTCTGATAATACTGGGTATTATATGAAATCCATAAATCCTTGTACCACGCCTCATCGGTTTCCTGGCTGAACTCCGCGCGGAAGGTTGGGCCGAAGATATCACGCCGCGGTATGTAGCCCAAGACGGGATTGAATTCCTTGGAGATCGCATTGGCGCCCAGCGAGAATTCCCACGGATACTCCTCGTACCTTATCGACGAGTACCCGAGGAAGTCCATGCTGTCCTTACCGGCATTTCCATCATCGAGCTCGAGATTCTCCTCGGCAAACGAAAGCTGGTAATGATACTGCCAGGCGTCGGTAATAAATAAATATCCCTCTGAACTCACTACGCGGGAATGCCCCTCTTCAAATTCCGAATCGGTTACATAATAACCGATCGACGACTTCTCGCCGACGTTTTGCATCAAGCGTCCCACCGTCGTGTTGCCGTTGAATTCGTCGTCGTGTACCAGCTCGCCGTGGATATTCAAGACCGAAAAATTCAGTCCGTCCCACTGCCCGCTCACCTTCCCGCCGGCGTTGATATCCGTAAACCGCCTGCTGTAATAGAGCCTATGCGGCATTCGCATCAGCTCCGAGCCCTCACGGAAGAATAATCGTTTTTCGGGCAGAAACCGCTCGGTATCACGCAACGCAATGGTATCCTCGTCCGCCTCGACCTGGCCGAAGTCCGGATTCAACGCCCAAGAGGTGGTTATCGATGGTGTAAGCCGAAAGCTGAGGTCGAGTCCCACATTCAATGTCGTATCCGTATCACCATTAAAATCGTATCTCCCGCTAATATAAGGCGATGTCTCCCAGTTTCGGTCAAACTCGGTTTCTTCCAGGTCAAGCCCGGTCAAGTGCCCGAAATACCGCGGTTTATATGTGTCCGTAGGATTAAAACTCCAGAAGCTCAACGTATCTGTACGCCTGAGCATACGCGTAAAATTAATGCCCCAAGTCTGATCCTCGGAGCGCTGATAATTTAAAATACTGAAAGGTATCCGCATCTCGAAAACCCATCTGTCTTCCAGTATCCGCGCCTCCAAATCCCACTCGGCCGTCCAGCCGCGGTTGAAATCACCCGAAGGCCCCTCCTTTGCGTCAGCCTTGGTACCAAGCGGATTCGAGAAAAACGCGTACTTCATCCTATGACTGTGCATCGGATCAATATGTACTTCGACCCAGTCATCGGCGTCGAAATCCCTGTCCTCGCGCCGCTCGGTGGCGTACACCTTCTCTATATCACTATCCAAACATTCGACGGCGATGTAGATGTATTTATCAGTGTATGCGATCCGTGCCAGTGTCTGCTCCTCTGCCTTACGCTTGGTGCGCTCGTCGATGAATCCCGTCGTCACCGGCGCGTCCGCCCAAAACTCTTCGTCGAGCGCGCCGTCAACCACAAGCTCGGCATCCACCTTGATCGCCTTGAACGACGGCACATCCGCGCTCGGATCATCATGCGCCACAACCATGGCGCTGAATGTTAACAGCATCGTTAGAGCGGAAATAAAAAAAAGGCCACGAAAGGCTCTGTTCTTATTGATTATAACCATTACACTTCAAATCCGTCACGGCGCAGTTGATAACTCAGCCTACGCCGTTCTCATACAGGTGTTACTTATTGCCGGAGCAAAATCAAGTCAGTCGTACCCCCAAAAACACGCACACTCAATTCCCAATGATCCGAGCACCAAAACACGCGCCGAAAATATGGGGGCATCCCTCAGAAGTCAAACCTCATTCAATTGAGCTGTTGAGCGTGGACGGGAACCAGGCGATTTAATCATGTGTGACCGTAACCAGCGCCAGCCATTGTCCATCGCCCGGCGGTTGTAATTGGACGCGCTTTCCGCTCTTCCGATCGGATACTGCGCTCCATTTGCATGCCGAAATATCGAGCCATTTAACGGTATATCCGGCTAAATCCTCGGGGAGTTCGAGTCCGACCCCGCCACCATCGCTAAAATACACGGCATACTTCCTCCGGCCGATATGCGTGAGATACGCTTCGTCATCGTCGCGTCCCGATAAGAGCTTGTTTTGGAGATCGGGCGTGGCTTCGAACATATTGAATTCATCCAAAAACATCCGTGCGCTTTGTATCTGTGCTCGAGCGCGTTTACTAATTCCCAGTCCCGAATCAGGACGATGGAAACGCGCGCCGGCCGCGCCGCCGATCAACAGCCGCCAGAACCGTTCAACACCGTCGCGCGACGTCCCATAGCTTCCGGTATCGGCGCCGTAAATCTTGACCGTGTTGACCGGTCGCGGACGCCCGCCGATGTACTCACGCACCCATTGGAAATTATCCCAATGCTCCTGATCGGATATATGATTATTTTGTGATACATCCACGAACTCGTACAGCTCCGGATGATCGAAGGTTCGCCTGTGCCGAGCGGCCTTTAAATTCCAGTCGTCCCACATCTCGGTCACATACACGTCGACGCCGGCCTCTGTGGCATGATCCTTAATAAACCCCGCCCAATACGCCGACCACTCCTCGGCGCCCGAGGTCTCGTTGTCCATACAATAAAGCACATTTGGCCGCGTCAATGTATAGCTGAGCATCTTTTCGACAAACCGCTGCTGGTATTTGAGCACGACTTCGTTGTTCTGCTGCGGCGGAGTAGTAAAGAAGAAAGGCTGTTCGTTTGCGCCTGGGTGCTTCGGATACCTCGGCGCAAAACCGGATTCCTCATAGGTATAATTCACGTTGTTCGCCGGATTATACGGGTGCGGCCCCCAGTTATCCCGCGAATAATCGAACCTATCCCAAACCTCGATCTGTACTATGATCCCACGTTCTTCGGTCAATCGCAGCATATCGGAAAACCGCCGCCAATACTCGTCATTCCACTCATCGAGATCGTACTTACCGTCGGATAAACGCTTGAACGGATAGACCTCAAAATCGTGATCCTTGCGATCACTCATCGTATTCCTGATATAATTACCGCCTATCGCCGCCAGGAGATCGAGTTGCTCCTTCAAATCCGGAATCTGGAAAAGACTGTCGTCCTTCGAACCACCCAACAAAATCACCGGCTTACCGTCATACTGCCAATACCAGGGATTCTCCGGGTACGGCTGGATTCGCGTATCATCCGCCGCAGCCTCAATGCCGTATTGCCCCATACAAAAGGTTAAACACAATAACGCTACGCTAAATACACTGCTGCTTTTCATAACCTGATTCAAAAAGTTAATATTCATACTTTCAGTTGCTCGCCCCGTTGATTTACTTGAGATAGATCGTACTACTTCAATTGCTTGGTGTTCAATATCGAATTTGTAAGTCCTGTGAGTCTCTTCTCCTTATCATACTAATAAATGTCGCTATTAGTTTATACTTTTCAGTCTGAAGAACAATCGTTCGGTATCGACGGGACGCTCAAATTCGAGCGTCATCTCCTGCGCCTCGGCGGTGAACTCGCGCTCTTGTACCCACTCAGGCGCCTCCAGACCCGCGGTCTGCTCCACCGAGTACACCTCACCCGGGACCAGATTAACGAACCGTATCGTAATCGTATCAGTACCATACTCCACAACGGCAAGCGCAGGCGGCGCTGTGATTACCTCCGTCTCCGCATCCGCAGAAGACGGCGCCGCCTCGGTCAGCCCCACCGCGTCGGTCGCAACACTGTAAAACGAATATACCGCCCCAGGCTCGCCCTGGAACTCGGCGCTCGTGCGCGCATCATTCGAAAGCCAAATCTCATACGGCCCCCTGTCCTTGGATACATATATGTCATAACGCAATCCTCCGGCGTTGTCCTGACCCGTCCAGCTCACGGTAAATACAAACGACGAGCTCTCAGGCAACTCATCTACCCGGCTCTGCGGTGGCTGCCTGTCCACCGTGTTGAATACCTGCGGCGTGTCTATCGGCTCGTTTACATCAAACACTATCTGCGCCTCGGCGTTTATTCGATCGCCGCTGACCGTATTGGTCGCCCCGCGAATGTTATACGCCACAAACCCCTCGCCCACAGGCGCATTCGTGTTCGGCGGCAGGAACCCAAGGAACGGGTCCTCGGGCAAATGCATCGTTTCAGGATCAAGCGATGTCAACGTCCATGACATCACACGCGACTCAACATCAAGCCTCGCCTCTACCTTCAGTATAAGTTCCATATCAGGGCGCAGGTCTACGTTGGTCTGATAGTTCCTGAAACCGGCCGGGATATCATATATGTTATCGCTGAACCCGAATGCCGTCAGCTCGAACTGCTCCAGGTCAAGGTTCTCGTCCAGCTCCTGGGTAACGTATACCACCTGCGCGGGCGCCGAGGCCGTAGATACGTTCTCAAAGAGGATGGTATACGGCAGAAGTATGTCACCCTGTATCCAACCCTCGGCGCCGAAGCCCGACGGCCCGACCATCTCGTTCGGGTCACGAGAGCCTACTATCCTGCTGTTTCCGCTGCCGCGTTGATTGGAATTCATGTATGAGTAAACCTTATCCTTGGTCACCACAAATACTCCATATGCGGTATCCAGCTTTTTATCACCTGCGAATTTACCAACCTTGACAATCACACGTACGGCCTTGCCTCCCTTTCGAAGCTTGTCCAGATTGCCAAGCAACGGTATCGCTCCCGGAAGCCGCCACAATGCGTCCTTATATTCGCCACGCAATGCTTGAATACCAGCCGATTCCAATGCGTATATATTTCCGGCCAATGGTATGAAACCTATAGCAGTATCAATAAAATACAAAACACCACCTACGGTCTCAAGCTCACTTTGCGAAGCATTATCCAGGAAAGTTTGAACATCTTTTTTCACATCAAGATCAAGCTTCTGCAAATCATCGGGATCGGCATTATGAAAGTTCAATCCTTCCAAAAGCCCTATCTCATCCAGGAACTGCAACGGGTCGTTACTTACGTATCCGTACAACGGCAGACCACCGGCTATGCCCACAGGATCACGCTGTATGAACCTGCCCACCTCAGGCGAGTACGGCCTGGCGCGCATGTGCAACAACCCCGATCCATCCGTTATCACCCCCGCCTGTCCATTGTACCGGAACATGTTCGAAACGCCCTCTTCCATTTCCAATGCCTCGCCAAAGGGCATGTACACATACCTGTTTAGTACACTTCCGCCACTACCGGTTATCCTCGCTGTGTTGCCCACAGGCCCGTAGTGGTAATACGCCGCATCTCCGTC
>JAIPKD010000114.1 GCA_021733835.1 Verrucomicrobiota bacterium
GTGGCGGTAGTAGGCGTAAGAGGCCGAGGAAACTCGCATCTCGGCGCATTTATCAGCGATCCGCGCACCGAGGTGAGGTACATCGTCGAGGTGGATGCGGATGTAGCCTCAAAACGCGCCGCCGAGGTCATCGAGAAAAAACAAGGGCGCCCCGTCACCGTGGTCAAGGATATGCGCGAGGCCTTTGACTCGAAAGACGTCGATATCATGAGCACCGCCACGCCGAATCATTGGCATGCGCTCGCCGGCGTTTGGGCAATGCAGGCAGGCAAGGATGTCTACCTGGAAAAACCGATCAGCCACGAAATCGCCGAAGGCGCATCACTGGTCGCAGCCGCAAAGAAGTATGAAAGAATGTGCCAGGTCGGCACTCAATGCCGCTCCAACAAGGCACTGATAGACGCCATGGAGTTTCTGCATAAGGGCGGCATCGGCGAAGTCAAGCTCGCCCGCGGCCTCTGCTATAAACGCCGCAAATCGATCGGCTCCAAGGGAGACTATTCTATCCCGGACAACATCGATTTCAACCTTTGGTCCGGGCCGGCTACTTTCACCGATCCGAAACTTACACGCTCCAGTTTTCACTACGATTGGCATTGGCAACGGATGTACGGCAACGGCGACTCCGGAAATCAAGGGCCGCACCAGGCCGATATCGCACGCTGGGGCCTGGGCATCGATTCACATCCCAACAGCGTGATAGCCTACGGCGGACGCCTCGGATATCAAGCAGAACGGGATAATCCGGATTACGTCGACGCCGGCGATACCGCAAACACGGAAATTGGTATCTACGACTACGGCGATAAAAGCATCGTCTTCGAAACCCGTGGATTATCTGTCGACGACTCCGCCGACGAAGAGATAAATAAGCTCTTCCAAAGCTCACGCGGCAATAGGATCGGTGTCATCTTCTACGGCTCCGAAGGGTACCTGGTCCAAAGAAGTTATTCACACTGTATCGCATACGACAAGAACTTCGAGGTCATTAAAGAATTCAAGGGCGGCGGCAACCACTTCGGTAATTTCATAGACGCCTGCCTCAGCCGCAAGAGTGAGCAGCTTAACTCGGACGCCTGGGAAGGCCACCTGTCCGCCGCAATCGCGCATCTGGCCAATATCTCTTACTACCTGGGCGAGCAAAAAAAGGTCTCACCGGAAGATGCAAAACGTATTCTGTCCGACGTGAAGAGTTACGACGACAACGCACGTACTCTCGAACGCACCTTGCAACACTTGAAAGACAACGGCGTCGACTTGAAAAAATACCCCATCTCCATGGGGCCGATGCTGGAGTTCAATCCCAAAAAAGAAGTGTTCACAAATTCGTACAAGGCCAACGCCTTGCTTTCCAGAGAATACCGACGCGGCTTCGTCTGCCCGCGCGCCGACAAGGTATAATCAAAGGCGATCACCGGTTTAAAACCGATACAGTGTGCGCGTCCCGGCTCCGGATGAATACTAACCAAAACGCGGGCCGGGACGCGCTTCCGTAAAAAAGCGAGGCTTGATCCCCAAAACCGCTTCTGAAAATTAGAAAGAAATCGAAAAGCCGGAGGCAAAAAAAAATGGAGCGAGCGATGGGATTCGAACCCACGACATTCACCTTGGCAAGGTGACGCTCTACCAGCCTGAGCTACGCTCGCTTCCTAAAAGCTTGTTTAAGTTTAAAGCCACCGGAACGAAATGCAAGCCCGGAATGGTAACTTTTTTCAAAAATCGGCTAAATCTTCACTCACATACCCCGAACCCGTAAGCCAAGGCCTTCAATCATACGTAAATCGTAATCCAACGGCTCATTAGGCGTAGTCAGGTAATTACCAACCAATAACGCGCTCGCCCCCGCCATAAATACCAACGGCTGCAACTCGCGCAGGTTCACAGAACGCCCCCCGGCAATAATAATCTCCGGCCATGGAAGTATAAGCCTGAAACAGGCAATGGTCTTTAGCGCCTCCATCGGTTTCATCGGCGCAAGATGCTCGAATGGCGTCCCCGCAATCGGATTCAATATGTTCAACGGCACCGAATCCACCTCGAGTCCGCGAAGCTCAAACGCCATCTCTATCCTGTCCCACCGGGTCTCGCCCATCCCGATTATCCCGCCGCAGCAGGCCCTGATCCCAGCTTCTTTAATGTGCCGTACGGTGCTAATCCGATCATCATACGAATGCGTTGTACACACTCTCGGGAAAAATCGCCGTGACGTCTCTAAATTATGGTTGTAGCAACGACATCCGGATTCCCAAAGCCTCTGCGCAACTCGCCGATTTCCAATCATTCCAAACGACCCATCCGCCCTCACTCTTCCCGAGTCCGAGATCGCCGACAAATGTCTGCAAACCTCATCAAGATTACGTCCCTCCTCCAGGCTTTTCCACGCGGCAACCAATCCAAGCGCATTAACTCCGTTTTGCTCGGCCTCATGAACAGCCGCCTCGACTACCCCGGTATCCACCAGGCCATGCCTCTGCGATTCAGCTCCGTAAACAGCAGTCTGCGCACAAAATTTGCAATCCTCAGGACATCCACCCCCCTTAATATTCACTATCGAGCATAAATGTATCTCATCACCCTTGTTCGCCCGGCGTACACGATCCGACCAATACATCAAATCAAATATCTCACCGCCCTCCTCAATATTAATAATGAACTCTGCATCCTCTCGGGAAACCTCTCCGCCACCAAGAACTTTCTCGCCGATCCCGGCTATACGCGCCCTCTTATCTGCGTCAACCATAGCATTCAACATAGTTGACACAATACACCCGCAATACATACCCTCCAAGCAATAATTCCAGCATAGATATCAAAATCACCACCCCAAACGGAATCGAGGTCGATCATTATCATTGTAGGGACAGGCCCTGCAATCTGTAGGGACAGGCCCTGCAAATCATGGGTAATCCGGCCTTTTTCGTTAGTTTTTTTATCGTGTGAACTATCATTCGACTAAAAATGCAGGGACAGGCTGTCCCTAACGAACTCACCCACGGTTCTCAAATGCTCGAAACAATCAACTCTATACCGGCGATCAAAGTGATTATGTATATAATAAGAGTGAATCCCTTTTCAGGTATACGACGGTTCATCCATACGCCAAGCCACACTCCTATTGGTACGAATATGAAGTATTTGGCGCTTAAGATTAATGTGCTTGGGTTGATTATCCCGCCGGAAACAAAAAACGGCATCTTTATCCAGTTAACCCATGTAAACACCAGGATCATCGTGCCCACGAATATTTCCTTACTCAGTTTCTGGGGGATTAGAAAAATCGTGACCACCGGCCCTGCACCATGCGCAAAAGATGAAGTCAATCCCGCTACAATACCAAAAGGTACACCGACCTTGTGATTCGGATGCAATTTCCTCTCCATCCTGAATACCCACTCCTTCGTAAACTGGAATATAACAAAGATGCTCGCCAAAAACCCGATAATCAATGACAGCTGATCCGGCGAAATCTTGCCTATAAGCTGAACACCGAAGATGACGCCGACCACCACCCCCGGCAACAGATACCACAAGTTCCGTTTATCCCATTTCCCCCAATAATGATATATCGAGAACAAATCACCCACACTCAATAACGGCAACAAGACCCCCAACGCCACATCCGCGCCCAGGGCGAATACACACAACGGCGTACTGAGCATCCCTAGTCCACCACCGAATCCTGCCTTTGAAATCCCAATAAACATCGCGGCAACGGCCGCTAAAATAAAACTCGCAATTTCCTCCATATCATTCTCTGTTTAACATTCACACAAAATCCCAACCAGAAAAAACAGAGGGCATTCCCGAGTGCGAATAAGCCGCATCTGACGCCGCTCAAATAGTCCGGCTTGACGGAATCCGCCGCGGCCTGCAGAGTGACACATGATTCAGGCGGATGGTTCCGTTGTTTATAAAAAGAGTAGCGTTATCGTTAAAGAACACAATTAATCGCAGTTAAAATGGATTTTCAAGGTCTCGGATGGTTCGATTTGATAGTCGCCGGTCTCCTGGTTATCGGTATGTTGCGCGGCCGTAACCGCGGTATCTCCATGGAAATACTCCCGGCCTTCCAGTGGATTGCGATTATCGTTTTCGCCGTCTTATTCTATCCTTCAACCGCAGAGCTGCTTTCAAACATATCATCATTAAGCCTCCTCAAAGCGAACGTCATCGTCTACCTGGCAATCGTCGCATTAATCAAATTCTTGTTTTCAACGCTGCGTCAGGGATTCGGAGCGAAAATCACGGAGAGCGATTTATTCGGACACTGGGAATATAAGCTCGGCATCGTAGCGGGTATTTTTCGCTTTGTGTGCATAATTATCTTCGCGTGTTCGCTTTTAAACGCAAAACTTGTCACCGACGAAGAATACGCCAGGCAACGCGCGGCCCAAGAGGAAAACTTCGGTGACATCAAATTTCCCACTCTCGGCGGCACACAACGTTTTGTATTCGATAAATCATTATCCGGTAGACTAATAAAGAAGCACTTGTCGTTTTTCCTGATCGAGGAAACCAAAGCAGGCGAATAAAAAACTGACTCTAAATAGAATAATTGGATTGATGGTATATGCATGTAACTGATAATACCAAGCGTACCTATTAGGTAATTGCTACATGCCGGCTTTATTCTCCAAATCAACCTTGGAACATGTACGGGAGGCAAGCGATATTGTCGAGGTCATCGGATCGTATCTACCTCTCAAGCGCGCCGGCGCCAACTTCCGCGCACTCTGCCCGTTCCATAAAGAAAAAACACCCAGCTTCAACGTAAACCCGCAACGACAAATATTTCATTGCTTCGGCTGCCATAAAGGCGGCGATGTCTTTTCCTTCCTACGCGAGTACGAAAACATCTCCTTCACCGAAGCGGTGCGACGTCTCGCCGATAGGGCAGGTATCCATATTGAATACGAAAAGGATTCCGCGGCATCATCCCTTCGTTCGCTGAAAGAAAACTTATACAATATCCACGAAGCAATAACCAAAAGATGGCAACATAACCTGCTCCGCGCGCCGGAGGCGGAACCAGCCCGTGAGTACCTCCAGAAACGGGGTATCACCGACGACGCGATCAGGACATTCAGAATCGGTTATGCACCGAAGTCCTGGGATGATACCATCAACTGGGCCAAGTCCAAAAATATCGACATCACACTTCTCGAAAAAGGTGGCCTTATCAAATCACGCGAAGACGGCCGAAATTTCTATGACCGATTTCGCGACAGAGTTATCTTTCCTGTCTCAGACGAACAGGGCCGCGTGATCGGATTCAGCGGACGCGCCCTTGAAGCCGGCGAAAAGAATCCTAAGTATATCAATTCCCCGGAAACACCGATCTTCCACAAACGCAAGGTCTTTTACGGCCTGGATAAATCCAAACGCCACATACTCGACGCCCAAGCGGCCATCCTCTGCGAAGGCCAACTCGATCTCATAGCATGCTTCTGCGCCGGCATCCAAAACATTGTCGCTCCGCAAGGCACTTCCTGTACCGCAGACCACGCGCGAATAATCAAGCGCTTCACCGACGAAGTGATCCTCTG
>JAIPKD010000036.1 GCA_021733835.1 Verrucomicrobiota bacterium
AAAATTTCTTCGTGTTATATTACTTGAGGACGGCGAGACAGTCCACAACGCGTTTTTTGATAGAAGGTTTAGCGACAAAGAGAGCAACTATGAAGATTAAATACTTTGAAGATACCGATACCGCCCTGGTGGAATTTGCTGTACATGAAGTGGCTGAGACACGGGAAATACCAGAGAATGTGTATGCGGATATGGACGCCCAGGGGAACCTGGTCAGTTTGACTGTCGAACATGCTCGTGAAAAGGCCAATATCCAGGAAGTGGCCTACGAACATATGATGAAAAAGACCGCATAACACTGCGCGACGCACCGAATGAGCGTCCGATTTGGTTGGTCAAAGCCTTTTTGATTTCTTGAATGTTTGTTCAGTATTGTGGCATTGTCTTGAGCGTTTATCGGCGATTTTTCGGTATGCGTGTCAGCGCGCGCGGTGAGCGGAATTTTGAATAAGAACGCGGATTTTCGTGTTTAATTAATTGAATTAGTAGAAGAAACGGAAAATCAAAGAGAGTATCCATGAGAATCAATAAGACAAGTATATTGGCGGTTTTAGTGACGGCCGGATTGGTCTGGACGAGTGGTTCGACGATGGCGGCTGAGAGTAATGGTGGTGATAAGGAAAAGAAGACGGGCGTGAAGGGCGACGCCGGGCAGGAGCTTGCGCCGATAAAAATCGAACTGCCGATGCCGGTATTTACCGGAACACCGATGGATATCCCGACCGGCGCGGAGATGGAAGAGCCGCGCGAGGGGCCGCGTCCGGATTTCATGGCGCCGGTGGGTACCAAGAACGTGGCATTCGAGAAGGAGGTGACCAGCAGCGATATGCACCCGGTGTTCGGCACATTGGATCAGGTAACCGACGGCGACAAGGAGGCATATGACACTAGTTACGTCGAGTTAAAGAAGGACCCGCAATGGGTACAGGTCGACCTGGGCGATAAGCGCAAGATTTACGCGATAGTCATGTGGCATTCGCACAACGTTCCGCAGGTGGCCAAGGACGTGATAGTGCAGGTATCGAATGATCCGGATTTCGGCGAGGGCGTGAAGACATTATTTAACAACGACCAAGACAACAGCTCGGGTCTTGGAATAGGCAAGGACCTCGGGTACTTCGAGACGTACGAGGGCAAGCTTGTTGACGCCAAAGGTGTGGAGGCCCGGTACGTACGTTGCTGGAGTAATGGCAGCACGTACACGGCGTTGAACCGCTGGACAGAGATCGAGGTTTACGGAAAGCCGGTTGAATGAGCCGGTGGTTTGCCATATTGATTTTGACGGCAGCCGTCTTGGCGTTGGGCCTGCGTATTCCGCAATTGGATAACAGGCCCATGCATGGCGACGAGGCGGTGAATGCGGTGAAGTTCGGCAGTCTTTGGGAGGAGGGCGAGTACAAGTACGATCCGAACGAATTCCACGGGCCTGTGTTGCATTATGTTACGCTTCCATTTGCATGGTTGAGTCCCGCCGATGATTTTACCGAACTGAGCGAGGTGACGCTTCGCGCCGTGCCTGTTGTGTTCGGTGTGGGATTGGTCTTGTTGCTTCTTCTGCTGGGCGACGCGATAGGGCGTGTGCCGGCGGTGGTTGCCGGCGTGCTGACGGCGATTTCACCGGCGTTTGTGTTTTACAGCAGGTACTTCATCCATGAGATGTTGCTGGTGTTCTTCACGATGCTGGTATTGGTGTGTTTATGGAGGTATTCGAAGACGCGAAAATACGGATGGTTATTGCTCGGCGGCGCCGGGGTTGGATTGATGTATGCCACCAAGGAGACTTTTGTGCTGGCGGTTTTTTCCATGTGCGCCGCTGCGTGCCTCGTTTATTTATGGGAGCGTTATGTCCTGGGGCGTTCGTTTGATTTTAAAAAGGCGTTTAATCCGCGGCATATAGCGGGGGCGGTTCTGGTCGGACTCGCCGTAATCGCGCTTTTCTTCTCTTCCTTTTTAACGAACCCGGAAGGATTAATCGATGCGGTGCGGACGTATATCCCATGGCTTACGCGAGCCGGCGGTGAGAGCGTGCATGTGCATCCGTGGTATTATTATCTGCAGGTATTGACGTATACGAATCGCGGACGCGGCCCCGTATGGAGCGAGGCGCTGATAGGGCTGCTGGCCATTGCCGGTATTATTTCCGTGTTCGTCCCGCGCGCGAGGAGCGAGGGCTCGAGTGTTTTTCTGAAATTTCTGGCGTTGTACTCGGTTATACTCGCGACTGTTTACAGCGTGATTCCATACAAGACGCCGTGGTGTTTGTTGGGATTTTGGAATGGAATGATTTTAATGGCGGGAGTCGGCGCATGTTTCCTTTTCAAAATAATGCCGTGGAAGCTGTTGAAAGGCGTGGTTGCGGCTGGTATTGCGGCGGCTTGCGTTCAGATGATGTATCAGGCGTGGTACACTAATTTCAGGTACTTCGCCTCGCCGAATAATCCATACGTTTATGCGCATTCCCTGGAAAATGTGTTGGACCTTGCTGACAAAGTAAATGACGTGGCGGAGCAGGCCGAGGCGCCGCGGCAAAGGCCGATATTCATTATAGCGCCAGGCAGCGATTATTGGCCGTTGCCGTGGTACCTGAGGGATTTCGAGAATATCGGATACTGGTCGGCGGTGCCATCGAATTTGAGCGCCGTTCTTGAGCGTTCCAGGCGGCCGATAATTATCGCGTCATCGGAATTCGACGAGGCACTTCAGGAGAAATTGGGTGAAGACTATCGCATGGTCGATTTCTACGGATTACGTCCGTCGGTGTTCATGGAACTGTTCGTGCCGGAGCAGCTTTGGCAAAAATATCTCGAATCCGTAGCCGACGTGCGGAGATAACGCGTTGGGATTAGGGGGGTGATGGATGGTTGAGGCGTGCTTTCAAAGATGCGATTGATGTGAAACTAGGAATTGCATTTTTTCTGTATGTTGCGTAAAAAACTCGGATTGTTTGGCGATTTGGGCTAAATTGAATACAAAGACGCAATTTGGGTCTAATTAAACAAATGAAGAATAACGAGATATTGAATAAGAGGTACGCGAATATGAAACAGATCGCATTAGTGATGTTGGTTGTGGCCGGAATGGTCTGGTTGGGCGGCTCAGCGGTGGCCGCAGAGGAAAGTGAAGGCAATGACGGACAGAAGGCAAGCGCGAAGAGCGACTCCGGAGAGGAGCTGGCGCCGATACCGCTTGAGTTGCCGATGCCGGTGTTTACGGGGACGGAGATTGATATCCCGACCGGCGCGAAGATGGAAGAGCCGCGCGAGGGGCCGCGTCCGGATTTCATGGCGCCGGTGGGCACCGAGAACGTCGCATTCGAGAAGAAGGTGACAAGCAGCGACATGAACCCCGTGTATGGTGACCTGGAGCAGATTACCGACGGCGACAAGGAGGCATATGACACCAGTTACGTTGAGTTAAAGAAGGGCCCGCAGTGGGTACAGGTCGACCTGGGCGATAACTACGAGATTTACGCGATAGTTATGTGGCATTCGCACAACGTTCCGCAGGTGGCCAAGGACGTGATAGTGCAGGTATCGAATGATCCGGATTTTGTCGAGGGCGTGAAGACGCTGTTTAACAACGACCAGGACAACAGCTCAGGTCTTGGGATAGGCAAGGGCCTCGGATACTTCGAGTCGCACGAAGGCAAACTCGTTGACGCCAAGGGTGTCAAGGCCCGGTACGTGCGTTGCTGGAGTAACGGCAGTACGTATACGGCGTTGAATCGCTGGACCGAGATCGAGGTTTACGGAAAACCGGTGAAGTAATCAAATAGATATTAATTATTTTCGAATCCCGGTCGCCGCCTGGAGTTGTAATAACCAACCCGGCGGCGGCCGGGTTTTTTATTCAGGGTATCAATTTCATTTGAAATCCTGCGAAGACGCCGTGGCCCGGCGCATGCTGTTATCGCGTTATTCGCGGAGTCATACGCCGAGAATCCACATGAGGAACGGATGTACTAGGAGCCAAACGATAAGGAGCAGGATTATCGGGGCGAGGTCGAGGCTTGCCGGTGATGACGGGGTTATTTTGAAAGGACGGATATGCCGGCGTATTGGGTTGAGGAAAAAATCGTAGAACGCGTTCAGCCTGCACTGGACGCGGTACAGGGAGGGCGGACTGAATAAGTTGAGGATAATGGTTATAAAGAGCCCCAGCTCGAACAATTTTATTACCAGGTCGACCAGGGCCCTTAACTGTTGGATTATGCTCATGCAGTCGTCGAATCAGTCTGAGGCGTATATACGAATTCGATGTCGATCTTGATGTCGGGGTGCAGGCTTTGTTTTACGGGGCATGCATGAGCCGATTTCTCGAGCTTGGTTCTTGTGGCGTCGGTGAGTGTGTTGCCAGTGGGTATTGTCACGATTACAGAGAGTTCGGCGATGCGGCGCGGCGGTGATTTTGACATCTCCTTGGTGACGCGCGCCGTCATTCCCGAGAGGTCGAGGTTGTTATTCTTGGCGACGAGTCCCATCATGGTCATTATGCATGTGCCGAGAGCGACGCCTGCAAGGTCGGTTGGTGAAAACTGCATCCCGCGTCCACCGTTGTCCACGGGTGCGTCTGTGATAAGCTTTTGGCTTGATGGGACGTGAACCGCCGAGCATTGCAGCTCGCCCAGGTAATCCATTTTAATTTCAACAGCCATAGTAATATAATTTATTGTTTAAGCACCGGGATAGCCGGATTCATTAAAGGCAAATGCAGATATTCTGCATTACGAGAGTATATAAAAGGGTGGGCGTTGTAATGTCAACGACCTATGTTAGGCCGTGATTGCTCAGGCCTTTCTCGGATTGAAGCCGGATTTTGTGGCCAATTCCTCCCAGAGCCGGCGTTCTTCCTCCGAGGTCTTGTCCGGGGTTTGGATTGTAACAACGGCGTAGAGGTCGCCGCGCTGACCTGTTCGCGTGGGCATGCCTTTGCCGCGGATTCGGAGTCTGCTTCCGGACTTGGTATGCGGCGGGATTTTCAGGGACACGCTTCCGTTAAGCGTAGGCACAGAGGCGGTACAACCCAGGACGGCTTCCCAGGGAGCGAGTTCGAGCTCGTGGAATATATCGTCGCCGTGGATAGTGAAGTCCGGGTGCTTGGCGATCTTGACTTTCAGGAACAGGTCGCCGGCGGGCGCGCCGCCTGCGCCGCGTCCACCCTTGCCGGGCACCCGCACTTTCTGTCCGTCACGCACGCCTGCTGGGATTCGTACGTGTACGGACTCCGTGCCCGTTCGCCCGGTTGCGGGGTCGGTATGGCGGAGGGTTAAGACACGGACGGAGCCGTTGATGGCTTCCTGGAGAGTGACCAAGACATCGGCCTCGATGTTGTTGCCTCTATGGCCGGTACCTGTTTTGCGCGAGAATTGTGAGAAGCTTTCCGGTTCTTCGAACGGGCTGAATCCGTCGAAGCCCGTTCCCGTGCCGCCGAAGAAGCGTTCGAAGAATTCGCTGAACCCGGTTCCGCCGAAATGGAATTCGAAGTCACGTCCGCGTCCTGTGTCGAACCCGGGTTCCGGGCCGTGGGAGTATTGCTGTTGAAATCTGTCGGCGTTTTGCCAATCGCTGCCGAGGGTGTCGTATTTACGGCGTTTCTCCGGATCGCTCAGTACCTCGTATGCCTCGTTGATTTCCTTGAATTTTTGTTCGGCGTTGGCTTTATCTTTTGCAACATCGGGATGGTAACGCCGCGCCAGTTTGCGGAAGGCCTTCCGTATCTCGTCCCGGCCGGCGTTTTTTGAAACACCTAGGGTTTTATAATAGTCCTTGAATTCTACAGGCATACGCAAAACGCTTTGTTATGAGTGGCCGCCCGGCCCTTCGGCCGGGGCCCCGTGTTAACGTTACCTCCAACTGGTGCCGTTCACGGTTCCGTTCAATATGAATATTGTTCAGTTTGTTTGAATATTCAAGTGGTAGCTGAGGTGCGCGACAATTATTACATGCCCTAAATCGTGTTAATGCCGATATTGCATTGGACGGATGTTTTGGTATTTGTTGTCAAAGGTTTATGACATTCAAGGTTTATATTTCCGAACCCGAGTTCATTAGGAACTGTCCGAATGCCATTCAACGGCTTAAGGCGGCCGGCGGCGAGTTGATAATGCACAATGGCGATTCATCGCCGCGGGAGGAGGAGATGATTGAATGCCTCGAGGACGCGGATGCCTGGATAGCGGGACTCGAGAACATCACCGGCGGGATACTGCGGAATGCGCCGAGATTGAAGGTGATTTCGCGGTTTGGCGTTGGATGCGATAATGTGGATACCGAGGCCGCCGCGGAGCGTGGGATAACGATTGCAGTAACGGAAGGCGCGATGACGAACTCAGTTGCGGAGCTTGTCTTCGGGCTTGTGTTGGCGCTTGCCAGGCGGATTCCGTACGGTGACGCGATTGTACGTGGCGGCGATTGGCGGCGTTACGTAGGTGTGGAGATTTCGGGGAAGACGTTGGGCATAGCCGGTATGGGCCGGATCGGCAGGGCGGTAGCCCGTCGGGCGAAGGGATTCGATATGCGTGTGATCGGGTTCGACGCGGTTTCATTTGACTCGTTTGCTGAAGCGACGGGGATCGAGGTCGTAGGGTTCGAGCGGCTTGTGGCGGATTCGGATTTCCTGAGCTTACACCTGCCATCCACTAAAGAAACGCGCGGCATAATCGACGCGCATGCGCTGGCGCAGATGAAGCGAAGCGCGTTTATCGTCAATACCGCGCGTGGCGAGCTGGTGAATGAAACGGCGCTGGCTGAGGCATTGAAGCGTGGACAGATTGCCGGGGCTGCGACGGATGTATTTGCCGGGGAACCGCCGGTTGGTTCGCCGTTGATCGGGCTTGAGAACTTTATTGCCACACCGCACGTGGGAAGCCTGACGGCGGAAGCGCTTGTCCGTATGGGCGAAATTGCGGCGGGGAATGTGATCAATCTTTTACGTGGCGACGGGCCTGTGTATTCATACCGGCGCGCGTGAACGGCGTGCAGGGTTTACTTCCCGAGAATCCGTTTCAGGCCTTTGAGTTTATCGAAGAAATAGTGTTCGATCGGTTCGGAGACCTTGTCCCGCGCTGCTTCGAGGTTGATTTGACAAAGGAAGAAGATCGAGTTTGCTCCGTGACTTTTCTCTCTACGCGCGGTAATGCCGTAGGAGTACCCGACGAGGAACCGCCAGAATTTGGAAGGTGAACTGTAGCCTATGCCGGCGCCGACGCCGGAGTGCCAGTTTCCTGATTGTTCGAAACCGGGTAGATTATCGACCATCGCGCCGGATGCGAAGCTCGTGATATGCCACGAATTATCGGGGCCGAAAGGGACGCTGTATTTTCCGTCCAACAGCGCAAAATGCTCGGCGCTGATTTCCTGGTAGTAGTATCCCGGGATCGGCAGTGGGAATTCCGATGCCAGCGGGAGGAGTCCGCCGAGCCTGAAAGCGCTCAGTCTGTCCGGATTTACCGACGTGCCGCCGGTAAGGCGAATCTGGAACTTGTGTTCGGTATTGGGAATCGAGTACGCAAGTAGTGCCCGGCCCAGGAAGAGGTGAGAGGCCGGTTCGATTTTCCTGTCGCCGTTGTAACCGTAAGCGTCCGAGTCGGTTCTGAGATGGGTCTCGTGCCATATAGACAATTCCATTGCGGCCGAGTTGTCGATTTGCGGCTCCGTCCCGCCTAGACGTAAACCCGTGCGGAGATTGAACGATGCATGGTCATCGGGCATTTCAAAGCCGGCCGCGGTTTCATCGTCACGTGAAAATACCGATTGATGCGCCGCGCCGCGTATGATCCCGTACAGTGGAATCCGGCTCTGGGGTGTGAAATTGTGGTATAAGGAGACGGACGCCCCGGCGCCGTGACCGGTGAAGGATTCGTCTTCGAGGAAAACGCCGTCTCTGACCTCGGAATAACTATCGATAAAACCGCCGCCTTCGACGCCGATGCCGATGTCCGTGTTTTTACCCAGGGCCTTGCCGATGCCCAGCTCGGCGTCCATGTAGACGGGCGCCACCGCCAGGCGCAGCGTCTGGTTCGTTACGGGGAATCCGGGGCTGTTGAGGTAATAGAACGCGTAGCCGGCAATCGGTGTATGCCCTCTAAAAGGCTGATTATAGCCGAACTGGAGGAGTTGTCGTTGTTTCGGGTCTATTTGAGCGAATAATCCGGCGTCTATAAGCACAAAAACGATGGTTAATATAAAGCTGAGTTTCTTATACGGCGACATCTACGCGTATATTAAATTAAAACATTTTTCTGCTGCAAGCGTTTTGTTTGGTTTGTTTGCGCCGTAAAAAGAGATTAAACTAATTGCATGAGTAAGGTTACTAAATTGCTTCATACAAGGTATAGGGTGGATGATCTGGAGAAGATCCTGAGGTTTTACAAGGATATTCTCGGGCTTGAGGAAGTGCGACGGCATAAATCGCCGCGTGGTTCGGAACTCGTATTCCTGAAGGCGCCGCAGAGCGAGGAGCTGATAGAGATATGCTCATTCCCTGCCGCTGGGCCGGTGAAGGTGCAGCCGGACCTCACGCATCTGGCCTTCGAGGTCGGCGGTCTCGCCGAGTTCGAAAAGCACCTCAAGGCGCACGGATACGAGTACTCTGACGGGCCGCATATGAACTCCGAAGGCGGCGGATTTGCCTTCGTTGACGCTCCGGAAGGGTACGAGATCGAACTGATCCAACACGGCCGAGCTGGTGGTGGAGGGGATTAGCAGACGCCCGGCCGGGCGCCGCCTGTGGTGTCGCGGGTGGCGGCTGTTTTAGGTAGTTGCAAAAAAAGGCTTGTTATATTAAAGGAATAATTATACGATGATGGAATTCAAGGCGTGTGACAGGAAGCTCAGTTTCGGGGGGCCGCCTCTTGTAATGGGGATACTCAACGTGACGCCGGATTCCTTTTTTGACGGTGGACGGTTTACGGATCCGGAGGTAGCTCTGGAACGTGCGCTTGAGATGGAGGCCGAAGGTGCGGGTTTGATCGATGTGGGCGGTGAATCGACGCGACCGGATTCGGAGTGCGTCGATGAGGACGAAGAATTACGAAGGGTTATACCGGTGTTGGAGAAGCTGAGCGGGCGTGTGCGGACGCCGTTGTCTATAGACACACGAAAGGTGGGTGTCGCGCGTCGTGCCCTCGAAGCCGGGGCGGTTGTTGTCAACGATGTCGGCGCAAATCGTGACGATGACGCGATGGGTGAGTTGATCGCCGAAACGGGGGCGGGTTACGTCGTAATGCACATGCGCGGAACGCCGCAAACGATGCAACGCGACCCCGTTTACCGGGATGTGGTCGGGGAAGTAAGTGATTTTTTTGATGATAGGATACATCGGCTTACGCGCCTGGGCGTGAGCGTTGATCAGATAATCCTGGATGTGGGTATAGGCTTTGGGAAGACGGTGCATCATAATTTAGAGTTGCTTTCCGCATTAAGAAAGTTTAAAAAGGCTGAAAGGCCGTTGCTGATCGGCGTGTCCCGTAAGTCCTTCATAGGACGCCTGTTAAATGCGGAGCTGGACGAGCGTCTGGCCGGCGCGCTGGCCTGCGCATGCTGGGCCGCGCTGGCTGGTGTGGACATTATCCGCGCCCATGATGTGATCGAGACGCTGCATGCGGTTAAGATGATCGATGAAATCCGGAAGGTGCAATCGGTATGATTTGGGAAGTAATGGACATAATATGGCGTCCGGCGCTGGAAATCATAATTCTGGCGGTGGGTATATATTATGTCTTTAATTTCGTGCGCGGGACGCGTGGCATGCCTGTTGTGATAGGGTTTCTCGTCCTTTTGCTGACATTGGCGCTGGTGACGAAAGTCCTTGAGCTCGAGGTATTATCGTGGCTGCTGAGTACGTTTTCGGCCTTCTTCGTGATCGCGGTGGTTGTGATTTTTCAGCCTGAGCTGCGTCGTATACTGGCTGAGCTAGGACAGCAGCCGTTGTTCCATAATACCAGGGAACAACGCGAGAATCTCGAGGTGATCATACAATCCGCCACACGTTTGTCGGAACTGCGCATGGGCGCACTCATAGCGATCACCCAGAGTATCGAGCTCCAGGATATAGTCGATTCTGCGGTGGTAGTGGACTGCGAGACTACGCCCGAGATGATCGAATGCATCTTCTACCCGAATAACGCCATCCATGACGGTGGTATAATTATCAAGGGCGACCGCATTTCGCATGCGGCATGCATCTTCCCGCTCACACAGCGGCAGGATTTAAGCAAAACATTGGGCACGCGTCATAGGGCCGCAATCGGATTGAGCGAAGAGACGGATGCGGTAGTAGTAGTCGTCTCCGAGGAAACGGGCGCAATATCGTACGCCTATAAAGGTAAACTCGTCCGTTGGGTGACAGAGGAAGAATTGCGTTCGTTCTTGACGTCCGTGTTCGTCAAGAAATTTAGATCAAGGAATATTATCGGTTGGCTCAAGAGCGGGCCTTCCGGCAAAATCGGAGGTGAGAATAAGTCACCTGATAAGGAGGCTGAAGATAAGAAAGAATTAACCAGTCATGCGTGATTTATTGTTCCATAATTTTTGGTCCAAGCTGGTTTCATTGATTCTGGCGGCGCTGATCTGGTTCGGCATTAGGTATACTAAAAATGGTATTCAGCTCTTTCAAAATACAACCCGGCCGCTGGTGAAAAAGACTATAAACGACGTACCGCTCCTGGTCAGGCACAGACCGGATGGAGAGTCGGCGGTGTGGACGGAGCCGGATGTCGTGGATATCACTGTCAGGGCGCGCGACCGTGTTTTGAAGCAATTGACAAAACAAGATATCCTGGTTTATGTCGATGTATATAATGGCGAAGGCTTGAACGGCGGCGTACGCGTGATCCAGTACGAAGCGCCCGTGGGTGTCGAGGTGGAAAATGTCATTCCCACAGAGGCGACTATCTATTTTAAATCAACGGAAAACGAGGAGAGGCCGACCGGATCGGAACGGCAAACAAACGTTAACTCGGAGCAATGAAGAACAACAACAGAAGAATCTTTGGAACAGACGGTGTCCGCGGGAAGGCGAATATCGAACCCGTTACCGCTGAGACGGCGCTCAAGCTCGGCTGGGCCGCGGGGTACGTTTTTAAGAAGCGTAATCTCCAACCACGCGGCTACGGTAAGCATAAGATCGTCCTCGGCAAAGATACCAGGCTTTCCGGGTACATGCTCGAGAGCGCCATTTCATCGGGAATCCTGTCAATGGGCGTGGACGTACTGTTCATAGGTCCTTTGCCCACACCGGGCGTGGCGTATGTGACAAGGAGCCTGCGCGCCGACGCGGGCATAGTGATTACCGCCTCGCATAATCCTTACGACGATAACGGTATCAAGTTCTTCAGCGACGATGGTTATAAGCTGGACGATAGGATCGAAGACGAGATAGAGGGGCTGGTCTTCAGCGGGCAGATAGAAAAGATTCGTCCCAGTGCCGAGGACATCGGAAAAGCGGTAAGGATCGATGACGCCCTGGGGCGGTATATCGAGTACGCCAAGACCTCTTTTCCGAAGGGTATGACACTAGAAGGAATGCGTATAGTGGTGGACTGCGCGCACGGCGCCGCGTATAAGTCCACACCATGCGTGCTCCGCGAGCTCGGCGCCGAGGTGTTCACTTACGGCGTTAATCCGGACGGTATGAACATCAACCGTGATTGCGGGTCGATGTTCCCGGACAACGTTTGCAGAAAGGTGTGGGAGCACGGCGCAGACTTGGGGATAGCGCATGACGGCGATGCCGACCGCGTTCTGTTTTGCGACGAGAACGGCAGTTTAATCGACGGCGATGACGTGATGGCCATTGCCGGTATTGATATGCTCCGAAACGGCGCGCTCACTAACAACACACTTGTTACCACCATCATGAGCAACGCCGGACTGGACGTAGCGCTCGGCAAGGCCGGCGGCAAAACGGTTAGGACAGCCGTCGGCGATAAGTATGTCATAGACGAAATGCTGCGAAACGATTATAACTTCGGCGGTGAACAGAGCGGGCACTTGATCTTTCGCGACCACAGCACCACAGGTGATGGTTTGGTTAGCGCACTCCAGATACTACGAATAATGAAGTCCAGCGGTAAGACACTTTCCGAATTGTGTAAATGCTGGACGCGATTCCCGCAAAAAGTCTATAACGTCCGGGTCAGAGATAAAGTCCCCTTCGAGAAACTCGACGGCGTTATGGACGCAGTCGCGCAGGCCGAGGCGAAGGTCGGTAAGGACGGCGGCCGGGTGTTGCTGCGATACTCCGGGACCGAGCCCAAGGCACGACTTTTGATCGAGGGGCGTGACATAGGAGCTTTGGAACAGTGGGGCCGTACTATTTCCGAGGCGATCCGTAAGCGGATCGGAGAATGATGCCGGACGGTTGATTGCTGCTGCAAATATGATTGCGCAAGCCCGGTGCAGGCGCGCGCGCTTTTGTTTGTATCATGTAGGTTGGCGGCGCAATCGTTTCTTAGGCGGAGCGGGACGAGAGGGTCTTAACGGCGTGATTTAATGCGACGGATTCTTCTGAACATCCTGAATTTTGCGGCGTTGTTCATTATACTGGTCGGCGGCCCCGCCGTCAGCGGCGTAAGCATAGGCGGATTAGTCCTCTCATCGAGCCGTACTTGGCAGACATTGGTGCTCGCCGGTCTGCTTATTGCCGTGGCGGCGAACCTGGTAGTCGCCTTTTGGCTCGGAAAAAGAAGAGATATACGAAATACCGCCCTCGGCTGGATGTGTGTTTACTCGGGGTTCTTCGTTCTTGAATCGCTTTTCTTCGCCGGTGTTCTGGATTTTCAACCACTTAAGAAATTCCTAATAAAGATTACCGAGCTGACATAAGCCCAGGTGCGATGACGGAAAATATATTCTGACGCAACCGGCGTATGCCGGTCGTGCGTGTGATCGGATATCCCGAGAAATATCTTGTTGTCGAATTTGCGCTTTTTTGGCAGGATAATAGGAAATCTGTAAATAACCGAGCAGGCCCGATGGGTTTGTTGGATATTTAATGGCTGAGATCACCAAAAAAAGTAGAAGATATGAAAGATAAACACACCCCCGAAAAAAGCGGTGTTACGCGAAGAGAGTTTCTCCACGACAGCGCAATCATGGCCGCCGGTGTGGCGGCGAGTCTGAGTGTGGCCAGGGCCGATTCGGCAAGTGGAGGAAGAGGGAATATATTGAATTTTAATGAGAAAATGGAGTACAGGCGCTGCGGTAAAACCGGTCTTATGGTTTCCGCGGTCTGTATGGGCGGACATTGGAAGAGGCTGAATACCGTCATACCCGAGGCCTTTGGCGAGGGCGGCTGGATGCAGAGAGGTTTGGTGGATGAACCGGAGTTTAAGAAGAATCGGCATGATGTAGTCAGCCGCTGTATCGATGCCGGGATCAATTACATAGACGCATGTGTAGGCTCGGAGGTGTTGGCCTATTCCGAGGCGCTCAAAGGTAGACGCGACAAGATGTTCCTCGGTTATTCATGGTACGAAAAGGAGATGCGGTTTGACGGATGGCGTACCACGAAGAAGCTTCTCGCGAGCTTAGATGAAGGATTACACGAAGCGGGATTGGACTACGTCGACCTCTGGAGGATCACGTGTTACGAACAGGGTGGCAGGCATTCGTTCAACGAGTCCGAGGAGATAGCCGGCGCGCTTGAAAAAGCCAAAAAACAGGGGAAGGCCAGGTTTACAGGCGTCTCTTCGCATGACCGCGATTGGCTCAAGATGATGATCGAGCAGTTCCCCGATCAGATAGAAGTGGTCGTTACCCCGTACACCGCCGCGAGCAAAGTCGTGCCCGAGGATAGCATGTTCGACTCGATTAAACAAAACGACGTGGGCGTTTTCGGTATTAAGCCTTTCGGCAGTAATTCACTCTTCCGCGGAGACAGCGCGATTGGGAATGAGTACGCCGAAGAAGACGATCGCCGGGCGCGGATGGCGATCCGGTACATCCTCTGTAATCCCTTGATGACAGCGCCGATTCCCGGTCTTATCAATGCGCACCAGGTCGATAATGTCGCCAGGGCGGTTGCAGAACGCCGTGAATTGGATATGAATGAAAAGGCCGAACTGGATCGGATGGTTTCGGAGATGTACGCGAATTTACCCGACGAATATCAGTGGCTTCGAAGCTGGGAGTATATCTGAGAACACAGCGTCCGTGGGCGTAGGATCAAATTTATAATATCCAACAGACTTGATCTGCAGCTGTATCGCAGTTGTATGGATATATGGTTATTACCGTATTGTTGTTATGAAATCATTTGTATGCACCAGCTGCATTGTATTTCTGGCCGGCATAGTCGTTTTACATGTACGCACCGCTGCAGGAGTGGCGGAGAATGAAACGCAGAATACCAAGGCTGCCGGTGGCGAGGGTGGCACGAATATCCTTCAGGTCGCCGCGCTGGATGAACCGGCGGATAATTCGCGCTGTCATGTCTGCCATCTGAATTACGGATTCGACGACCTCGCCGTCAAGCATGCCAAGGAGGGCATAGGCTGTATCCAGTGCCACGGTGAGTCTTCATCGCATTCTTCGGATGAAAACAATGTTACGCCGCCGGATAAGATGTATCCGCGCCGGAGCATAACCAAGTTTTGTCTGAAATGCCACGAGTCCGCTTCATTGCCCGAAATACACGAGCCGTTGCTTCCAGGGGCCTGCAACGATATGTGCGATACCAATCAGAAGAAGCAGTACTGCACGGATTGTCACGGTAGTCACAGGCTCGAGGTCAGGACCCGGAATTGGGACAAAAAGACCGGTAAATTACTACCTGTTGAGAAAGACAGCCGATAATTGTAAGGTCGGCCCCAACGCGGCTACTGGTAGCAGACGCCGGATAACGGTCGAATCCTGCGTTGATGCATGACGCCGCTCGTTTTTATCCCTTGATACAGCCGAGGGGTTGGATTTCGGCGACCTTCTTCGATATACCCGCCCGGTCGCAGGCATCGACTACGTCTGTTACGTCTTTGTACGCGTCGGATAACTCTTCATTGAGTGTCTTCTTATTTTGTCCGCGTACGACTATTCCCTTGCTTGCGAGTTCTTGGACGATATTCCTGCCTTGAGCGGCCTTCTTCGCCTTCATCCTGCTGAGCAAGCGTCCGGCGCCGTGACACGTGCTGCCGAAGGTTTCCATCATGGCGTTGGGTGCTCCCATGAGTACGTAGGAGGAGCGTCCCATATCTCCGGGTATCAACACCGGTTGACCTATGTGCCGGTATGCCTGCGGGATTTCCTCATGCCCGGCCGGGAACGCGCGTGTTGCCCCCTTGCGGTGGACGCATAGGCGGCGTTTGACGCCGTCGACCGTATGTGTCTCGAGCTTTGCGATGTTATGGGCGACTTCGTATACGGTGCGGAGGCCTAGTTCCGAAACGCTGCCGCCTAATGCCTTTCGGACGGCTTCCTTGGCCAAGTGGCTGATTGCCTGTCTGTTGGCGAACCCGTAATTGATTGCGCAACGCATTGCGCCCAGGTATGCGCGGCCTTCCGGCGAATTAATCGGTGCACAGGCGAGTTGCCGGTCGGGTAGTTCGATTTCGTATTTTCGAACCGCGCGGTTCATCACGGAGAGGAAGTCGTCGCAGACCTGATACCCGAATCCGCGTGAGCCGCAATGGATGGTGATTGTTATCTGGTCGGGGAACAGACCGAATACATCGGCCGCGTCTTTGTTGAAGATTTGCGAGATATAACCGACCTCGAGGAAATGGTTGCCTGAGCCGAGTGTTCCCAGTTGGTTCTTGCCGCGTTCCCACGGTTTGGTTTGCACCGCATCCGGGTCCGCGCCGGCTATACAGCCTTGTTCCTCGATGTAATCCAGTTCCTGTTCGCTACCGAAACCGTTTCGAACCGCCCACGCCGCGCCTTCGGTAACTACCTTTCTGAGTTCGGATATACTTGTCTTGATGACGCCGGATGATCCGACGCCCGAGGGTACGTTGTTGTAGAGTGTGGTGATTACTTGATGGAGGTGCGGTGTCAGGTCTTTTCGATTCATCCGGGTGCTCATGAGGCGAACGCCGCAATTGATGTCGTAGCCGACGCCGCCCGGTGAGATGATGCCGGTGTCCATATCAAATGCCGCTACGCCGCCTATGGGAAAGCCGTAACCCCAGTGGATATCCGGCATCGCCAAAGACGCGCCTACTATGCCGGGAAGGTGAGCTACGTTTACCGCCTGGTCGGGCGCGTTGTCGGCCAGCACGGACTTCATCATCTTTTCAGTGGCGTAAATGCGCGCCGGCACATTCATTCCGCCGCTGCGGGGTATCTCCCAGAGGTAATCGGATTTCTTTTCAATATTCAATCCACTCATAAATGATTATTCGCGTAAGTGCGTACTTAAAAGGAGCCGGGCCTTCTTAAACTTGTGACACACCACGAAAATAACGCCGATTGGTCTAATGATCAAGAGCTGGAGGAGTGCGGCAGAGGGGATTGATCTCCTCTCTGGAGGAGATACAGAGGTGGGTTACGATTGAAGAAGCCACACCCTTCCGCCTGCGAAAATGGAGATGATTTATGTGTCGTCACAAGCATCCCACTCCTTCGATCCCACAATTCTAAAAACGCTCGGAAATTGTAGGAGCCGCACGGAAATTTATCAAAATTATGCAGGAATAAGTTTGACTTATCCCCACTTTTTTGAGAGGGGTTAACTAGATAACCAAGAATTACACAGGGAAGGGACTTTCCTTTTTCGGAAAGGATTGCGACCTGAATTTAGAAGTATGTTTGTGCATAACTCCAAAACAATGCTCGAAGGAAAGATGGTTTTACGAATGCTACAGCCAATTTCAGGATAACAGTTGGATGAAAGAACAATATGCGGATGAATACGCAAAATGATGTGGTGAGATTCCTTGTCCATTCAAAAAGCAGAAAAAGAATTGATATCCATGCAGGAGAAACACTCAAAGCACAAGGTTCAGCAGAAGAATTTAGATATATCGAGTCTGTTTGCCTCGCGCTTGAGGTGCTGGCGTAAATCAAGACAAATACCAATCAAGCAAATTGCTGCGGATTTGGATGTTTCAGTGGCCGTAGTTTCTTCTTGGGAGCATGGTACACGGTTTCCTTCAGTAACAAACCTTGAAAACATCTCTGCGTATACAGGTATCCCAGTATGGCAATTCTTCTACGAAATTATGCCAAACGAATTGGAGAAAAATCCCTTTCACGACGAATAACAACGAATAAGTTCACTTATTGTGAAAAAATACTTGGCGGAAATTGAGGAATAGTCTTGAACGGCAACAGAATAGGGTTACAAAATCTCGTAATGAATTCATAAATGCAATGTGAACGGTTTTGTGACAATAAGTTACATAACTGATAACAACAAGGCATATGCATTCATATAGACATAAAGGACAGGTTAATGAGTGCGCCAAAAGCAAAGCTAGTACAAGCAAGCTGGACAATCCAGCCCGTGTAGCGGCCAACCACCGGCACGGAACCGAACCATACGTATGAAGAGGCAACGAAACATGCGAAGCTATGGTAAGGGCAGTTTGCCAGCAACAACGCCTGCCTGTGCGTGTTCGCACGCAGGCAGGCCTTAGTGATTGCTACTATAGCCTGAACAGGAATAAGGCGGTAGGAATTGACAACGTAAATTGGGGAGTATATTTAGACCACTACTCGTTACCGACATGCTTATATGACCGTGCCAAACGAACATAACGAAAACTCTTTTACTACGAATAAGTTCACTTATAGTGAAAAAATACTTGGCGGAAAATGAAGAATAATCAGCAATTCTCATTATGGAGAGTGACTGTGCGCATATCACCAGTCGCAGCATCGAATGGGCGGGTAAATCATTGGAATTTGCGGAATTGCTGCGGCTGGTCGTGGCGACTCAGCCGCGCTCCGCTCCAAAATGAAAATTGCTGATTTGCGGCGTTCTGCCCTTGATAGACAGAATCAATGGATAGATTATTTTCAGTGAAAGCAAAATAAATAATCCCAAGCCGTTTAAATTGGGAATCGGCCTTGTGCCCGAAGGCAGAAGAATCTTCGGGTCGATGACCGTGCTCGAAAATTTGAAAATGAGCGGATTTTACAGCGCAAATAGGAAAAGAAAACAATGTAATAAAAAAGGAGGAATATATGAATAAGTCATCGCTATTAATTGGTTTGTTTTCAACAATATGGTGTTTAGCATTCTATACTGGATATCCAGATACAGTTAATGTAAATAGTAATGATGTTAAAATAATGACTACGACAAATATTAATAAACCAGTGTTAGGATATCTATTATCAAGTAATGATGATATGCAGAAGTTAGCTGATAAAATAAATTTATCACATATACAAAAGAATAAAATATATACTATTGTTACTAACGAAATGCAGACATTAAAGTGTATATATAATAAGTCTTCAATAATCATAAACAATGATAAATTACCTTTAAAAGAAAAACGTGATATGATATCAAAATATAAATATAATAAAAAGGTAAATGATGTAATAACACAGTCTATTGGGATGATAAGAGATATACTTAGTGAAAAACAATATGAAATATTTGTAGAGTGGATTAATGCTAAATTTAGGATAGAACGTAATATGTCGATTAAACGAAAGGGTGAAATAGTAATAAAACCAAATGCAATATCATTTGAAGTATATGCTACACAATATAACGGTGATACAGATTACGAAGTGTCTTTACCAGATAGATATTTAAAGTACGCAAACAGAGGGCCGGGCTGGCCAGAAACGCCTTCAGGCTATAGTAGGAATGAAAACTATTCTGTAAGCATAGAACGACTCGATAATAGTGTTGATAATGTGGAGATATGGGATTGTGGTCCGTGGAATATAGATGATAACTATTGGAACCCTAGCCCCCCTTCAGACCACCCAAGACCAAGAAGAAAATTCTATGATTTATCAATAGGAATGCCAGAATCCGAGGCTGCCTATTATAACAATTATAATGAGGGTAAGGACCAATATGGGAGGATAGTATCAAACCCAGCTGGTATTGATTTGGCTCCTGCTGTAGCATCGCAGTTAGGATTAGATTACTTAGAAAATGACTACGTTAAAGTAACATACTCATGGGAAACACAAACGTCATCGACATTTAATATTGGAGAATATATAGAAGCAACATCAACATTAAATGTACGTTCTACGCCTGGTGGAAGTTGGAAAGACCAGGTAAGTGGAGGTGATCGAGGGGTGATTGTAAGTGGGGCAGAGGGAGCAAATTATAATGGAACATACTATGTATGGTACGAAGTAAAATGGGATAGTGGTATTCAAGGATGGTCTATAGAAGATGGATTAATAAAAGCAACACAACAAATCCCTAATCCACCAACTCACAGAAGTCCTTTAAAAAATTCTACTATTGACACAACAACTCCGACTATAGAATGGGAACGTGTTACTAATGCTGATGGATATGCTTTATATATAAGTGAACCACCATATGGAAGTCAAAATATAGTATTTAATAGCTACCAATATTTAGGTGACTATACAGAACAAACATCGTTAACAATACCGTCTGGAACATTGGAAAATGGGGTTAAGTATTATTGGAACATGATATCAGCGAATAATGCAGGAGAAAGTAGTTATTCTGATTCATGGTCATTCACAGTGTCAGTTGATTCGACACCTCCAAGTGTTCAGATAAGTAATCCGAGTGATGGGCAGCAAGTAACAAGTGGGACAATAACAGTAAGCGGCAATGCAACAGACACGGCAAGCGGCGTTGCAAGTGTGCAGGTTAGGGTAAACGGCGGCAATTGGCAGACAGCCAACGGGACAACCAGTTGGAATATAACGATAACGTTAAGCGAAGGGGAGAATAGTATTGATGTGAGGTCTACGGATAACAGTGGAAACACATCGAGTATCAAGCAAGTGACGGTAATGCGTGACACGCAAGAGCCGACAGTTCAGATAAGTAATCCGAGTGATGGGCAGCAAGTAACAAGTGGAACAATAACAGTAAGCGGCAACGCAACAGACACGGCAAGCGGCGTTGCAAGTGTGCAGGTAAGGATAAACGGCGGCAATTGGCAGACAGCCAACGGGACAACCAGTTGGAATATAACGGTAACGTTAAACGAGGGCGACAATAATATTGAAGTAAGGTCTACGGATAACAGAGGAAACACATCGAGTATCGGGCAAGTGACGGTAGTGCGTGACACGCAAGTGCCGACAGTTCAGATAAGTAATCCGAGTGATGGGCAGCAAGTAACAAGTGAAACAATAACAGTAAGCGGCAATGCAACAGACACGGCAAGCGGCGTTGCAAGTGTGCAGGTGAGGGTAAACGGCGGTAGTTGGAAGACAGCCAACGGGACAACCAGTTGGAATATATCGATAACGTTAAACGAGGGCGACAATAATATTGAGGTAAGGTCTACGGATAACAGTGGAAACACATCGAGTATCAAGCAAGTGACGGTAGTGCGTGACACGCAAGAGCCGACAGTTCAGATAAGTAATCCGAGTGATGGGCAGCAAGTAACAAGTGAAACAATAACAGTAAGCGGCAACGCAACAGACACGGCAAGCGGCGTTGCAAGTGTGCAGGTAAGGATAAACGGCGGCAGTTGGCAGACAGCCAACGGCACAACCAGTTGGAATAAATCGGTAACGTTAAACGAGGGCGACAATAATATTGAAGTAAGGTCTACGGATAACAGAGGAAACACATCGAGTATCGGGCAAGTGACGGTAATGCGAGACACGCAAGTGCCGACAGTTCAGATAAGTAATCCGAGTGATGGGCAGCAAGTAACAAGTGAAACAATAACAGTAGACGGAAGCGCATCAGACACGGCAAGCGGCGTTGCAAGTGTGCAGGTGAGGGTAAACGGCGGCGGTTGGCAGACAGCCAACGGGACAACCAGTTGGAATATATCGGTAACGTTAAACGAGGGCGACAATAATATTGAGGTAAGGTCTACGGATAACAGTGGAAACACATCGAGTATCAAGCAAGTGACGGTAATGCGTGACACGCAAGTGCCGACAGTTCAGATAAGTAATCCGAGTGATGGGCAGCAAGTAATAAGTGAAACAATATCAGTAAGCGGCAGCGCATCAGACACGGCAAGTGGTGTTGCAAGTGTGCAGGTAAGGATAAACGGTGGCAGTTGGCAGACAGCCAGCGGCACAACCAGTTGGAATATATCGGTAACGTTAAACGAAGGGGAGAATAGTATCGAGGTAAGGTCTACGGATAACAGTGGCAATACCACGAACATTAAGAAAGTTACAGTTTTTATACCCGTCGAATTATCAATATCATTTTATAATGGCACCGTGACGGTTGTGTGGGAAGGGAATTATCGGCTTGAGTCATCGATTTCTGTAATGGGTCCTTGGGAGCTCAGTGATCAGGCCAGCCCAGCTACATTTTCAACAGATGAGAATCGTATCATGTTGTTCCGCTTGGTAAAATGACCGTGCACAGGCCACTGGTTACGTGCCGGGCGGTGCGCTCCGGTCAATGAATCGGTCTTCTCGTAGACCCAGGCCACGTATCCGATTGTCAGACGGTAGACGTCGAGTTTCTCGTGTCAAAGGCCCATGATGCTCGATCCCGATATCGATTTCGATTTCGATCATGACCCAATTGCTATATAGCACAGAAAGGTATTATGCGCATTTAGTTATGTCGTCGTGTATAGAACGGATTTACCGTTGTAGCCCATATCAAAGGTCAGAGATCGAACAAGACTCGGAGTATCCATTCGCCTTGCAGGTTTTCTATTTTAAGCCCGTGGTAGGTGACGGCCTTGATTTCCGTAAGTATTGCGTGCTTTCCGGGAGTGATTTGTTCGCCTTCGACTTCGGCGGTGATCTTGTTGTCTGTTATTTCGGATACGTGGAATCTGCGGAAAACGAGTTCTTGTGTGACGTGCAGGTAGTTAAGTTCCGAGAGCCAGCGCTGAACCAAATGTTCTAAATCGGTTCCTTCGATCCTGACTTCCCGCTCTTCTTGTGGATCGACGTCCTCGATTTCCGTGATCAAGGTGAACATGCCATGGGCGGCGCGCTCGAAGAGCTTCTCGAGACTCGGCGCGCGAATCTGCATGCCGATGTCCGCCGTGTGTTCGAAGAATTCCAGCCAATTTGGAGTATCCATAATGTTGCCGGTACGCAGTTTTTTCCGTTTTGGTGCGGTTACCGTTTGATTAGTGGTTTTTCGGATTTCCGACTTTACGGAAAGGTTACGAACAAAAATGTGCCGGGTCAATCCCGTGACGACAAAATTGTAAGAAAGTTAATGCAATCACGAGGCGGTGGTTAAGGTCGAAAAAAATTATACTTACCATAAGTACTTGAAGCATAAGGAATTACAGTTTGTGATAACGGCCGTCCATGATTTCGGCATTCTTCATGCCTTACAGATAATTGTGTTCGAATTATGCACTGAATGTATCGAACAGGATGAAAGGAAAATGAATATGTATTGTATGAGTAAATTGTGGTTGAAGGAGGGTATATTAGGATTGGCGTTGTTAATTCTATGTGTCGGCGTGTTTGCGCAGGAATCGAATCCCGTCCAAGGCGGAGCGGAGCCGGAAGCAGTGGTCAAAGCGGCGCCGCCGTCCGGGGGAAGCGACTTCACTGTGAACAACACCTGGATGATGGTGGCGACCTTTCTTGTGTTCGTCATGCACCTTGGATTCGCGACCTTGGAGAGCGGGCTGACGCGGGCGAAGAACACGGTGAATATACTGTTCAAGAACTCAGTGATACCGGCGATCGGATTGCTGACATATGCGGCAATTGGGTTTCAGGTGATGTATCCCGGGGAGGCGAGTTGGTTGATTGCCAAGGTATTCGGTATGGGAGGGCTTGGCTTACCCTTGCCTGACGGTGGGGAGACCGTGGCCTATAATCCCGGGTACACTTTCTGGACTGATTTCCTGTTTCAGGGGATGTTCGCCGCGACGGCGGCAACGATTGTGTCCGGTGCGGTGGCCGAGCGGATTAAGCTCGGCAGTTTTCTGACGTTCACGGTTTTTTACGTGGCGCTGGTATATCCGGTAGCGGGTTCGTGGACGTGGGGAGGCGGATGGCTTGCGGAGCATTTCAATTTTAAGGACTTCGCGGGCTCGACGCTTGTGCATTCCGTAGGCGGCTGGGGAGCGCTGGCGGGGGCGATTATACTGGGCCCGCGTCTTGGAAAATATGTGAACGGTAAGCTGCGGCCGATCATGGGGCATAACCTGCCGCTGGCGGCGATAGGCGTGTTCTTGCTCTGGCTCGGATGGTTTGGATTCAACGGCGGTTCCGTGTTGTCTGCGGAGCCCGGCGCGGTGTCGCGGGTATTGGTTACGACTTCATTGGCGGCGTCCGCGGCGATCGTTTCCGCCATGTTTACCGCCTGGGTCGCGTTGAAGAAGCCGGATTTGACCATGGTTCTTAACGGATGCCTTGCCGGCCTCGTCGGGATAACCGCCGGCGCCGACGTAGTGACGGTGGGTGGCGCAATATGGATAGGCATAGTTGCCGGTGTGATCGTCGTGTTCTCCGTTTTGTTCTTCGATCGGATAAAGATCGACGATCCTGTGGGCGCGATATCGGTACATCTGATATGTGGTGTATGGGGAACCTTGGCGGTTGCCTTTTTCAGTACCGATCCCGGACATACCTTCCTGGGGCAATTTGTCGGCGTCGCCGCTTATGGGGTGTTCAGTTTTATCGCCGCATTTGTCCTGTTGTCGCTGATAAAGGCGGTGATGGGTCTGCGCGTGAGCGAGCAGGAGGAACTGCGAGGACTGGACATCGGCGAGCATGGTATGGAGGCCTACAACGGTTTCCAGATATTCATCACCCAGTAGTGGTACAACGAATAGTTATCCAAAATAAGTTTAGGAGAATGATATGAAATTGGTAATTGCATATATACAACCGGATAGACTGAATGCCGTTAAGCAATCCTTGTGCGAACGAGAGGTTTATAAAATGTCCGTGACCAATTCCCTGGGCTGCGGTCAGCAAATGGGTTATCACGAGAGTTATCGCGGCGGCGAAGTCGAGGTGAACCTGTTGAAGAAAGTCCGGATCGAGATCGCGATAAACGACGAGTATACCGAACCCACGGTTGAGGCTATCGTAAACGGTGCGCGAACGGGGAATATCGGTGACGGGAAGATTTTTATTCTGGAGCTTCCCGAGTGCATAAGAATCAGAACCAACGATCGAGGGCCCGAAGCGATCGGGTGATGAAAATCACAAGAGAACGTCCGGGGCTTTGAGCTCCGGACGCGAAACGCCGTCTTAGATTAATTATCGAAGGCGGCGTTTTTTTTGCTTCGGTCATTTCTAATTCTGTGATTCGTGTGAGATAATGCTTTCTTGTCTATCCGCCGATTTTCTTTTACTCTGGAGAGATAGGAACTTATTTTTTGCCTAAGCATGGGATTGCTTAATTTCATTCTGGATATCGTATGTATGCTGGTCTGGGTGAATTGGTTGGCCGCCAAAAAGGTTGCCACACCAATGCAGCCGGCGGTTTCTCTTTTGCATACGTTGCAGCCGACGGAGGAGAAGAACACCAAACGGCATTGGATGCTTGTCCTCCTGTCGGGGATTATCGTCGGCAGGGCCTTTTTTTACGCTAACGTGGGCGCGTCACTGCAGTGGGTGCCTTCAATAAATCTCGGCGCAATAACGCTTTCGTTCAGGAGTGATTTTGCCGGGAGGATGTTTGTGTTCTCTTGTCTCAGCTTCGTTATTATATTCGTCTCATTTCACTTCTGGATGTTATTGCTTTCCAGCGTGAGCCATAAGGCCTCGGTTTCCGATCCGTTTCGGCAAAGGCTGCGGCGGTTTCTCGGGGTTTTCGACAAGCTTCCCGTATGGATAAAACTCCTACTGCCGTTCCTATGCGGCGCACTCCTCTGGTTTTTGGCGAGTTGGTACTTTGTTTATCTGGAGATTATCCCGCCGCGACGGGACTTAATGGAGGTACTCGGGCAATCGGCGGTCATCGGATTAAGCTCGTATCTTGTGTGGCAGTACTTGCTGATAATAGTTTTCCTTCTTCACCTGATAAACTCATACGTGTACCTCGGCAATGCGCCGTTCTGGAAATATGTGGATACAACCGGAATTAAACTCCTGCGCCCATTGAAATGGCTGCCGTTGAGCCTGGGAAAGATCGACTTTTCGCCATTGGTGGGAATAGGGATCGTAATCGTGATTTCTTACTTTGCCGAGGATTGGTTGTCGCAGATGTTTCAAGCAGTCTGAATCACCATCTTTCGGTGTTTTTCAACAGTGCTTGCGCGTCTTACAGAACTGAGTCGATCTAATATGAAGCGTTAATTTAGCGGTGTGTATCACCAGCAAATTGGCGGCATCACTCTTCACACGCCTCGGAAATGTATCAAAAATGCCTCATTAAGGCCGTTTTTCTGAATTGCCCGCGCCCTTGAATAGCCTGTCCCTGCAACAAAAATGAATAGCCTGCCCCTGCAATTGTTGCCCGGCACAAGCTTGGAAACAGACACAAAAAACCCGGGTTTGGGAACGCGGGCTTCGATGTGTTCGGACAGTCGGACTTAGATCAGTCGAGAATAGGTGT
>JAIPKD010000037.1 GCA_021733835.1 Verrucomicrobiota bacterium
GAGGAGTGTTTTGCGGGGTAAAAGAGCGATAAATTGAGCCGAGAAACCGGAAAAGGAGGGAAATTTCCCTGAAGAAAACGAATTTGGCGAGGTGAAAGGAAGGGGTTTTGGTTGATCAAAAATACAGGGACAGACTCTACACCATGTAGGGTTTGTCCCTCCATTAGAGTAAGCATATTTTCGAGGTTGATAATAGTGGTGTTTGGGTAATATGATTTTGTTTTAATGACGGAACAGAAATGGACGAGTAGAAGGCGTGTTGCCGAGACGTTGGCGCATAATGAGCCGGATCGGATTCCTTTTGATCTGGGTGGAACGATACTGACGGGCATACATCATAGTGCATATGTGCGGTTGCGTGAGTATCTTGGTCTGAAAAGTGTCGAGGTGGAGATAGAAGATCCGATTCAGCAGTTGGCGAAGGTTGACGAGGATGTAAAGGATCGGTTGGGGGTGGATGTTTATGGGATAAATCCCGGTGGGGGGCGTGGGGCTTCGACACCGTCTTGGCGGGAGGATGGTTATGATAAGCTGGTGGACGAGTGGGGTATAGAATGGTGGAAGCCGTGTGATGGAGGTTTTTATTATGATATGCGTAGGCATCCGCTTGCAGAGGCAACGTGTTTGGACGAATTAGAACGGTACAGGTTTCCTGATCCGTTGGATGATGTAAGGTACTTCGAGATGTCCGCGAAGGCTAAAGAGTTTATGAAGGAAAGGCAAGTTGCGTATGTGTTAGGGAGGAATGCACCGGGTATTTTCGAGATTTCCTTGTGGATGCGCGGTTTCGAGAATTTCTTTTGTGATCTTATATCGAATCGAAAGTTTGCGGAAGGGTTGTTAGACGGGATATGTGAGATAAAGATGAAGTATTGGGAGAGGGCGTTGGGTGTTGTGGGTAGGAATGTGATGATAGTGTCCGAGGCCGATGATTTGGCGAGTCAGGATCGTTTGCTTATCTCACCGCGGATGTATCGAGAATTCATCAAGCCTCGTCATAGTCGTCTTTTTTCGTTTATCAAGGAGAAGGCTAAAGTGCCGGTAAAGATATTCTTTCATTCTTGTGGAGCGATTGAGCCGCTTATACCGGACTTGATTGAATCGGGGGTGGATATATTGAATCCCGTGCAGGTTAGTGCGTCCGGGATGGACACGAGGGAGTTAAAGAGGAAGTACGGAGATGAATTAATATTTTATGGCGGAGGCGTAGATACGCAGAATATATTACCGCGAGGCAGTCCTGGGGAGGTGAGGGATGAGGTGAAACGGCGTATTGAAGACCTTGCTCCGGGCGGAGGTTTTATTTTTGCGACTGTTCATAATATCCAAGCGGATGTACCACCGGAGAATATAGTAGCTATGTGGGAGGCGGTGCGTGAATTTGGTCGTTATTGATAAACAACGGAGAAGAGAAGAACTGTTGGGAGATTAAGCGATAATGACAATGGGTATTACAGAAGGGGCGGAGCCGATATTGGAGCTGCGGCACGTGTCAAAGAAATTCCCGGCGGTTCGGGCCTTGGAGGATGTATCCATTCAGGTTAAGGGAGGCGAGATTCATGCATTGATCGGTGAGAACGGCGCGGGAAAGAGTACATTGATGAAAGTTGTCGGCGGGATTCATCCGGCGGATACGGGTGAGATATTACTCGACGGCGAGGTTCTAAGGTTGGGAACGCCGCTCGATGCTTTGCGTTTGGGAATAAGGACGGTACATCAGGAAATAAGTTTGGCGCCGAACCTGACTGTGGCGGAGAACATCTTTGCGGGTAACGAACCGACCAGGTATGGATTAATAGACCGGCGTGAACTGAATCGGCGGGCGTTGGAAGTTCTTGAGCCGTTTAAGGTAAAAATTCCTGTAAACAGCAGGGTCGGGTTACTGAGCACCGGGCTTAAGCAGATAGTTGAGATAGCGCGGGCAATGGCTGGTTCACCAAGATTACTGATGCTTGACGAGCCTACATCGTCATTGGAGCGTCATGAAACAGAGCGATTAATCGGCATTTTGCGGGGGCTTGCGTCATCGGGGATCGGGATTTTATATGTGACGCACAAACTGAAGGAGATATTTCAATTGGCGGACAGGGTGACGGTGCTGCGTGATGGGCGGAGGGTAATGGTCAAGCCTGTGTCTGAGACGCATCCGGGAGAAATAGTCAGGAGCATGGTCGGGAGGGAATTGGAGCGGATTTACCCGCCGGCCGGCGGGGATATAGGTGGCGAATTACTGAGGGTGGAGGGGATAACAAAGGATTCCGCATTCGAGGATGTAAGTTTTACGCTGCGGCGGGGGGAGATTTTAGGTTTTTCCGGGCTGATCGGGGCGGGTAGGACCGAGGTGGCGCAATCGCTTTTCGGATATCTTCGGAAGGACGCGGGCGCTGTATATCTTAATGGTGAGCGATTGGACATACGGTGTCCCACAGACTCGTTGAACAGTGGAATTGCATATTTACCTGAGGAGAGGAAGGCGTTGGGATTATATCTCGGGATGTCTGTAGTTGACAATTTTGTATCGGCCAACCTGAGGAAATATTCGCGTCTGGGGATACTTTCGGGGCGTGAAATGGACGGGGCGTGTGCCGGTGCGGTGGACATGTTCCGGATTCGAACGCCGTCGATTCGGCAGCATGTCCGGTTTTTAAGTGGTGGTAATCAGCAGAAATTGCTACTGGCGCGGTTGCTGGCGTTGAAGCCGCGTATATTGATAGCGGACGAGCCGACGCGCGGTATAGATGTGGGGGCGAAGAGTGAGGTGCACACGATGTTGCGTCGGCTATGTGACGAAGGGGTGGGGGTGATAGTAATTTCTTCGGAGCTTCCCGAGGTGCTTGGATTATGCGACCGGATTCTAGTTTTTCACGAGGGAAGAATTTCAGGAGAGGTCAGTCGGCGTGCGGCGACGGAGGAAAAGATCATGCATCTTGCTACCGGCGGTGGATTAAGCGTGGAAGAAACATGAAAGATATTCTGGAAAGACTGCAGAAGTTGTTACAGGCGCACCGTGAATTTGTGATATTCGGGGTGCTTGTTTTGGGGTGTATAAGTTTTTATTTAGCGCAGCCCGGCGAACAGAATCACTTTATGACGATCGGGAATTGGCGTGTAATAGCCGTCAACATATCGACCGACGCGCTGATGGTAGTGGGGATGACCCTTGTAATCATAGCCGGGGGATTTGATTTGTCTGTGGGCTCGACTTTGGCCTTGGGCGGGATTGTATGCGGCAAGCTGATGGTAGCCGGAGTGGCCGTGCCGGTTGCCATGGTGGCTGGGTTGTCGGTGGGGGCGCTTATCGGGATAGTGAATGGGCTGATAATAACCAAGATAGGTGTTAATCCCTTAATTACGACGCTGGCCGGGATGATTATAGTCCGCGGTTTAGCTCAGGTAGTTACCCAGGCGAGTCCGGTGACTGGATTGCCGTCTTCGTTTACGGCGCTTGGTGGTGACATGGAGCTTTTCGGTTGGGTACGGATACCGTGGCCGATTGTGTTGATGGTGGTTGTGGTTTTGGTGGCGGACTTTTTATTGAGGCGTTCGAGGTTTTTGCGACAGGTTTATTATGTTGGGGGGAACGAGGAGGCGGCGCGGTTTTCGGGCATCCGGGTGGATCGAGTCCGGATATTTACTTATGTAATGACCGGCGTGCTTTCAGCATTGGCCGGCATAATGAGTTCGGCCAGATTGATCAGTGCATCGGCTTCGGCGGGTGACGGCGCGGAGCTGCGGGTGATTTCGGCGGTAGTGATCGGAGGTGCGAGTTTATCCGGTGGCGTGGGCACGGTGCTGGGTGCGTTTCTGGGCCTTTTGCTGGTTGGTGTGATTGAGAACGGGATGGAGATAATGCGCGTGAACATTTACATGAAGAACGTCGTTACGGGTATGATACTGATATTGGCTGTCTCGGCGGATCGTCTGGATCGCGAGAAACTGAAGAGGTTTTGGCGGTGGTTGCGCTCGTGAAGGAGGTCTTTAGCGGTGGATTCGCGAATTTGCGTTTGTAATTATCAGGCCGGTACGGGACAATCAGTGTGAAGATCGCGGAACACTGATTTCAGAAAAGGATATTTATGTCGAAAGCGCTTAATTTCGTTCTTGGTGTGGCGTTAATAATTATAGCCACGCTTTATTTTTCGACCGATCGCGGTGGTAAAGTAAGGGATACATTTGAGCCGCGGCCGGATTCAAAGAGTGGCTCCGAGGAGGAGTATGTGCTTGTGGCGGTATCGGTTGGTAATGCGTACTGGATTGACGCGCGCGATGGATTCGAGGATGCGGCGGCGGACCTGGGAGTTCGAGCGACCTTTACCGGGCCGCAGGGCAGTGATGCGTCCAAGCAGGTGGACATTATTGAGACGGCGCTTGCGCGTGGTGTGGATGGGCTGATAGTGGTACCGGCCGAGCCCGAGGCGGTTAAGCCGGCGATAGACAGGGCGATAGCGGCGGGGGTACCTGTTATTACGCAGGACACGGATTCGCCGGGCAGTGACAGGTATACATTCATTGGCACGGGGAATTACGAGGCCGGGAAGCTTGGCGGCGAACTTTTGGCTGAGGCTGTAGGATACAAGGGTGAGGTGGGGCTGTTGACGATTCCCGGGCAATGGAACTTGGAGGAACGCCTTCGGGGTTATGAAGATGCGCTTAAAGACTACGAGGATATCGAGGTCGTCGCGGTGGGCAATGACAGGGCGGAGGAGGGCAGGGCGGCTGCGGAGGCGCAATCGATGCTTCAGGCGCATCCTGATATAGCGGGCTTCGGCTGTGTTGACGCCGCCGGTGGCGTCGGCGCGGCTGTTGCGGTACGGGATGCGGGAAAAAAGGGGGAGATCAAGATAATCGCCATGGATCGTAACGAGGCGACGCTGGATTTCATCGAGCGCGGATTTATTCAGTCATCGCTGGCGCAGCGCTCGTATACGATGTCGTATTTGGGCTTACATTTATTGCACATGCTCAACCATGACAAGATCAAGATGGTGAGCGACTGGGAGGCGGCGGGGGTATGTCCGTTACCGACATCGATCAACACTGGTGTAGTGGTTATTGATACAAATAACGTGGAGTATTTTAGGCATTAGGTTAAAGATGCGGGAGTTGGTGGAGGATTTTCTTCAGTTTTTGCGGCATCAGATCGGGCGTTCGGAGCGGACGCAGAAGACGTACGCATATTTGTTGAACCGTTTTGTTGAATGGGCCGAGGAGGTGGGGGCTGGTGATTGCGGTCGGATCGGGTTATCGGAGCTGACGGCATTCATATCGCGCGAGCGCCGGCATCCGTCCGGAGGCGATACGGGACAGGCGCAAAGGGTATTGGCGCCTGCGAGTGTGTATCTGGAGATCGCGGCGTTGAAGGCATTTTTCAAGTTTTGCGAGAACGAGGGATTCATCTCGAATAATCCCGCCGAGCTGCTTTCATTACCCAGGCGTTGGAAGCGACTTCCGAAGGCGTTGACGGATGCGGAGATTGAGAAGCTGCTTACGCCGAGGGATTGGCGGCGGCCGGCGGACCTTTGCGACTATGCGGTGGTTGAGCTTGCTTATGCGTCGGGATTACGATTGTCCGAGTTATGCCGGTTACGTATCGAGCAACTGAATTTGGATGCGGGATTCACAATGGTTATAGGCAAGGGCGACAAGGCGCGTGTGGTGCCGATAGGTGCGGAGGCGCTTGGAGCGTTGCGGAGGTATTTGGAGAACGGCCGGCCGGAGCTGGTGAAGCGGCATACGCCGGGGGTCGTTTTTTTAAACAATAGGGGACGCGAGTTTGCGCCTGTAACGTTATGGTTGAGGATAAAAAAATTTGCGAAGAGGGCGGGTATCGAGCGCAATTTAACGCCGCACATGTTGAGGCATAGTTTCGCGACACACCTGTTGGAGCGGGGCGCGGATTTACGAGTTATACAGGAGCTGCTCGGGCACGCGAGCATCGGTACTACGGAGGTCTATACGCATTTGACGGGGAACAGGCTTCGGGAGATTCACAACAAGTATCATCCACGCCGATAATTGAAGATGCAAAACATGGTTTTGAAGAAGTATTCATAAAGAGAGACATGAGAGGATGTCGATGGTTGAAGTCCGGGAGTGAGGCGTTCAGTTCGATGCTCGAGGCGATAGGTGCGGCGGAGCATTCTGTGCGTTTGGAGTTGTATACGTTTACTGCGAGTCCGTTGGGTGAGAGGTTTAAGGATGCCCTTGTGTCGGCGTGTGAGAGGGGCGTGAACGTGCGGATTCTCCTGGACGGATGGGGCTCGTATGGTTTGCCGCAAGATTACTGGGCGCCGTTGATTGAGCGCGGAGGAGAGTTCAAATGGTTCAATCCGCTGAGGCTGGAGAAATGGGGGGTGCGAAATCACAGGAAGCTTTTGGTATGCGATGAACAGATTGCATTTGTAGGCGGATTCAATATCGCGCCCGAGTATGAAGGCGACGGTGTGACGCAGGGGTGGAAGGATTTAGGTATGATCGTGGAAGGCGCGGTATCCAGTGAGTTGGCTGCGTCTTTTGACATGATTTTTGAGCAGGCCGACGTACCGTTACGCAGGCGGCGGATCAGGCAAAGAAAGGGCAAGACCGGCGCGGTTTCCGGGGATAGCGAGTGTCATTTGCTTTTAGGAGGGCCGGGTAAGGGGTTCGGTGCGATAAAGAAGAGTTTATATAGAGATTTGGCTTCAGCGGGGTCGGTACGGATTATGGTGGGTTATTTCCTGCCCACCCTCCGGTTCAGGCGGTTATTGAAGAGGCTTGCGCGCAAAGGCGTGAAGGTGCAGCTCTTGCTTGCGGGGAAGTCGGACATACCGATTTCGCAAACGGCGGGTAAATTCCTGTACAGGCAGTTCCTCAGGGCGGGGGTCGAGATATTCGAATACCAGCCGCAGGTGTTACATGCCAAGATGATGGTGATAGACGAGCACTTATATGTGGGATCGTGTAATCTGGATATTCGGAGCATGCGTATTAATTATGAGCTGCTGGTACGAATTGATAATCGGTTATATGCGGAGGAAGCGAACCGGATTTTTGAGGACTCGATTCGGCATAGCGTGAAGATCGATCCTAAGAAATGGGCGGGTGATTGTTCCTTTTTCAAACGTTTGAAACAGCGTTTTGCATATCTATTGCTTGCCCGGCTCGATCCCTATCTGGCGCTTGGACAGTTGAAGTGGACGAAGTAATACATGCGAAAGATTAAGCGCACGTTTTACATAAACATGAAGCAGAGGTGGCGGTGGGAGTACTTTAAGGATCGAATATATGTTTGAAGAGGGTAATAAAATATAGTAAACGATCGCCTCGGCTTTGCATCTGCTTGACGAGTTGAAAAATAAAGATAATGCGCTCGAAGAAGATTTTGTATCTTGCCTACTATTTTCCTCCGCTAAGGAATATAGCGTGCTTGCGTTCGTGGAACACCGCGAAGTATTTATCGCGACTCGGCTGGAGGGTGACGGTGGTGACCGCCGACGTTGCGCACTGGCGGATCAGGGAGGATGTGGGTGAATGGGAACGACGGATCGAGTGTGAGGGGATAAACATCAAGCGGATCGGGTATACGACGCCGTTTCTTGGTCGCGCCGGCATGGGGAGCGGGATTGAGGTTTTGGCCTGCAAGATTGCGGATCGGGCTAACAGGTGGATGAACTGGGAGCCCGGGAGGATTTGGATTAAGCGAACGGCGCATTTGTTATCTTCGTTCGAGAAAGAGGATTTCGATTTGGTAATGGCTACGGGCGGGCCGTTTGAATCATTTGTAGCGGCGTCGAAGATTGCCCGGAGACTGGGTGTGCCTTACGTGTTGGATTACAGGGATTTTTGGTCGTCGAACCCGCATTTGAATTGGCGGGACTCCAGGGACTTGATGGATACGGAGAGGGCCACGGCGCGGGATGCTTCGGCAATAATAACGGTTTCGAAATCGTTGGCCGAAACGGTGAGGGCAGTCACGGGCGAGTCGGAGAAGATTCATGTAATCACGAACGGGTATGATCCTGAGGAGACAAAGGCAGTAGCCCCGGCAACCTCGAGCAACGGCGGTATGGTGTATGCGGGGTTGTTTTATCCGCCCAAGCGGGTGGTGGGCCCAGTGTTCGCGGCGATGCGTAAGGTTTTAAACGGCGGTGAAGTCGGCGCCGAACGCTGCAAGTTTCATTATTATGGCGACCATATCGATCACGTCCGGGAATCTGCGCAGAGGTATGGGGTAAGTGACCAGGTGATTATTTACGGGAACAGGCCGAGACACGAAGTGCTTGCGGCGGCCAAGGGCGCAAATCTGAATATAGTGATCACTACGAGCAGGCCCAAGGCCGGCTTATCCGAGAAGGGCATGATTACAGGGAAGATATTTGAGTTACTAGGGTTACGACGGCCGATCTTGCTTATCGCGCCGGAGGGCGCGGATGCGGAAGAGGTTTTAGGTGATTGTGGTGTGAGGTGCACGGGTGATGACATTGAAGGAATAGCGGGGGCGATGACTAGGTATTTAAAGGATAGGGCGGACGACAATCCGGTAACGCAGGATTATGCATGGCCGAACATTGCCGGCAGGATGGCGGAGGTGTTGAACCGTGTGGTGGGGTGAATGGATGGAAAGCGTGCGTCGCTTATTGGAGTTATTAGACTGTTTTGGGATTGAATAGATAGATGAGACTTTTGGTTATCCATGCCGAAAACACATTCTTCGGGGGCGCGGAGAGGATGCTTGGATATTTCATGCGCCAATGGCAGGCGGAATTCGGCGAGGCGGCCGTTGCGTGTGTGAAGGGTAGTAAGACGGCCGAACTCGTACCGGCGCATTGGAAGACGGTATGGATTCCGGATAACACCAAATTTTCACCCGTGAACGTATGGCGTCAGGTACAGTGTCTACGGCGGTTGAGAGAGGACTTTAAGTGGGATATCGTGCATGCATGGTCGGCGCGGGACTGGGAATTGGCGGCGGTGACGGGTAGGGTCTGGCGCAGTCCCGTGGTGGGGGCGCTCCATGATCACCCGGAGGCGGATTATATTTACAAGAAGCGGCAATGGTTGATGCGGTTGTGCGCGAGGTATGGATTGGATCGAACCGTTTGTGTCTCATCTGCGGTGCGAGAGGAGTGCGATATGTGCGGGTATCCCGGTGAAAGGCTCGTGGTGGTGCGTAATGGGATTCCTGTCGTCCGCCGTGTAGATGAGATTGGCGCCAAAGAAATCGATAACACCGATATCACGCTTGGATTCCTGGGCGTTTTTTCGGAAGTAAAAGGATTTGCTGGGCTTTTCGAGATTGCCGAGGGACTATGGCAACGGGGACGGCGTAACTGGCGGCTACTGATCGGCGGCGGCGCGGCGGATACGGCGGGTGAAGAACTGCTGAGGATGGTTAAGAATAGATATTCATCAGCGCCGTGGTGGAAACAGATTGAATGGCACGGCTGGATATCCGATCCGGGCGCCTTTTTTGAATTAATCGATGTCTTGATATTTCCTTCGGAAAAATTCGATTCACTTCCGAACGTATTGCTTGAATCCGGGTCAAAGACCGTACCCTCCGTTGCATCGCGTGTGGGTGGTGTGCCGGAGATAGTCTTGGACGGTGTGACCGGATGGTTATTCGAGGCTGGAGACTGGAGTGGCGCCTGTGATATGCTTTCCGGTCTGTTGAGTGACCGTGCGAAGGTTGCGGAGGCCGGGCGCAGGGCGCGGGCGCGGGTGGAAAACGAATTTTCGGTCGACAAAATGATTGCGGAGTTTCGAAAAGTATATTCTGATTTAATCTGATGTTTGGTGATTCGGCATTACCCAGGGTTATCCTGGTATTCGGCATTGTGGTACCGCTTGCGGTGCTGTTGGGGTATCTGTTGGCTACGCCGCAGTCTCCGGCGGCGTTCGGCATGGTAGGTCTGGTTTTGATGGTGGCGGCGTTTCCTGTATTAATACGTTGGCATCATCTGGCATTGGTCTGTTTGGTTCATGCGTCCTTGAATGTATTCTTTTTGCCTGGTCAGCCGAGTTTATGGATTGTTTTGGCCTTTTTCAGCTTGGGCATGTCGATATTGAACCGCGCATTGAACAGGAGCGAGGAGTGGCTGAACATACCAATGATTACATGGTCACTGATATTATTGCTCATGGTTGTATTAGGGACTGCGTTTTTGACCGGCGGTTTCGGGGGCAGGGTTCTTGGTTCCGAGCAATGGGGTGCGAGGAGGTACCTGGGCGTGATTGGCGCCATAGTAGCGTATTTTGCTTTCACCGCAAGGCCGCTCCCGCCCGAATCGGCGAGATTGGCGACCGGTCTGTTTTTCTTGAGTGGAGTTACCGCTGTGTTTAGTAACCTGATTTTCTATCTTGGCCCGGCGTTTTACTTTTTATACAGCTTTTTCCCGTATGAGCTTTCAGGAAACCTGCTTGATCCATCGATGGACTTGCAGCGTTTGGGCGGAATCCGGACGGCATCGACTTGGATATTGTTTTTTATGACGATGCGTTACGGGTTAAGTGGTATCTTCGATCCGGGTAAGTTCTGGAGACTGTTGATATTTGTGGGAGTATTCTTCATCGGTTTATTTGGGGGGTTCAGGTCTTACGTTGTATCGATAGCTTTGCTCTTTTTCTTCCAGTTTTGGTATGAGGGTCTGATTAAGCTTCGTAATATTCTGATTATAACCGGATTCCTATTGTTGGGCGGAGCGTTTATGGTCGGATTCTCCGATAGGCTGCCGTTGACGGTTCAGCGGAGTTTGACATTTCTACCTTTGAAATTTGATCGCACGGTTCAAAAGGATGCAAAGGGGACGATGGACTGGCGGCTGGAAATGTGGGCCGTCGTTTTCCCGAAGGTTCCGAATTACTTATTAATGGGCAAGGGATTCAGTTTTGACGGGATGGATTACTATTTGACCCGGCAGGCGGTGAGGAGCAATCAGGTTAAGTCGTATGAGGATACTTTAATCAGCGGGAATTATCATCATGGATTCCTTACTTTAGTCATTCCATTCGGGATTTGGGGTGTACTGACGTTTTTAGGATTCAGCGCGGGGGCGTTCAAGGCGCTTTACAACAATTACAAGTACGGTTCCGAGGAATATCAGAATATCAATACGTTCCTATTCGCGTTATTTACGAGTAAATGGCTTTTCTACCTGTTTCTTTATGGGCAGTTTGATCTCGACCTGATATTCATGACGAGTGTTGTGGGGTTGAATGTATCGCTGAACGGCGGCATGTGGACGAGGGAAAAGCGTGAAGAGATCGAGGAGCTTCGTGAAAGCGGCGAAATCGAGAAGGAACAGGACCTCTTGGTGCGGTCTTGGTAACAATCAGAGCACGCCGTATGGGACGGTTTCAATTGAGCAGCGGGGCTTTATTTTTCTAGCGGCCGCAGTGGAACGCCGATTTTGGAGTGAATGTTGGTAGCGATAGATACGAACGGATTATATACGGCAAGGGCCGGAGTGGCCACTTATATACGTGGGTTGCTCCATGGCCTTCAACTGATGGGTGGCGATGCTCCCGAGTGGTTCGAGTTAGCGTGGCCGGTATATAATTTGACATTCGAGCAGCCTGCGAGGTCGATCAAGACTTTCTACCGTGAATTGATTTGGGCGAGGACTGCGGCGCCCTTGCAACTGAAGAGGAAGAAAGCGACTCTGCTTCACTCGACTGCTTATTGGTTTGTGGCGCCGCCTCCCGGTGTGCGGGTAGTGGTGACGCTGCATGATTTGGCGTTGTTACGGTATCCGGAAAGGCTGCGCAGGTGGCACCGGATTGCGGGTCTGCGGCGGTTACGCAAGGTAGGCGCGGCGGATCGGGTGATCTGCATAAGCCGTTTTACTGCGGACGAGGCGATGCGGCTTCTGGATATTCCCGCTTCACGGCTGGAGGTAGTTTATAACGGCTGCCCTTTTCATCCGGAGGAGGGTGCGCCGGCGGAGTCACCGCCGGTGGAGCGGGTACCGGACGAATTCTTCTTGTTTGTCGGTTCGCTCGAACCGGGAAAGAACCTGAAGCTGCTGCGTCAGGCGTATTTAGAGGCGGAGAGCAAGGGTAAGGAGCTCCCGGCGCTTGTTATAGTGGGTGCGCGTTGGCGTGGTGTAGCGGGCGAGGGGGAGCCTCCGAAGAACTGGCATTACCTGGGCGGGCAGCCTGATGAAGCGTTGGTTTATTTGTACAGGCGCGCGCTGGGTCTAGTGTTTCCGAGTGTGTACGAAGGTTTTGGACTGCCGGTTGTTGAGGCCATGGCCTTGGGGTGTCCCGTTATTTGTTCGCCTGTTTCGAGCTTGCCGGAAGTGGGCGAGGGCGCGGCGTATTTTGTTGAATTGAGGCCCGCGGCGTATCTCGATGCGATGATGAGGTTGTCTCGGGATACCGGATTCCGGGAGGAATTGATCGAGGCGGGATTGCGTAGGTGCAAACATTTTTCATGGCGGAAGGCGGCGTCTGAAACCGCCGAGATTTACAGGGACGTAGCCGGATAGCTGAAAATGATATATCCACCGGAGTATTTCGAATGAATTGGAAGGCGCTTAGAAGATTTACATGGCTGGACAGGCGCGCGCGTTTTATCTGGCGTACGCCGGGGGGTGGGAGGCACTTGGACGTCGGTTGTTCGGTAGGCGATACACTGGGGCATTTTGTTGAGCTGCGATCGGACCTCGAGTACTCGGCGGTAGATGTGGCGGATTTTTCCGAACGCATGCCCGGCGGTGTCAGGTTCGAGCGCTGTGATTTAGTTGGTGATACACTTCCTTTCGAATCCGGATACTTCGATTCGGTTACGATGATGCACGTATTGGAGCATCTACCGGTTGGCGGTTACGGAAATGCGGCGAAGGAGATAGCGCGCGTATTGCAGCCGGGTGGAAGGTTGTATGTTGAGGGGCCTGGGCCGCGGTCTGTGTTATTTCCGAGTTCTACGAGGACGGTGACATTGAATTTTTATGATGATCCGACGCATATTGCGCCGTTGAGCAAGGGGCGCATAGCTCGCGTGTTCGGCGAACACGGTTTAGATATCGTCGGCAGCGGTAGTGCGCGGAGTTGGCCCTTGATATTGGGGATGCCGCTTTCGCTGATGAAGCGGGATTATCTCCATTTTTTGGGAGGATTTCTCCATTTATTCGGCTGGGTGGTTTATGTCGAGTTCGTGAAACGCGAGGAGGATTAAAACGTTAACAGGTGAAGATGAAGAGTACACCCGAGGAGAAATGGATAAGGCTGGGTTGGAAGAGACGCCTGGCGGCGGGGGTATTGGGAATGGTGGGTGTTGGACTTAACCTGATCCGCCGGATGTCTGTGTTGTTCAGGGGCGAACGTGGAAGGCGGAGGGTGCTGTTGATGGAACCGTATTGTCTGGGGGACGTTATATCGCTGGAGCCGTTGACTAGGTACTTAAAAGACCAGGGTTTCGAGGTTTGTATTTGTTCGAAGCCGGTATGGCGGCCGCTGATTCCGGAGGGCCAAGTGGATGAGTGGATCGAGGAGCGGGTGCCGTGGACGAGTTACGATGAGGCGGCGAAGTATCGCTTGGGTGGACTTGTTTCTCCACGGTTTCGCGGATTCGTTCGTGAGCTGAGGAGATGGTGCAACGGCGCCGTGGGCGTGGATTGTCGCGGTGATATACGGAGTGTTATGCTTTTGCATCTGGCCGGTTGCGACAGGGTATTGACGTTATCGCGGTATTTGGGATCGGATTTGAAAATGACACCATTTGCGGCTGAGGCGGTGGAAGATACCGGAAGTCTGCGAAGATGGGAATTGAACCTGCGTTTTCTCCCGGCATTGGGCGGCCGGCTGCCTGAAGTGCCTGAGCCGCCACGTGTTGGATCGGGCCGGAAAGTCGATACTCATGAGATTTCTTCCGGGTGCGCATCGGTGGGGCTGGTTCCCGTGGCGCCGTGGCCGGGCAGACTTTGGCCGGGAGAGAAGTGGGGGGCGCTTTGCAGGCGCCTTAGTGATTTAGGATATACACCTGTAGGAATGTGCGGCCCGGGGCAATCGCAAGAGACCTCCGGATTTCTGGGAAGGGCAATCGAAGTGCGCGAGGCGGGATCGATCGGTCAATGGTTGGATAATCTTAGAGAATTGCGCTTTGTGATATCCTTGGATTCCGGGCCGATGCATCTGGCGGACGCCGCCGGCGTGCCTGTGATAGGACTGTTCGGCCCGGGCAAGTTGCCTTTGTGGTCGCCTTCCGGGCCGCATAGTCTGGTTGTACATCATCAGGAGAGGTCTGAGTTCTTTCCATGTCATCAGGTGGCGGAGAATATAGAGTATGGCCGGCGATTTATGGATTGGATCGAGGTTGATGATGTGGTATCGGCGGTTCGGAAGCTTGAGGACGGTTTGTGTAAGTGAGAACGCCGGGCTTTTCTGTCGGACTACAATGCCTCCGTCAAGTCCGGTTATTGTTGGATGGTCGGCCTTTATGCAAACCTGTTGGATGAATTTGTAGTGTAATGAGTAAGAATACAGGCCAGCGTCTTGTGGGTTTTAGGTTTGGTGATGTGCGGTGCAGTTCGCATTCGATCGAGGATTTATTGGAGGAGATACGCGGATTGCTGAGTGACAGGGCGGCCGTGCCGCGGACGGTGTTGTGTTTGAATGCGCATATTTATAACATTGCGGCCGGCGATGCGCGTTTGAGGCGATGCCTGTCGTCTGCCCGTGTGGTTGCGGCCGACGGGATGTCCGTGGTTTGGGGTGCGCGGTTGTTCGGTGTGAATATCAGCGAACGATGTAATATGACCGAGGCGTTCAGGGAATTCCTTGTCGCCCGGCGCATGCCTCCGAGCCGGGCGATAATTATGGGGTGTTCCGGCGAAGAAGCCGCCGCGGCCGCCGCGAGGATTAACGGTATCTCCCCACATTGCCGGATCACGGGCGCGTATTCCGGATACTTGAACGATGACGAATGCAGGACGGTGTTCAAGGCTGAACGCGGTGTGGATTTTATTTTTCTCGGAATGGGCACGCCGAGGACCGAATATGTATCGCAGTTGGCTGCAGTGGAGTGCCCGGGGGCTATAGTGTGGGGTATCGGCGGCGGGACGGTAAGAATCTATGCCGGATCGATGAAGGAGGCGCCGGCATTATTGCGTCGGTTGGGACTTCAGTGGATGGATCGGTTGATCAGGGAGCCGTGGGTTTTATGGCGGCGATATTTGATAGGAAACCCGGTTTTCGCGGTCAGAGTATTATTAGCCGGGATGCGCGGACGAATCGGTTATAGGTAGGTCGGATGCGAAGGAGCGTCTGGAGGCCATTGTGTACGTGGTTTAGGAAATGTAACGGTGTGAGTATTAAAGTTTTTTTGATTTATTGAATGGATAATGTATCTGACATGGATAAGCCGGGGAAAGATAGAAAATCGTCGTTTCTTGATGAACTGAAGGATTATTGGCAGAGGTTGCCGAACAAGGGGATTTTTTTCGGATTGCTGTCGGCGTGGATTCTTTTATTTCAATTTCTCGGTAATTCGACATTCGGGTACGTGGATACACCGTCGTTGTTTTACTGGATGTACGATGCGTACAATGCGCCTTTATCTGACGATGACCACGGGAATCTGATTCCTTTTGTCGTATTGATCTTGTTCTGGTGGAAGCGGCGTGAATTATTCGGGGAGGAACTGAAGGTATGGTGGCCGGCTTTGGCGGGGCTGGTGTTTGCCGAGTTGCTTCACTTGCTGGGTTATGTGGTGCAGCAGCCGCGGATATCGATCGTCGGATTTTTTGTGGGCGTGTACAGCATAATGGGTATTGCTTGGGGCCCCGGCTGGCTGAAGCGTAGTTTCTTTCCGTTTATACTATTCGCCTTCTGCATACCCATCAGTTCGATAAGCGAGGTGATAACATTCCCGTTGCGCATGCTCGTGACCAAGATATCGGTGGCGATCAGCAACGGTTTCCTGGGGATTCAGGTGATCAGGGACGGTTCCAGGATATTCGATCCGGAAATGACGTTCAGGTACGACGTGGCGCCGGCATGCAGTGGGATAAGGAGTCTTATTTCGCTTGTTGCGCTTACGACTATTTATGGGTTTATCACGTTTCGGAAGTCTTGGAAAAGGGTGTTGGTGATTGCGCTGTCGGTTCCATTGGCCGTGGCGGGAAATGTTATGAGAATAACCGGCATAATCGTCGGCGCGGAGGCCTTCGGCCAGAAGGCCGGGATGTTCGTGCATGAATGGTTTGGTTTCATTACGTTTGCGCTGGCAATAATTGTATTGTTGTTTTTGGGACAATGGTTGAGGGAGCCGGAGCATCGGGAATCGAAAGGAGCATTATGAGACGAGGAGGATTCGCGAATATATACGCGGTAGCGGCGGTTGCCGTGGTTACGATACTGGCGGCGGCGGGGTTTCTGGTCAAATTGAGGACTTCACAGACGCTGGGTGAGCCGGGATTGAAGGTGTCCCGAGTCGAGGGTTCGGAACGGCTGAAGATCGAATTGCCGGCGGACTTACCGGGATACACTTCCGAGGAAGTGGAGCCGAGTCCTCAGGAACTGGGTACTCTGCCGGAGGATACCTCGTTCGGGAAGCGGTTGTATGCAGCGCCGGACGGATTCAATGTGTTTGCCATGACGGTGCTGATGGGAAGTGACAGGACGAGCATTCATAAACCGCAGTTCTGTCTGACCGGCCAAGGTTGGAGGATCGAAAAGAGTGAATATGACACAGTACCGATCAAGGAACCGTACGAATATCAACTGCCTGTGATGAAGCTGACGAGTACTAAGACGGTTAAGACGGAGGGCGGGCAAGTTGTGGAGATTAAAGGATTGTTTGTGTACTGGTTCGTTGCCGAGGAGTGTGTGACCGCGAGACACTGGGAACGGATGTGGGAGATATCCAAGAACCTGATCACAAGGGGTGTGTTGCAAAGATGGGCGTATGTCTCGGCTTTTTCGACGTGTCAATCCGGCAATGAAGATGTTACATACGAGCGGATAAAGGAATGGATTACTGCGGCGGTGCCCAGGTTCCAAACCACGACCGGGGTAAGGAATGATAAGGCTGCTGACTGATCGCCGCGCCGGAGTAGGAATGAGTAGGTTTATGTTATTTTAGCTTTATTGTTACAAACGCGGTTTTAGAATAAGCAGTTTGATAAGAGGATTAAAGCCAAGTTATGTTACGACGACAAACGCAGGTCAGGGGTCAGATACACACGGTAGTGGACGCCGTGTTGTTTGCCTTATCGTTTTGGCTGGCCTATTGGCTTCGGTATAACGCCACTTTCTGGCTTGAGGGGGTTTGGGAGATTTCACCTATTTGGAGTTTCAGCGAGTACGCGTGGTTGCTTGTTGTGATTGCGCCGGTTGGGCCGTTTTTACTCGGATGGCAGGGTTTTTACGACAGAACATTACCGAGGGTGCGCAGAGAGATTGCTCGCAAATTACTCAGTGCCTGCCTTATTATGGTGGTGTCGGTCGTGCTTGTGATGTTCCTTGTTCGGAATCCGCTTGCGCGGTCGGTGATAATCCTGCACGGCGTACTCAGTTTTGTAGTGATTTTCTGTAAGGAGGAATTGATCAGGTTCTGGTGCAAGAGCAAATGGGGTCAATCGCAGATAGAACGACGTATCATTTTAGCGGGTACCAAGATTGATAACGATCGATGGAAGAGAGACATCGGCCGGAGGCTGCCGCCCGGATTTGCGATAGTCGGTGAGGTGAATCTCGAGGATGAGTCACCTGAGCGGGTTGTTGAACTGATGCACCGATATTCCGCTAACGGTGTGGTGATCAACTCCGTGCATGTCACCTTCGACCGGATAGAGCAGACTATTCATGTGTGTGAACTCGAAGGAGTAGAGGTTTGGCTTGTTGCGGACTTTTTCAAGACCCGGATTTCGCGGACGGTGGCGGACGAATTTTGTGGAATGCCGATACTGGTCTTCAGGTCGACCCCGGACGAATCGTGGTCGGCGCTGGGCAAGCGTGTATTGGATTTTGTGGGGGCATTAACGGCCGTGGTGGTCTTGTCGCCGTTTCTTTTAACGGTTGCGGTGATTATAAAGCTTACGTCGCCGGGGCCGGTGTTTTTTAAGCAGAAGCGCAGCGGATTAAACGGACGGCCGTTTACCATGCTTAAATTTAGATCCATGGTGACGAATGCCGATCAGCTCAAGCAGGAGCTGGCGGTCTTGAACGAGATGTCCGGACCGGTGTTCAAGCTGAGCAACGATCCGCGTGTTACGAAGATCGGCCGGTTCATGCGTAAGTTCAGCGTAGATGAAATGCCGCAATTGCTGAATGTACTGCGCGGGGAGATGAGTTTGGTGGGGCCGCGGCCGTTGCCCGTGGACGAGGTTAAGCGTTTTGACGACAGGGCGCACAGGCGGAGGTTGAGTATGAAGCCGGGATTGACATGCCTTTGGCAGGTTAGCGGCAGGAATAATGTCACTGATTTCAAGGAATGGGTGCGCCTGGACTTGGAGTATATCGATAATTGGTCGCTTTGGTTGGATATAAAGATAATTTTACGGACTATTCCCATTGTATTGACCGGCGCCGGCGCCAGGTGAGTCGGCCGTTTGGTGAGGGGGGGTGTGCCGGGCCTCCTGAGTCAAAGTAGAATTCTCGAAGGAATTAGTTGCCTTTTTTCCGACCGGGTTTACGATGTCCTGGTTGTAATGGGAAAAACCGGGCACAAAAGCTGCTGCTGGTTGACACTTGATTTTTGTTGATGTCTCAGTTGAAAAAGAATGATCATCCCGGATTGCCCGTATCCGTTGTAACAGGTGGAGCTGGATTTCTGGGGTCGCACTTGGTCGATTATCTGTTGGAGCAAGGACACAGGGTGATTGCGATCGACAACTTGGTTACCGGCGATGTCGATAACATTTCGCATCACGCAGGGGATGAACGGTTTAGGTTTATCAAGCAGGATGTGACGGAATTCCTGTTTCTCGAGGGCCCGGTGGATTACGTATGGCATTTTGCGTCGCCGGCCAGTCCCGTTGACTATGCGGAACTCCCGATCCAGACCTTGAAGGTCGGCTCGCTGGGTACTCATAAGACCCTGGGGTTGGCCAAGCATAAGGGTGCGCGGTTTTTGTTGGCCTCGACATCGGAGGTCTACGGTGATCCGCTGGTTCATCCGCAGAAAGAAGATTATTGGGGTAATGTGAATCCGATCGGTCCGCGAGGATGCTATGACGAAGCGAAACGTTTTGCCGAGGCCATGACTGTGGCTTATAGTAGGGAACATGGTGTGGAAACGCGGATAGTCAGGATTTTTAACACTTACGGTCCCCGGATGCGGCTTCATGACGGGCGAGTCGTGCCGGCTTTTATGAGTCAAGCCTTGAAATCACTCCCGCTGACCGTGTATGGTGAAGGCGGTCAAACTCGAAGTTTTTGCTTCTGTAACGATTTGATTGATGGTATTTTTAGATTGATGATGAGTTCGGTGGAAGGACCTGTGAACATAGGGAACACTCATGAGATGAAAATAAAGGATTTCGCCGAAGAGATAATCCGGATTTCCGGATCGAAGAGTTCGATACACTATTGTCCGCTACCTGCGGATGATCCGCAGCAGCGGCAACCGGATATTACGCGTGCCCGACGAGAGTTGGGGTGGGAACCTAAAACACAACTTGCAGATGGGTTGAGGATTACGATAGGATACTTCAAGAAAAAACTGAGCGGGATCGAGCCTGAAGGATTAAAAAAATGCAATTAGTTGAGGTTTGGAATTGACCTCGGGAAAAATATACAGTACCAGCTAGCCTGTTTTCCGGGCTGTTGTCCGCAGTGCGTCGGGGGCCTTAGGGAAAACCGGAAGAGTTATTTAACATGAGCAGCGCAAAAACATTTCTATGCCTTGATTTCGGCACCGGCAGCCTTAAAGCTGCCGAGTTCGAGATTACCGAGTCCGAGGCGCTTTGTTTGCGGCAGTTCGGCGCGAAGCCGTTGGGGTTGGCGGGGGCACAAGACAGCGCGCGCGAGCGGGTTATCTTGAAGGCAATACAAGAACTGCTGCCGGAACGCGGCTTCGTTTCCAGGGACATTAACGTTTGTGCTCCCGGTGTGCACGCGTTTACGAAGTTTGTAAAATTACCGCCCGTAGATACCTCTAAGGTCACACAGATAATACAATACGAGGCGCAGCAGAATGTGCCGTTTGCGCTCGACGAAGTAGTATGGGACTACCAGATAACCGGCTCTACGCCGACCGGTGAACTTGAAGTCCTACTGGTGGCGATCAAGTCGGATATCGTTGAGGGTGTATTCAGGACCGGCGAGTCCGGCGGGTGCCGCCTTCAACTGGTGGATGTTTCCCCGGCCGCTCTGGCTAACGCCTTCCGTTATAATTATAGCGACGTGGAAGGGTGTACCATGCTCCTGGATATAGGTGCAAAGACGAGTAACGTCCTGTTTTTCGAGAAGGACAAGTTTTTCGCCAGGAGTATCAACATCGGCGCCAATTCCATTACTCAGGAATTCGCCGCCGAGGCGCGGATGCCTTTTACGCAGGCCGAGCAGTTCAAGATATCGGAGGGCTTCGTCAGCCTGGGTGGCGCATACGAAGAACCGGATAATCCGCGGCAGGCGCAGATTTCGAAGATTGCGCGCCAGGTGATGACCCGGCTTCATATTCAGGTAAACCAGACGATACAGTTTTACAGGGGACAGCAAGGCGGATCGGCGCCGGAGAGGTTGTTTCTTGCCGGCGGTGCGTCTGTGATGCCGTACACCTCCGAGTTTTTTGCCGAGAAACTCGGACTCGAGGTGGAGTACTTTAATCCGTTCCGAAACGTACAGATCGATCCGTCGGTGGACCTGGAGGAGCTGGCTTCGTACGCGCATTCGTTCGGAGAGGTGGTCGGGCTTGGTTTGAGGAATCTGGCCGAGTGCCCCATCGAGCTGAATCTGATGCCGAAAACGGTTCTTCAAAAGCAGCAATTGAATCAGAAGAAACCGTATTTCATTGCGACCGTCCTGAGTTTGATTTTGGGTATTTTTGCTTTCGGCTGGTTTTATTCAGCCAAAATAGTGGACGCGAAGGCTGATGCGCTTAGTGAATTGCAGGGAAAGATAACCCCGTTGCAGACGAAGGCGTCGCGTTTGAATAGCGCGATTTCGGAACGGGATAAGATCAAAGATCGCGTTGAAGGTCTCGCAGATTTACTGAAATCGCGGTTTACTTGGCTGGAGTTGTTTGATGAGATGCAGACCTGCCTGATGAAGGTCGAAGACGAAGTCGAGTCGGTTTTGAAGATTCAAGAGCCGGATGTTAAAGCTGGGATTTGGATTGAAGAAATGATACCGGTAACGCCGGATTATTATAAAATCAAAAAGCGCGAATCAGAGAAACCGAGCTATGACAAAAGGTACTTGGAACGTTACGGCCTGTCCGAAGGAGAGTTAGGAGGCGGGCCTTCGCGTGACAGGGCCGGTACAAATGAGATTGATACGCTCGATGTACGGTTCAGAGCCGTTGATCTGTCGTATATTTCCGATGCCGCCAATAGTGAATATGCATATAGGGTGGAGGAGATTTTTAAAGCCGATACGAATTACTTTTATCCGGATGCGACGACCATCGCGCAGGCGCTTGGTAATGTCAGTGCCGAATCGGCGACATTTACGTTTAACGCCACTATAGTACTACAAGAGCCGATAAAGATTAAATAAAACATGATGCCTTGGATTAAGAAAAACCTAGCGTTAGTCTTGGCGATTGCCGGAGCACTCGTTTTGTTGGCGGGATCATGCTTTTATTTATATTCGCAAATTCAGAAATCCAGCCAACTTGATAACGAGCTCTCAAGGGCGAGCATGACATTGCAGTCGCTTCAATCGCAACAACCGCATCCGGGCACCGATACACTTGACAACCTCAGCATCGTTAAAGAGCAACAGAAAAAGCTCGAACAACTCGCGGCAAAACTTGAAAGCAATTTCTCGCCGGTTCCGTTTACGCTGATAACAAACGATTCGGAGTTTCGAAGATACCTGATAACCAGCTTGGAAGAGCTTCGACAAAAAGCCCGTTCCAGCGGTGTGGCCCTGCGGCCGGATTTCGCATTCGGGTTCACCCGTGAAAAAGACATGCTTAGATTCGAAGAAGGCACGCTGCCGACACTTTCTATGCAAATGGCCGATATCAAGGCCTTGTGCGATGTGCTCTTCGATGTTAAGATTTCGGAACTTTACTCCATAAGGCGTGCTTCCACGATAACGAATAAGATGGCGATGCAAATGATTCAGAAGGCGCTTGGAACCCGCTCCGATCTGCTCAGTAATTTCCAAATAATCACAAACGACACATCGATTATTACACCGTATGAAGTGCAATTCAGAAGTTTTACACCGGAGCTTGAAAAGATACTCAAAGGTTTTGCCTTAAATTCAAATGCTATAGTCGTGCGCACCGTCCAGGTTATACCTTCTGAACAAGAGTACGGCTATGCAGGCGCGCCGGAAGACCCGTTTGCGGCTGCTTACGGTACGGATAATGGCGGAACCGGATCGCAGCCCATGCGTCCACGCCCGCAGCCGAGAAGAACAGCAGAAGATAAGATGCGAGACCGTTACGGTCGTTCGCCCTCCGATGACTCCCAGAACCGAATGCCGTACCAGGGAGGTGGAAGAATCCGTCGTGGCCAGGGTGACGACGAGGCGCAAACAGTGTTAAAAGAACAGCCTCTGGAGGTAGGGTTGCTCCTTAATATTATTAGACCTAGGAAGCAGAATAATAACTAATCCAAAATGGAATTCTTAAAGAATCATTACGAAAAAATTATTCTTAGCGCAGTGCTGCTGGGGCTGGCGATAGCCGCATCAATGCTTCCTTTTAAGCTGAACGCCATGAAGGAGGAATTGGATTCGTATTTTACCCCGCCGCCGCCGCCCAAGGAAGTCCAGCCCTTGGAGCTTGTGGAAGTCAGTAATGTACTTAATAAACTCGAGAACCCACCCGAGTATGAATTAGCCGGGGTACATAACCTGTTTAATCCCGTGGAGTGGAAACGCACCCCCGACGGGCGCCTGATTAAAGTTGAGACAGGTAGTGAGATAGGACCGAAAGCGCTGGATGTAGTTGACATACGACCATTGACTTTCAAAATCGAGTATACCGGCACCGACAAAGTCCGCGACAGGATAGAGTACCAATTTACGGTGTTGAACGAGGCCAATCCGAATTCTTACCTGCGCAGAGAACTTTCGCGCTCGGTATCGCTAGGGCAAAAGAACGATTTTTTTATTCTCAGGAATGTAGTTGGAGAACCTGAGAATCCGACAAAATTTGTTGTTGAACTGGTGGAAAGCGGCGAGAAAGTCGAGATTCTACCCGGAGAACCGTTTGTCAAGGTCGCCGGACATGCCGCTGATCTCAAATACGGACCTGAGAACAAAACATTCGACGATATGCGTGTGGGTTCACGGCTTTCTTTCGGAGACGATTCGTATATCATCGTAGCCATAACCGAAAAGGACGTGACTGTTTCATCGGTTTCAACAACAAAACGCACTACTGTAAACTATAACGCCGCATCCTAGAGGGAAAATTTATGTGTGCAGCCTTAAATAGAAGTTCGAGCATGATTAAATCGGGAATTGTTATCTTAACATCGGTTATAATAGCCGTATCCTCGGTTATGACACAGGCGCAACAATCCAGTGTTATGACCGCCGCCGAGGAAGAAGCTGTTAAAAGACAAGAGGCGACTATCCTATTGCGGAAGTCGCTCAGTGAAGCCCAGAAGGCCGAAACAAAAGGCGCGTTGGCCCAAGCGGCTAACCTATACGAACAGACGCTGAGACTTGTCCAACAAATAGCGGGCGTCGGCGTGCAGGAGGAATATAAACAAGCCGTCGACGGCTTGACTCGCGTCAGATTGGAGCTTGCCGTACGCGCCAAAGAGGAAGGTAAGCTCGAGGAGGCACTCACCCAGACAACGCGCGCGCTTAACGTGAATCCCGAGAATGAGGAGGTGCTGAAAATGCGCGACTCCATTAATAAACTCATTGCTTCACGCGCCGGACTAGTCCCCAGCAAGGAAGTCCAAGCCCAGGTGCCGGAGTACCAGACGAATCTGGTGGCGAACCGTACCCTCGTCCAAGACGGCAGACTGCTTCTGGAAATGGGTAAGCTCGAGAAGGCGGAAGAAAAACTCTTGCAGGCCGCCAAGAACAATCCCGATGATAAGGCCGCTTACTATTATCTTAGCTTGATTAAACAGAAGAAGTATGAACAAGAAGCGCGCAAGCGTGAATTATTTGCGCAAGACTCTCTAGTCGAGGTTGAAGACGCCTGGAATGTAGAAATAGACAGAAAGAAACTGCCGACGCCGAATCCTTTTGCGCGAACCAATCTCGTTCATACTGGCCCGGGCCGCCAGGACATTCAGTCGAAGCTTGGTAAAATCATTTTGGATGAAGTCCAATTCGAACGAATGCCTCTCAGTGAAGTGGTTCTATATTTATCCGAACAGTCCGTTAAACGCGATCCAACAGGCGAAGGCATCAATTTCATGATTAATTCGGAATTGGACGCGGGTGTGATGTCTATGATCGCCAGTGGCGGCGCCGGCGGCGATGCGTATGGACAATCCTCCGCCCCCGCTTACGGTGCGCAGCAGCAACAACAGGGGCAATTTCAGCCGCAGATGTATGAACCGCCCGACCTCCGGCAGACCGTGATCACGATCGATCCGCCGCTTCGAAATATCACCCTCGGCAATGCCCTTGATGCCATTGTCAAGTCTGCGGATTCACCTATTAAGTATACGATCGAGGAGTATGCAATAATACTATGCCCTAGGACCATTGAGGCCGAACAGCTGCATACTAGAACCTTCAAGCTTGATCCGAACACATTCGTCCAAGGTCTCCAGGCAGTCACCTATGGCAGCGGCGGCATGGGCGGCGGCGGCGGCTACGGCGGCGGCGGCATGGGCGGTGGCGGCTATGGCGGCGGCGGCCTCGGCGGCGGCGGCGGCTATGGCGGCGGCGGCGGCTTC
>JAIPKD010000038.1 GCA_021733835.1 Verrucomicrobiota bacterium
CGCGCTTGAAACCGCAATGCAAAAAGCAAGAGAACTGGAAGAAGAAAAGCGGCAACTACTGAATGAACTCCTGGGCACAGGCTGGCGCGAGACACCGCCGATACCGCAGATAAACCCACTTACCGGCGCCGTCTTCAATTCATTGACTCAAGAGGATAAGAATAAGGTACAAGAGATCGCGCGGCGGTCACAGGATCGTATTCAGGCGTATATCAACGCACAGAACGGAGCGGGGCAACCGGTGGACCCTGCCGAACTTACTCGAATCCGGATGAATACGCGTGATGAATTGTCGCAGATACTAACGCCGACGCAGTTAGAGGAATACCTGCTCCGCTATTCCTCCACCGCCTCCGAACTCCGCAACGAAATGGAGGGTCTCGGTGTCGGGCCGGAGAAGTTCCGCGCGATTTTCAGGAACTGGGATTCAATCAACCAGCAAATCAACCTTTATTATTCAAACGAAGACGCCGTTTCCAGGACAAATAAGGACATTTATGAACAGCGCAAGCTTGACGCCTTGAAACAATATTTGGAGCCTGAACAATTTAATCTCTATATGCTAAACCAGGATCCGGTATTCACGGAAACCACCGCAACAGCTCAAGCCAACGATATCCCCGCCGACAAAATTATCCCAATGTACCAGATCAACAGCGCTACCAGGGATGAAATCCAAAGTATTGAAAACGATATCACCCTCTCCACCGAAGACAAATTGGACATGATCCAAGAGATTAAGTCCGAGCAACAGAAGAGCCTACTCCAGCTACTCGGCGAGGAACGCTTTTCCCGTATTCAGGAATGAACTAAGGCCGGAAACGTCGTACCCGCCGATTTTTATCATGTCGTTCGATAGCGATTTCGATTTCGATTTCGATCTCGATAGCGGTTTGGTTTCTTTTGGCACACATGGATATGCTCCGTCAGCTTCGGGCAGTCCGTATTGCGGTATTGCATCGCAGACGGTTTATACGTAGTTTTGCGCTATGAATTGCGCGATTTTCGGCACATATCCACAACACCGGCAGCGTAGAATGCGAACCACGCCGGCCATGCGATCGCTGGTTCGAGAAACAGAACTGAATCCGGCGCACCTTGTATTGCCAATGTTCGTCAAGCACGGCGACAAGGTACGGGCGCCGGTCGCTTCCATGCCGGGCGTATTCCAACTATCGAAGGACGAACTAGTTAGAGAAGCTCAAGCGGCATTCAACGACGGCGTACCGGCGGGGCCTCTTTTTGGCATCCCGGAGAAAAAGGACGAGGTCGCAACAGAAGCATACGCCGACAACGGCATAACGCAACAGGCGGTTAGACTTCTAAAGAAAGAAGTGCCGGAGCTTCTTGTCATAACCGATATTTGTCTATGCGAATATATGAGTCACGGACACTGCGGTCTGATTGACAAGTCAGGAAACACACCGGTCATACTCAACGACCCGACGCTGCGGTTGCTTTCGAAAACCGCGATCAGCCACGCGGCGGCGGGCGCGGATATCTTGGCGCCCAGCGATATGATGGACGGCAGAATAGGCGCTATTCGCAGCGCACTCGATGACTCCGGATTCGCGGAAACCCCGATCATGTCGTACGCCGCCAAGTTCGCATCATCTTTCTACGGACCCTTCCGTGATGCGGCACACTCGGCCCCCGAATTCGGCGACCGTAAGACATACCAAATGGACCCCGCAAATGCGCGCGAGGCCGTCAGGGAAGTCGGTATGGATATTAATGAAGGCGCGGACATCGTCATGGTCAAGCCGGCGCTCGCGTACCTTGATATAATCCACAAGGTAAAGGATACGTTCGGGTATCCGACAGCCGCTTATTCGGTAAGCGGCGAGTATTCCATGATTAAGGCCGCCGCACAGAACGGATGGATAGACGAACGCACCGTTACATTGGAGGCGCTTAACTCAATTAAACGAGCGGGTGCGGATATCATCATCACATATTCTGCGAGGGACGCCGCGAATTGGATCAAGGCCGATCGTTAACCGTAAAGTACGGTTCGGAAGTCGAATACGTGAAAATCACAAACAATTAGCGCCTTGGCGCGATATATCAAATATCCCTATGCTTTTCAGCCGCTGAAAAGCGCGTAAGCCAATAGAAGTACCACTATTATCCCTAGAGCAATCCCTACACCAACGAAAACCTTATTAATCTTGTTGCTCTTCTTCTTGAATGGGGAATTCGCTTCAAACGCAACCGGTTGCCCGCCCTTTTCGAGCTCGTTTAACTTCACCCCTTGGGGCTTGGCGCGGGCCGTGGTTTGAACCTTTTTATCATCATGCGCCTTTTCTCCGTTTTCCAGACGTATTTCAAGAAGCCCCAAACGCAAAACTTGCCCCGGTTTCAACGCAGCCTCTTCTATCTGTTCGCCGTCGATAAAAGTGCCGTTGGTGGAATCCAGGTCTTTAACAACAACTTCATCGCCTTTCAGCAAAACCTCACAATGATGACTCGAGACAGACGGTTCAGGAATCTGAAAGGTGTTGTCTTCAATGCGACCTATAGAGATACGTTCCTCTTTAAGTTCATGCGTCTTCCCCTTATATCCCTCACTGAGCACAACAAGTTTAGCCATAATACGCTTTTGTGCAGGGCATTATCTTATTAATTTCAATCAAGTCAAATCGATTCCTCGATTGCAGTATATCAATGCCGCAAATGCCCGTTTTTCAAAATTGATTCAAGGTATACAAACAGCGGGAAACCCAAGCACAATCTTCCCGCCATCATCACCAACCATCCAAAGCCATAGTCCGCTGCAAAAAGACACTCTATCGGCCTCTAAAAACAGCGAATCACCCGTTCTTGCCACCACTTAGCAGCTTATTCTCGGATTGTCTCCCGAAAAGCGATTGAATTCAATCAATTTTCTCCATCTTTTGATTCAATCATCCTCCTGAACTCGGAAAACAAGAGTCCCGAATCATGCGGCCCAGGCGAGGCCTCGGGATGGTACTGAACGGAAAAAAAGGGTTTGTTCCGATGACGCAGGCCCTCGACGGTGTTATCGTTTAGATTAATTCGATCGACGAAGACAGACTCAGGTAGTGTTTCCGGCACGACGGCGAATCCATGGTTTTGCGCCGTTATCTCGACACGATTTGTTCGTAAGTCCTTAACCGGTTGATTAGCGCCGCGGTGGCCGAACTTCAGCTTGAACGTATCCGCGCCGAATGCCCTGGCCATGATCTGATGCCCAAGACAAATCCCGAATATCGGCAGGCCTGTTTTCAACAAGTCTTCGACTATCCGCACTGCGTACTCGACCGCCGCCGGGTCCCCGGGGCCGTTCGAAAGAAATATCCCGCGAGGGCCCATCTCGAGCGCCTTGTCGGCCGGCATGTCGGCCGGGACAACGCAGACATCGAATCCGGCCTGCCGCAATTTCCTGAGTATATTATACTTAATACCAAAATCGTAGGCAACGATCCTGATATCCGCCGGCGGCAGGGTATCATCTTCCTTGGTCGGCGCAATGTCGTCCACGCCGCGGATCAGCCTAAACGGATAACTCTGCGTATCCTCCCTGTCCCAGTCGAAAACCTTCCCGTGCGTCACGTGCCGAACATAATCGATTCCGATCAAACCTTCCCATTCGCGCGCCATCTCCACCGCGTCGACATCGGATAATCGCTCGGTTGAAATCACACCCTTCATTGCGCCTCCGACCCGTAGTTTCTTGGTCAAGGCCCGCGTGTCGATACCCTGGATTCCCGGCACCTCATTCCGCTTCAGGTATTCATCCAACGACATCTCAGCGCGCCAATTGCTCACCACCGGCGAGAGTTCGCGAACGACGAATCCGGACACATGCGAACGCCATGACTCCACGTCCTGTGTGTTAACACCGTAATTCCCTATCTGGGGACATGTCATGGTAACGATCTGCGCCTTATACGAGGGATCCGTCAAAATCTCCTGGTAACCGGTCATCGATGTATTGAAACAGACCTCACCGGTCGCCGTAGCAGATGCGCCGAAGGCTTCGCCGTGAAACACGGTACCATCTTCCAAGGCTAATATGGCTCTTGGTTTATTCATTCAGAAAACAGGATGATCAACATTCGAACTCATTGCGAAACTTGCGGCCGTATATCACGGCGCGGCAACCGGTGCAATGCTAAAACCGCATATCAAAGGCGCAAGTAAAAATAGATACAAAAATCCAACACTTCCCATGACGCCTCATCCGACGCCACAAGTCAATCAACTCCCCTTAGTCAGCGACTTAAGCGCCGTGATAAACGTCTCCGGGCCGTTTCGCATATAGCCGAGCCTACCCAATCCCTCGGCCTCGCTGTTAAGAACAACGACGGTCGGGAATCCCTCAACATCGTATTTCCGCATCAACTCCCTATTCTTGGCCTTCAGACCCTCGGATTGCGCTTTTCGTCGAGGGAAATCAACCTTCACCAGGACGAGGTTCTGCTTTGCGTATGCCTTGAACTCGTCGGTTTGAAATATCTCGTTTTCGAGTTTAATGCACCACGGGCACCAATCAGACCCCGTAAAATCAAGTAATACCAATTTACCTTCCTCCTTCGCCTTGGCGAAGGCGGCATCGTAATCCGATGGGTTCTCGATTTGGAACTGCGCTTCGATCGGCGGCGACGCATCACCGCTCAAAGCAAAGCCATGGGAACACGAAATCGCAATTGCAGCGATTGCCGAAACAACTAGGACATTCAACATCTTCATAACCGGTCTTTCACATTAGCGGGCGCTCGTATATGCCCGCATAAAACCGGTTAACTATAACACAAAACCCGGATCATTCCACGCGATGCCGCCGGAAATAATGGTGGCCACAGCTCTCCCTTTCATAGGCCACCCATAAAATGGACTGTTCATCGAACGGCTCTGCGTCCCGGAACGTTCAAACACCCACTCGCGATCCGGATCGATTATCGTTAAATCCCCGTCACCGCCGGTATTTAGCACACCTTTATCTATCCGAAGGACTTCTGACGGCCCCGCCGTAAAACGCCTTATCAACTCCATTAGCCCCATCCTACCCGTGTGATAAAAGGTTGTCAGCGCCAACGCCAATTCGGTCTCCAATCCGGTTATTCCAAAAGGCGCATAATCGAATTCGACTTCTTTTTCAAAATTCCCATGCGGCGCATGATCACTGGCGATTACATCCAGAGTTCCGTCCCGGACGGCATTGATAACTACCTCACGATCAGTGTTGGAACGTAGAGGCGGATTCATCTTCAGGTTGGTCTCATACACGGGCCAAGACGGCTTCTCACTTTTCCCCTCGAACATGCGCCAGTAATCCAATCCGTCCTCGGCCCAAAACTCGTCACTGCCGGCTACCGCTGCATCGGTCAATACAAAATGATGCGGCGCCGCCTCGCCGCTGACGCGCACACCGCGCAGTTTGGCCTCCCGCAGCAACTGCACGCTCCCGGCTACACTGATATGCTGACAATGAACATGCACACCGGTCATCTCGGAAAGAAGGATATTCCGCGCCACAATCATTTCCTCGGCCACGGACGGATACCCCTGTAGTCCCAATGCGGTGCTCCAATAACCTTCGTGCATGACTCCCTCAGAGGCAAGCGCCGCATCCTGGCAATGATCCAATACAGGCAACTCGAACATGGCCGAATACTCCATCGCACGGCGCATTAGCTCATTGTTCTGAATGCAATGCCCGTCATCGGTCAACGCAACGACGCCCGCACTCTTCAAAGAACTCGCCGGCGCCAGCATCTCACCGTCAAGCCCCTTCGATATGGCGCCGGCAATGAAGACATTCGCCTTCGCCTCCAAAGCGGCGGCCTCGCGTATTAAAGCAACTGTGCTCGAATTATCGATCACCGGCTCCGTATTGGGCATGCACAACACGGAGGTAAATCCGCCACGCGCGGCCGCGGCAGTGCCGGTAGCTATGTTTTCCTTGGACGTAAACCCGGGCTCACGCAAATGAACATGCATGTCCACCAACCCGGGTGTAACGACAAGTCCGTCAACCTGTACTACGCGGATATCCGCGGGCGCCTTCGCTCCCGCATCCTTACCGACGGCCGCAATCAGTCCGTCCAGAATCAGTACATCCGCGACTGCATCCAGCCGGTTTCCTGGGTCGATTACCCGCCCGCCTTTTAAAAGAAGCGATTCCATGCAAGACAGAATAATACACAAACCAGGATTGACAGCGCAAGAATAGTTGTTAACGTATTTACCGTTGCGGGTGTAGCTTAGTGGTAAAGCTCCAGCCTTCCAAGCTGGCTACGAGGGTTCGATTCCCTTCACCCGCTCCATTTTTTTAATTCCTACCGCTTTTCACATTATTCCGCAAAAAACGCATGGCGCCGTCCACGACCCGGGACACACTCAGTCTTTTCATACACCGGAAATCGATCGGGCACTTACGCCTGAAACACGGCGAGCACGGCGCACTGAATCTCACTATCTCATGCTCCGGGTCTCCCGGCATACCGGGTGAGGTCAACTCCGGCGACGTACTGCCGAACAACGCCACTACCGGCGTTCCAACGGCTGCAGCTACATGCATCGGACCGCTGTCGTTCGTGATAACCGTATCGCACTTCTGCAGAATACAACAAAGCTCGCGCAGCGATGTCCTACCCGCCAGGTTGATCACCCGCATCCGCCGTGCATCGGCTTGCGCGGGAATAACTCCTGAACCGGACGTCAAATCCCGCTCCAACTGCTCCGCTAATTCTACGTCGCCCGCGGCGCCGGTAATTACAAAGGTACAATCAACAAACCGGCTGATTCCAATACAAGCGGCGGCAAACCTTTCCAGCGGCCAGCGCTTGGCCGGGCCGTATTCGGCGCCCGGTATGATCCCGATCAATACACCGTTCACGCGCCCTTTACCTATCGAATTCAACATTTCCCCGGCCGCAAGCAACTCGGCATCCTCCAAATAAATCCTAGGCGCCATTGGTTGATCCACCCCGCCTACGGCGGCAACCAATCCAAGATACTGAAACATGTGATGCGCATCCGGCGGAATACCGTTGCCATCCACCGTCCCGTACGCGCGTATAAGACGTCTGATCTCGCCGGCGGAGCGCTTCCTCATCTTTATCAGTTTGCTCGGCCGCTCCACACGCTCGGTCAACAACAAATCCCTGATCCCGGCCTTATACCCTATCCGCTTCCGGACACCGCCCAGCTTGAGTTCAAGCGCCGATCTAATGGAGCTCGGAAACACTAGCCCCCAATCAAACCTTTCCTGTCGCAGCCTCCCGGCGGTAAGAAAAACACCGTCGGCCCGCGACACCGGTATAACCGCATCCACCGCCGGATGCTTCGACCAGAGGTCGACCAGCTTCATCGGGGTCATAATAGATATCCGCGCCTCCGGAAAGGCCGCCCTCAGCCGCATCAGCGCCGGCATGGTCATCACCGCATCCCCAAGCCAGTTCACGCCGCGAATCAAGATACGCTCCACACCATCCTCGTTATCTCCACGTCCCTTTCGTTCATTACGGACACCCTTTTTTCTGCCGCGGGACTTCCACCTGTTATGTACCCAAAACCAGTTAGCCGGATCGCGCATGATCGCCTTCTCGAATTCCCCGTTGACATCGGCCATGATGTCCGCCACATCGCGCGGCCTGCCGTTCTCGCGTATTGGAATCTCGTCTCCGACCTCAATTGTCCATTTCCCGAGTGAGGTGCGGTAACATACCGCCGTGACGAGAGGACACTGATAGCGCAGCGCGAAAACCGCAGGCGCCGCCGTAGTGGAACATTCGCGTCCGAAAAACGTAGAGCGCACCCCGCGCCCGCCCGCATTTTGATCCGCCAATAATCCCAAGATAACCGGCGACCGGTTCATGACCTCCCGCAAGTCCCGCGATGCAGTCCGCCGCTCGAAAAACATGCATCCACTCCGTTCCCTCAAGTCCAGGAGCAGCTTGTTAAGGAATTCCTGACGGAACGCGCGATACGTAGTCACCATCTGATACCCCTCCAAGAACGATCCGGCGTGTGCGTACATCTCGAAATTTCCGAAATGCCCCACGGCAACCACCACGTGCTTGGGACTCGATACACTTCCACCCCGCGGAAGCTTCTCGAAACCTTCGATCCTAAAACAGTCCTCCAAGTCGGATTGCCGCATCATCGCGGTCTTAGCGCCACAGGCGAAATTCTCGCCGATCCTTTTGAAATTCTCCCTGACCAGTCCGCGAAGCTCCCCTGGCGTCATCCGCTGACCGAAGCATTGGGTTACATTCTTGAACGCCACCCGCCTGTGCCGCGCATCCAAGAAATAAACGACGAATCCGATGAAACGCCCGATGACCGCCACGCACATCAAAGGCATGGCCTTTATCAAAACGAGAATAACCCGAACAAACAAATACAACAGAGTATCCATCAATAGAGGAAACAAATCTGGCGCACGCAATCCTGAAAGTCTTTTGCGCCGCGCACTATCTTGATCTCAACGCGCATGAAGAAAATCGGCAAATCCCGCCTGTCAATCTTGGGAAACCGAACGGCATCCTTCTGGGTGGTCACAATGAACTCCGCCTGGCGTTTCTTGCTCCTGTTTATTACATTCAGCGCCTCTTGCTGCGTATACCTGTGGTGATCCGCAAACCTCTTCGCATAAACAAGCTCGCTACCGAGGTTAACGAGACTCTCCTCAAAACTCTCAGGTTGCGCTATCCCGCTCATGGCGGCGGCGCGCTTGCCCTTCAGTATCTCCAGCTGATGCCGCTCGCCGGTAAATAAATCTTCCAGGTACAATGGATGATGAATGCATTCCACAACACTGGCGCGCGGATTCAACTTCACCAGCTCCTCGCGCAGCTTATCCGACTGTCCGTTGCTCTTCGTAATAAAAATCGTGTTGGCCCTGCTGAGATGCGACGGCGGCTCACGCAAGGTGCCGCGCGGCAAAAGGAATTTGTTCCCAAACGGCTGCTGGCTGTCGATCAACACTATGTCCCTGCGCCGCCCGCGCAGTTTCCAGTACTGAAACCCATCGTCCAGTATCAATGTGTCGCATCCGAACTTTTCGATCGCATAGCGGCCGCCCTTAACCCTGTCCTTATCCACAAGGACTATTACGTCCTTCAAGTTCGACGCCAACATATACGGCTCATCTCCGGCCGCCTCCGAGTCCAAAAGCAGAGATTTACCGTCGGACACCACACGCGGCGGTGTCGTCTCCTCACGAAAAAGCAGCTTATTCCAAATCCTCTTCGGCAACGGCCGCGGCTTTGATCTGTAACCACGCGACAGAATAGCCACATTCCGTCCCTGTTCTTGGAGCTCACGGGCAAATCTCTCGACTACAGGCGTCTTACCGGTACCGCCGACGGTCAGATTCCCCACAGCGATCACCTGCACGCCGAGCGTCGTATCCCTCAAAATACGCCAATTATACAGCCCCCGCCTGACCTTTACCGCTAATGCGAATAATCTCGAAAAAACAAACAACGCCGCCCGTACCAAGGCAGCCCTCTTGCCCCGCTTCTGTTCAAAAATAACTTGCAGGACAAACGTCTCAGCACTCTCTGTCCACCCTCTAAACGCCTCTCGCATTCCACAATGAGTATGCCCACACCAGGCACTTCAAGCAAGAGAAAGTCTCGTCCCAATCGATTTCACCCAAGGCTCCGGTATGGCGAGACTGTTTTATTCCTTCATTGTAACAAAAGAATGTAATGTCACTTCTTTTCGAATGAGATTTCTTTCTCCAGAAGGATCGGACGCAATACCGTTCGCCAGATAAGGTAGCCCTTTCGATTCATGTGTAATTCGTCCTCAAGGAAAATGTCCGCCTTCGGTTCACCTTCTGAATCGAGCATTTCGGATGCGACATCTATATAGGTCAGCAATTCGGCGTTTGAACATACTTCCGCGATAAGTTTGTTGGCCTGCTTCATTTCCTGCCATAATTCCCAACGACTGGGACTAGGCTTGATCGATATAAAATAAACACGCGCCCCAGGATAGTGGGCGTGTATCTTATCAACGAATGTAATAAAGGTATCTCGAATACGCTCAGGCGCAATACCTTGCGCGATGTCATTATCGCCCTCGTAGACAACCACCGCCCGCGGTTTGTAAGGAATTACTATTTCATCCGCGTAATACAGGGCGTCGTTCATATTGCTACCGCCAAAGCCCCTTGGTATTATCGTCAAAGGCGAGAGGTCGCTTTTGATATTGTCATGCCATCCGCGCATGCTGGAACTGCCGATGCAAACAATCGCGCCGTTGGGTGGGTTCTGTGTTTTATCCGCGTTTTTAAATGCTTGAATGTCCTTTTCAAACCTCCGCGGGTCTCCGTATGTGTCCGCGGCGTCCACGTTTACAATTTGCGTTGTAAAAAGCGAACAGAGAGCGCTTATAGAAAATATATGAACTATAGAATGTAATTTAATTTTCATTATCATTTGTTATATTGGATTGAACTACTTTTGTTTTACACGAATAAATCGTATAGGTATTTTATCGCTCAAACCCGATCCCTATAGCCGGCGTTCGCCGATCACTCGCCGGTTTTCACACGGAAGAACTTCCGCCCCGCGCCGATGGGAACCACGACCTCGGCGTGCCCGTTGGTTCCCCGAACGAATTCTTGTTGTATCCAGGTGTCATCCATGAGCGACGCCTTCGATTCGATAATATAATCAACACCGTCCACTGCATCCCATGAAATAATTAAATTCGTTCCTGTTTCATCGATTACGGCCGTCAATCCGTGTACACCGGCATTTTGTAGTATGTTGGCTTCACCCGGTGTCGGGATCGGCATCCATTTGTAGTCGCCGACCGCGCCGTCGGGCCAACGTCCCTGGCTTACATCCTCCCTTTGCGCAGGGAACACGACTGAATCGACAAGCCGCCCATCGGGCGCGAACAATCCGATTTCTTCACCATCCTTGTCCAATCGGAAGCCGGCGTGGATATGTGTATTAGTCACCGAATTTTGATCCGGATCACCATCGGCCCAGACAAGCAGGAATCCCTTCGGCCCCATAACAGTGCCCGGCGGAATAGCCCAGTTATTGGTATTATCCAGGTCATCGGTGAGAGTGAATCCGCTCAAATCGACGGTCGCATCACCTGTATTGAAGAGCTCGAACCAATCATCATACCGGCCATCTGAGGGGTCGCTGATGGTTAATGAATTATCCGCCATCCATTCATTGATTTTGACCGGCGGGAGGTAAGCCGTACCAATATTCGCCTGATTCGGTGATACAACATCAAACGGCCGAATATTCATATAATCACCATCGGGAAACCGCCCTATCGAGCGCCCGTCTCTTAGGTCCGAATAAGCCAACGAATCGACTATCACTGTCTTGTTCCCGGCGGTCATCGATAACAAAACGATCCCAGCGCCGGGACTAAATGTAACATCGCCCTTCACGACATCCTGCGCCATACCGGCAGCGTCGGCCGATAAACTGACGACAAGGAATCCACCGGCGTCGACAACCGTACCCTCGGGGAACGCCCATTCGATTGGATTCGTCAAATTACCGCTTAGGAAGAAGCCGCCCAGGTCAACCGCGCTGCCGCTTGCATTATAGATTTCGATCCACGGCGCGGCGTTCAATGCCCCATTCTCCGCCTGCGTATCGGGAACCGGCATAACCTCGTTAATCCATATATCCGGGAACTCCGGCAGGCTGTTGAATGCATGATTTTTCATCCCCGGCGAACACGAGCCTTGGCGCCGCGATTCAAGCTTCAACTCCAACCCCATAACAATATCACTGCTGCCGTCCGAAATCTGGTGCACCTCGACGGCAATCGTGTTCAATCCCTGTCTGAGCGCCGACCCGGAAACTTCGAACAGCCCTTCCAATGCGGCATCCCCGACACCGCGGCTCGACATAGTCGATGAGTCCACATCGCCGGGGTCCATCCCCAACCGGAACACCTCCTCGCCGTTGATGTATATTATCGCCCCGTCATCGATAACCGTTGACAACCGTATATCCACCGGTATATCAGCGCTGTAATCATTCGTAAAAACGGATCGGAAATAGTACGTAATTTGTCCAAGCTCGAGCGGAGTATTCTTCGGATACGCAAGCTGCGCGTCCTCGACATACAATAACGCACTGCCTTCCTGCCAAAGTGAATCATCGTAACCAGGTTGCATCCAGTTTGTTTCGGCCGATCCGGACTGGTTATATTTCCATACGTGATCCATTGAAATCATTGGAAGACTGAAGTTCGTCGTCACCTCTCTAAACGCCGACCAGTTTCCCGCGCGTCTGTTGTCACGTGTCGGATCAATTAATTCCAGCGACGGCCCGAGACCATCTGCGACGACGGGCCACGGCGGATCGTCATCGTAACGTACCTGGTCGATAATTTCTTCGTGGCCGTTAACTTGCCCTGCGGATGACAATAAACTCAACGTTTCTCCGCCATTATCGAGGCTGCCGTTATACTCGCCCGCTACCAGTATGGTGTCGCCGTAAGTCCGCGCAAACGCCGCTCTGTCTTCGGCCAACACCAGGTACTCACCGGGCCGTATAATGGAACTGCCGCCGAACGTATAATCCAGGCCGTTGACGCGGAACCCTGAAAGATCGAACGCGTCTTTCTCCGACATATTATAAATCTCCAGGAACTCCGCGTCGTCCTGCTGCGGATGATACATTATCTCATTGATGACCAGGTAGCTCGCCGGGTTCGCGGGTGAATCATTATAAATTATATTAACCTGCTCCGATGCGCCGGGCACGGGTTCGCTCGACCTGTCGAATCCCTCGATAACAAATGTGTTTGTACCGCCGGCGAGCGTTATTTCAAAACGCCATTCATTTACAGACCTCCATGTTAACGGCACCGTAGCGCCGTTGACCCGAATCGTCTTTACATCGACAGGCGCGGTGCCGGCTAATTCGATGAAGTTGTTCGAGAACACAACTTGCGATTGCGCCGGCGTCGTGACGGCGAAATCGGCTTCCACTCCGGCCAGCTGCTGTAGCAGGTAATCACGACGCTGACTCAGCCAATTCTTGCCGGCATCGGTCGATGCGGCGTTGATCCCGTTTCTGAGCAGCGCGGCGTTCTTCGCATCGAGCCATGGCCCCACTGCATCGGGTCGCAACGGACCGTAAACGGCGTCCTTTACCGCTCTAAAATAGGCGCGCCTGAACGCCGGGTATTCGTATATCCGGCTTATCACCGGATCCTCGCATTCGAACAGCGGCGATGTCGGCGTTACACCGAGGGCGATGCTTGCGTTCATCAACCAATCGATATCCCACATATGCATCGACCACTTGCCGCCCGGCGGTTTATAGGCGTACATATTCTTGCCGATGAAATGCCCGTAGCTGTCGAAGTTTCCGATGATATGTTCAAGCGCAAAAATACGCATCCACTGCTCGACATCCGCTTGAGCGGTCAGCAGGTCTTCGTAGACACCATTTTCCTGCGGCGCGTTCGCGGCTATAGCGAGATCAAAGAGGTTCTCGAAATCGTTCGCCGATCCGCGCACGGCGCGCTTTAGCCAGTTCCAACGATACCGCGCCGTTTTGAACTCACCGTTGTCGGTGATAAATTTCTCGAGCGTCGGCGGCACAAGCACTGTACGCCCGCCGCCGGGGCCGAACTCGAACCATTGCTCGATCTTATGCAAGTCGCCATCCTGCCCGTCCGGCAACCAGCTCTCGATATAATCCGAATTCACTTGTTGCGCGTCCTCGTACACCCCGCCCCGCTGCTGCGCCGTCACACCATTGACATGTAGATGTATGAACCGCCGATGCAGGTTCGGTAGCTCCATCTCCTCAGCCATCCAATACACGGACTGCTCCTGCACCTTGCTGTCATCGCGACTCGGCCAATCAAGGACTATTTCCGAGGCGCCGAGGAATTTTTCGTCCTTCGGAAAATGCACGACATACCCGCAAAGATTCCCCACCGGCGTGTTATAGCCCGGGCTGATATGCGGACTGCCCGCGTATAATGCCGCTGATCCATAAACCGCCCTCGAGTTCCCGTACACGAAGGTTATACCGAGCGGCGTATTATCCATTTTACTCCGCCGCAACCATTCATTGAAAGTATCGGAATCGATCCACATCCTGTAGGTGCCGAACTCGCCAAACGGCTGCGTCTCACCAAACCGGATCAAACAGTTACTCGTCGGCGCATTTTCAGGAAAACGGCTCATCGCCGGTTGCGTCGCCGAGTCCGACGCCTCGATATAAAACCTAACCAGCGCCCCCGCCTGCATCCCGGGAATAACAGCCGAGTATATGCCGTCACTAGCCACTGAATCACCGTCCACACCCTGGTCGTTCATCGAGACCTCGTTCTCCGCGCCGGTGGAATCAATTATATACTTCAACATGACGGAACCAATGCCGTCTATATCCGCCAATCCGGCTGTAACAACCACGTCCTCGCCGCCCGCCGGGAGCACTGGGTAATGTTGTGTATTGAGTATGGCCGGCCCTGCATTCGACATAGCGCGGCTGTTCGGCAAGCCCGGCGACCCGAGATTCTCAGGCAGGTTCAACCAGCCGAAGGCCTCGAGGTAATTACCGTACAAACGCACCAGGAACTCGGGATGCCCCTTCAACCAGCGCACCTTCGCGCGGATCGTCGCTTTCGCGCCGGGTGAAAGCGTCTGCGTAAGCGCCGCCTGCACCCTGTTCGCGCCGGTATCGCCCCTGGCCACCGCTCGAATATGCAGCGAGTTTTCGCCTTCGTAACCCTGGCCGTCCTCGAGCCGCGACCCGGCATGCGTCCCGATCATCGACCATCCGGATAGTCCTTGCTCAAAGGAAGGATTAGACACTACGTTCCCGCCGGATTCCGGCAGCACCTCGATGTCGTCGATCAAATATTCGCCGGCGCCCTGCGCCAACAATTGAACGGCGTTTATCGCGTCTCGCCCATGATCCAGCGTCCCCGTATGCTCGATAACCGTCCACGCGCTCTTTGACGACTCGTCGCTGTCCGCCCAGTTTGCCGCAACCGAGTTATCCACCCGCGTATCGATCAACTCGAGACTGCTGCCGCCGCCGTCTGACCACTTACCCCAGGCGCCGCCGTCCACGTATTCCACCTCATCAACCAAGACGTAAGCTGTAATCGTCGATACGACGCTATCGGGATTAATCAGCGTCATCGTTTCCGGCCTACACAGCGCCACACGTTCCCCGCTATTGGAAAGGCGGCCGCCGTAATTGCCAAACGTATTCGACTCGTTCAATTGCGAATAACGCTTGACAAGACGCCCCGCGTTCTCCGCTGCCACGACGTAACCGCCGGCGGGAATGATTGCATCCTCCGGAAACGTGAAATCAATGCCGTCCGTAAACCGCCATCCGCTCATGTCCACGGCATTGGAACCCCGATTAAATAACTCGATGTATTCATCATCCACGTCATCCGAAATCGGATGGTACATCAACTCGCTTATAACAACCGGGAACTCGTACGCGCCGGAATTCGCCGCACCCGGTGTGGGTTCGCTTAACAGTCTGAATCGCTCGTCACCGTCTCGGTACCGGCCCATGGGCGCGTTAACGAGTTGTGCCCCCGCAAAAACGGCGTCGATCAACAATTCCTTTTCAGGTGTGGTAAGTGCAACGACATCACCCGTGAGCGCCGGAACGAATCCCAATTCATCCGTTGTCATCGTCAGAAAACCTCCCGCCGCAATAGACGTACCCTCGGGCACACGATACTCAGCACCTGTTTCGCAGCTCTTTAACCAGCACCCGGAAAGGTCAACATCATCGGTGGAATGATTGTATAATTCAATGAACGCGTCCGCACCTTGAGCGGGCCGGGCTAGGACTTCGTTAATCACCATGCCGCTGTACGAATTCATCACTATCGGATTCGGCGCGCCGGGTGACCCGCCTTTCAAGCTGCTCGCCGACCACGCACGCGAATCCGCCTCGCCGTAGGAAGGTGCGGTCAAGACCAACGAATGTCCCAGCCCAGCAGCTCCCACTGGCCAGGGCTGCCTTGATGTGTATTCAACCTCGAGCAATATCGCGCCGACACGATTGACCAGCCTCAGTGTACCCTCATCATCGGGCAGCCTCCCCGTGAACGCGCCCGCAACCGATACCTCACTATCCCACTGCGCAGGCGCCTGTGTATCCGACGCAATTACCAGATAGCCGCCGGCATCGACACGCGTTCCGGCGGGAAATTCGAACTCAATATCGCCTTCAACGCGGTATCCGCCCAAGTCCACCGTTACGGGCTCGGAATTATACACCTCGACAAACTCAACAGCGGTTTCACCTGCCTCGGACACAGGCGCATACATGACTTCCGATATTACCCAGCCCGTGCGCCTCGAGGAAGGCCCCATCGGTTCACGATGCGCCGGATAAACAAAAGGCGCCGCATCCGAAACCGCACCGAACCCCCTGAACGCAGCCACCGCCGGGCTTGTATCATCGCCGCTGGAGACACTCATCCCTAAGTAAACCTTTTCCGGCATATCGACAGTCACACTCCCGAGCCGAAGCCAATGCTTGCCGTCGAACCCTGCGTATCCGAAAAACTTGTTACCCTCCCGCCGCAGCCGCAGCCATGTGTATGGATAGTTAACCTGCAAATTCCCAACCGCCGACGCCGCAGTCCCCGGCTCGAGTCTGTACTGAAAGACGCAGCCGCCAATGCGCATAGGTGCGAATACGCCCGCGAACCGGCCGCCGTCATCCAAACCGCCGCGCGCCATTAACCCGGCCTTCGCCCACGATTCACCGCCGGTTATCGACGCCACACGCACATTAACGTCAAAGTCACCGCTCTTTTCACGATAACTGAATTGGAACTGATCGCTCTTCCCGCTTGTACCCGAGCCGTACCCCGTTATGTCATAGCCGTCCCCGACTGTAACCATACCGCCCTCGCCGGCGGGTTCGCCCACGGCCACGTCGATGAACTCGGCCGGAACGAACTCGATTCCGTCGCCTTCGACAATCGTGTTACCTGCAACGGAAAGATCGCGAATCCCAGTTACATAAAGTGTGTAGACCTCACCGAACACCAACTCGCTGGTGTTCAATATCACCCTTATGCCGGCATCGTCTATCTGCGCCGATAAGACCTCGATCCCCGGCGCTATCGCATAGTTTCCCATATCCACCGCGTCCTCCGGCCGCACCGGCTCGGAGAATTCAATGACAACCGAATTCGTACCGGCCGCATAAATATCGGTAATTCGCGGCGGGGTCTCATCAGGCACTATGGTCAATACCGCTTCATCGCTCACGGCGCTCCCGAGCGAATTATCAACCGCCACTGATATACGCGTCCCATCGTCGCTCGGTAAAACATTAGATATCCGGAACCGGCTGTTCGTTGCGCCTTCAACGGGATTGCCGTTTATATTCCATTGAAACGAATACGGCGGCGTACCGTCGACCTCGACGTTAAACTCGGCTGTTTCACCTTCGAGCTTAGTAATCGATGCCGGATGCTCCGTGATCGATACAGGCCCCTCGTTGTATGCCGGGAACGCCTCGCTGGTCACCCGAATCTCCGGTAATCCCCCCGCCTTGATCAAGATATAATCCACCTCGAACTCGGAAACGCCGCCTGAGCTGCCTGCCGTAATACCGGCCAGACCCGAACGATCCGGCGAGTACCCAGTCCATTCAAGCCACGACTCCGGCTCCGGCGCCGAACCATCTGCGCGCCAAATCTTTGCCCGCACCTCTGCACCGTCCGCAGATGCAGCACGCCGCTGCAATCGCATCCAATACCATGTATCGTTCTCCCATACGTAGTTATCGCTCACCCCCCAATCACGGAGATCATCCAGAAATTGCGTATGCCGCCCCTGGTAATCCCTGAAATGATAGTTAATGCCTTGGCTGGTATTTTCATCCACGGACACACCGATTCCACCCCGCGGCGGATCGCCCGCACCGAAATCAAGAATCCGTATCCGCGCCAACACCTCCTGAACCCGATCATCGTAATCTTCACCGGCTAACAAAAGATGATTCGGATCACCCGCGGCGCTGGAAACACTTAGAATCCCTTCCGAAACCGTGAAGATGTCCTGTCCGCCCGCCGCATTCACCCAATTAGTCCCTACCCCATCGCGCTCGAAGTCGTCCTGGAATCCGTTTACATACGCCCCGATGTCCGCCGGCGCCTCCGATTGCGCACGGCAAATACCCGGTAGCATAAAAAACACCAGTCCAAATAAAAACAGAATCACCTTAATCCCGTTCCAACTGTAATAGCGCTTCAACTTATTCATTCTATAATTCCTCATAAACTGATGGAGCTCCATTTAGCAAGTTCTATTCCTTTCGCCCCCCCAATCATCACCCCTCCGATCGCGTTTTCCAAACTTGAAACCTCACATAGTTCAGTGAATAATCGCAAATATGTCTGCGGTAAAAACACATGCCGGACGCAGATCGACGAAAACCGACTTTGATCTGACCGGCTTTCTAAACCAGTGCGCGAAGGATGTGAATGCGGCCTTGGAGAAATTCCTCCCCCGCGCCACCATAAAACCGTCAACCATACACAAGGCGATGCGTTATTCCATATTCGCCGGCGGCAAGCGTATCCGCCCGGCCCTTTGCATCGCCGCCGCGGAAGCCTGCGGCGGAACCAGGAACGCCGCCATCCCTTTCGCGTGCGCCGTCGAATGTATTCACGCCTACTCACTTATCCACGACGACCTGCCGGCAATGGACAATGACGATTTCCGTCGCGGCAAACCTACGAACCATAAGGTATTCGGTGAAGGTATCGCCATACTCGCAGGCGACGCGCTGCTGACACAGGCATTCGAGATCGCCGCTCAAGCCGCGCCCGTCAAACGTTATCCCATGCAAACCGTGTTCAAAGAAATCACCCACGCCTCCGGATCAAAACGCCTGATCGCCGGACAAGTGGCCGACCTCGAGGCGGAAGGCAGGACGATCACTGAAAAGGAGCTTAAATACATCCACGAAAACAAGACCTCTGCACTGCTCACCTGCTCGGTCAGGCTCGGCGGCATGGCCGCAAATTGCAACAACACACAGCTCACGGCCTTGACGGAGTTCGGACAACGCGTCGGCCTCGCGTTCCAGGTCATCGACGATATCCTCGATGTAACACAATCCTCCGAACAACTCGGTAAGACAGCCGGCAAAGACACCGCCTCGCAGAAGGCCACTTATCCATCCATCATCGGCCTCGAGAAATCAAGACAAAAAGCTCAGAGGCTGACCAACGAGGCATTCAAACAACTCGAGGTATTCAACAACCGGGCGCATGCGCTTCATGGCCTGGCGAAATACCTGTTGTTAAGGGAAAAATAGGCGCAGACGAAAATACATCACGTTATCACCACTTACCAGCAGCCGCGTGTACAGATATCTGCGTATTCTAATTAGCGCTTGGTCGGCGCTCGGCGTCATCGGACTCGCCGCGTCGACGATACACGAACACCCTCGATCAAGTGCCTCAAATATATCAACACACACGGGCGCCCTCGCCCCGAGCACCATACAACTGCCCTACACTATAAACGGCGTTATCACCACCAACCCCTCACCGCCGATCTCCAAGCCGGATAACACCGCTTCACTCGGACTCACTCCGGCTGCAGGCGATTCACCTCGCATCGTCACTTTGAGTAACCTGAACACGCCGGCATTGCGGGAATCGACCACGCCGCTATCGCAAGCGGACACGCTATCCGCTCGCAATTATCGCCTGCGGTTCTTCGGTAGAATTCAAACCGCTACGGGCCGCATACACCTCTTCAATCCGCAAACCATACTCCTTAAATTCCACTCGAACCGATTCGCCTCCGTCCTTTACACCGGGAAGATGCGGGAATTGGAATGCATACGACTATTAAAACAGCGGAATGACGTGGAATTCGCGGAATTCGACCTTTTACAAGAACGCCAATACACCCCCAATGACACCCAGCTCTCCAATCAGTGGCACCACGAAACCATCGGCAGCTACCGGGCATGGGATCACGCTGCAGGCTCGCACTCGGTTCGTATCGCAATCGTCGATACGCCTTTCCAAATGGATCATCCGGACTTGACGGCAAACGTAACCGCCGGCTGGGATGTCGTCAACGACCGTGCCGTCACCAACGCCCCTGGAATCGAGCATTCCACTATGGCGGCAGGCCTCGCCGCGGCGGTCGTCAATAACGGCGCCGGAATCGCAGGCGCTGGGAATTGTCGTATTCTCCCGGTAAATATTAATGGATACACCAGCGAAATCTATAAGGGCATCCTCTGGGCGGCCTCAAATGACGTTCGAGTAGTCAATATCAGCTGGTCCGGCGTAGGCAGCCCAATCCTAAACAACGCCGCAACATTCCTGCGCGAACATATTCAAGGCATCCTCTTCATGCCCGGACTAAACGAAATCGATAATCCGAACCTCGAAAACCAGCCGTCGATCATCGCCGTCTCGATGACCGACGCCGCGGATAATCAACGCTCGGCGCATGGTCGCCATATAGACATGGCCGCGCCCGGCTGGAATATCCTATCGACATCCACCAACAGTTCTTACTCCACGCAAAGCGGCACCAGCTTCGCCGCGCCATTGGCGGCCGGTATCGCAGGCGTCCTCATGAGCCTTAATCCCGAAACGCCCGCCGACGAAATTGTGCAAATCCTGAATAATTCGGCCGAGGATTTTGGAGCACCCGGATGGGATCCTTATTTCGGCCACGGCAGAATCGACTTTGCCGCCGCCACGAAAGCCATGTCAAGAATCCAACAAATCACGTCAACCACCGGCGGCGTCGCCGTATCGTTCCCATGGCAAAGTGGATTCCACTATTCCCTGGCCTACACCGACAACCTCATTAATCCACACTGGAATACCGTGCCGAACACCTTCTCGAGTACAAACAATACGACTATTATCCTCTTCGATCCGGCACCGCCTAGGTCGAACCGCTTCTACCGCGTCGAGATCACCCGGCCGTAATTCGGCTCTTTTCGAATCCACTCGAATCAAACCAAGTGAAAGGAGATATCCATCCGTGAAAGCATGTGATATCCCTGCCGCCTGAATCGGACACAAAATTGCGTTATTGCTAATAAACACGGCCGGGGTTAAATTTCACGAAGCTGGCAATATATTTTGAATGGTTAATACCGGCCTTAAGAATTATACTACCGATAATAAAAAGACCATTATGACCACGACCCTCAGTCCGAATGAAGAGGCGAACCTGCAGCAAACGATTGAGATGTTCGAAGTGATCACTCAATCGCAACCGCAGGATTATCAGTCTCTCGAAATCCTCCGCGAAGCATACTACAAGCTCGGCCGTCACGAAGACGCAATCAACACGGCCAAACGGATCGCCCAGGCATACGTGCAATTAGGCCAATTCTCCTCCGCAATCCTCGAGTACGAAAGCATACTCCAATCATCACCCGACGACCCCGAAATACACGCCGCCCTCGAGGAGATCGAATCCAAGGCCACCAGCTACGCCGCACCCGCCTTGGAAATTGAAGAACCCGCCGAACCAACCCCTACAATCAAAACCGAGCCCGCAAAAAGAGCAATCCCGAAGGACGTAGACGACGGCAAAGCCTCGATGCAGAAGCTGTTGGTCGAAAACGAACGCTTACTCTCAAAAAACGACTTCGACCAATTCTGGCACACACCGGAGCTGCTCGATTCGGAACCGCCGGTGCTCGAACCGTTTTTAATGACCGTGTCCGACAAAGGGATATTACCCTGGGATATATCAATAAAGCTCCTCTCCGAGAAAACGCGACTGCCGTTCATACCCCTTGATAAATACGACATCGACACCCAAACATCGCGCAGTTTCCCTCGCGAGTTTTGCAGGCGCTGGTGCATCCTTCCTTTCGACAAACTTAGCAAAACCATCCTTGTCGCAACAGCGAATCCTTTCAATAAATACGCAACCGGCGAACTCGAGGAAACCGTTGATTTCCGGATTCAACTGTTCCTGGCGGCACCACGGGAAATCTATAAATATGTCGAAAAATTATATCATTGACGTAAAATGGCTCAGATAAAAACATTCGGAGAAAGAATAGCGGACATACTCGTCGACGACGGGCTGATCACCAGGCAACAGCTCGACGAATTGCTCGAAACGCAGAAAAAAGAAGGTACACGCATCCTCAAACTCATCCTGGATAAATCGCTCGTCACCGAAACAGACATGATCGTAGCCATGGGCCGAGTCCTGAACACGCCGCCGGTGAACCTGTCGCGATTGAGTATTCCCTCCGAAATCGGACAACTTATCCCGAAAGAGATGGCAACCAACCACAAAGTAGTGCCCGTCTGCAAGCTCGACAACCGCCTCTTCCTGGCCATGGCCGACCCTCTAAACGTGCTCGCACTGGACGATATAAAAAGGCACACGCGCATGGACGTCGTCCCGATGATCGCCTCCGGCAAAAGCATCACTGAAAAAATAAATGCCCTCGAAACTACCCGCGGCAGCATGGAGGACATCATCAAGGACGCCCGAAAACAGGCCGACATGTCCGACGCCGACAATGTCGAGGTCTCACCGGAAACAACCGAAGAAGTCAACCTAGACCAGCTTGCCGCCTCCAGCGAACAAGGCCCGGTCGTAAAACTCGCAAACCTGATCCTCGTCCAAGCCATCAAAGACCGCGCCAGCGACATCCATATCGAACCCTTCGAAAAAGAGGTGCGCCTGCGTTACAGAATAGACGGTGTCCTGATGGATATGCCGCCGCCGCCGAAGAACCTCCACGTAGCACTCACCTCGAGACTGAAGATTATGAGCAACCTCGACATTGCCGAGCGCCGAATCCCTCAGGACGGACGTATTCGCGTCCGCGTAAGCGGCAAGGACATCGATCTACGTGTATCGTTCCTCCCCACCGTCCACGGCGAGAAATGTGTCATGCGAATCCTCGACAAGTCGAACCTCTCGGCAAGCCTTGATAAACTGGGGCTCGACGATGACACCTTCAGACGGTTCAAGGCGGCAATCGACGCGCCGCATGGACTTATCCTTGTTACAGGCCCGACCGGATCAGGAAAGACAACCACGCTCTACTCGGCGCTGAACGAACTCAACAGCCCCGATTACAATATTGTCACCGTCGAAGACCCGGTCGAATTCCAGGTGCAGGGCGTAAACCAGGTACCGGTTCGCAAGGACATCGGCCTCACCTTCGCCAATGCGCTTCGATCAATCTTACGCCAAGACCCCGACATTATCATGATCGGCGAAATCCGCGACACTGAAACAGCCGAGATCGCCGTCGAGTCCGCGCTCACAGGGCACCAGGTGCTCAGCACCATGCACTGTAACGACGCGCCGGGCGCCGTCGCGCGACTTGACGACATGGGCATAGCGCCGTTCCTCATCTCCTCATCGGTCATACTCTCCTGTGCGCAGCGCCTTATGCGTCGTACTTGTCCGATATGTCGCGAACCGGTCACCTACCCCCCTCGCATCTATCAAGACCTCAATATAGACCCGAACTTCTTCAAGGGCACAACCCTGTTTCGCGGACGCGGCTGCGAAAGATGCAAGAACACCGGATACTCCGGACGCCTGGCCATAATCGAGGCAATGACGATGAGCGACGAAATACGAAAACTCATCCTCGAACACGCGCCCTCGGATGTAATCGGGAAAGTGGCGGTTAAGCAAGGAATGAAGACCCTGCGTCAGGTAGCTCTGGACAAGGCGCGTCAGGGCCTCACCACACTCGAACAGGTTCTGGTGGTCACGGCGGGGGCATAATCAAACCTCACAAC
>JAIPKD010000039.1 GCA_021733835.1 Verrucomicrobiota bacterium
AGGATTTCCAGGCCGAGCGCCCTGTGTTTTTCGAGATAAAGGTCTGAGACCACCAATTCAGGGCCGATAGACTCGATTTTTTGGAGGGCGTCGTCGCCGTTTGTAAAAGGGAACACTTCGTGTCCTTCGACACGAAGGATTTCAGCGATCATTTGAACCATGGTCAGTTCATCATCGATAAGTAAGATTTTCGCCATAAACGATATGTTAAATTATGCTCTGTCGCTGGAATAGCCTGGATTAATGATACGGCTGCGTTTACATGGATACAACTTGGGAAAGTTTAAAGATCGGCAGGAACATACAAATCACGATACCGCCGACAACTACTCCCAGAAAGACGATCAGTAACGGTTCGATCAGCGACGTCAACCCTGAAAGGGTCGTTTCGATCTCGTCATCCAGGAACTCGCCGACCCTTTCCAACATTGCATCGATTTTACCTGTTTGTTCTCCGGCGGTCAGCATGCGAATGATCATGGTGGGGAATATCGGGTGTCTGCCGAGGGCGCCGGAGATGGTATCACCTCGTTCAATATCGTCGGCGGCGGACTTAATCGATTTTTCCATGATAACGTTACCGCATGTGTTGGCGACGATATTGAGTACCTCCAGGATTGGTATGCCGCTTCTGATCAGTGAAGAAAAGGTATGCGAGAATCTGGCCAGGCAAATCTTATGCGCAATGGGGCCGCAGATCGGCAGACGAAGACGTAAGCGATCCCATACCTCACGGCCTTGGGGTGTTTTTATGTACATTATCCAGCCGTAAATAGCCAACGCAATCAACGGCAATGCATAAAGCAGATTTGCGCGCAGGAAATTGCTTGTGTCGATAAGGAATTGAGTCGGAGCTGGGAGGGCTTTGCCGAAGCTTGAAAAAATATTTCCGAAAACCGGGACAACGCGTACCAGCAGAAAAATTGTAATACCGATTGCGACCGTTGTGACGACGGTCGGGTACATGAGCGCGGACTTGACCTTCTTCCGGAGCCGCGCGGTGTTTTCCATGTAAGTGGCAAGTCGCGCAAGGATTTCGGCGAGCAATCCGCTCTTTTCTCCGGCATCGACCATTCGGACATAAAGGCGGTTGAAGACTTTTGGATGACGCTGTAATGAATCCGAGAAGTTTTCGCCGCTTTCCACCTTATTACAGACGTCTCTAATGACGTCTTTCATGATCTTGTTGGTGCTTTGATCCGCCAAGGCCTGGAGGGATTGGACAATGGCCAATCCTGCGTCGAGCATTGTTGCAAGCTGCCTGGTAAATACAACAAGGTCGCTCAGCGGCACCTTTCCCCCCGCTGTCTTGGAACGGCGTGATGTCCGTTCCTGAATGGATACAACAAGGAGGTTGCGATTCAGTAGAGACGCAACGGCGGCCTCCTCCGAGGTTGCGTCGACTGAACTTCTAATCTCGCGTCCGGTGCCGGCTTCCCTGGCTATGTACGTAAACGACGGCATGGCTTAATAATTAAACGACAACGCACGCATTTCAAGATTAGTTTGAGTTAATTATCGGTTTGCTGTTTAAAGATGATGGCGGTTTGCGGATGAACTGGATTTTTATCGCGGAACTCATGAGGAGATATTGCGCATGGCGTTTTTCAAATCATCGATACCCATACCGTTTTCTGCGGAGATCGGTATGATATTCGAGTCGGGTACTTTAGATTTGAATTCTCTAAGTAGCTTCGGCGCTTCCGGCAAATCCATTTTGTTCGCTGTGATCAATCGTGGTTTTTGGACGAGGGTGTTGTCGTACAGCTCGAGTTCCTTAAGCAGGAGCGAGTAGTCGTCCCATGGATTCCTTCCATCTACTCCCGCCATATCTATTACAAGTGTAAGCGCTTTACATCGGCTGATATGTTTGAGGAAAGAATGTCCGAGGCCGGCGTTTTGCCAGGCGTCTTTTATAAGGCCGGGGACATCGCAGACCGTAAGCCTTGAAAAGTCCGGATATTCGAGGACTCCGACCTGCGGGTGTAGTGTGGTGAATGGGTAGGCGGCGATTTTAGGTCTGGCATGGGAGAGGTTGGTCAGGAGAGTTGATTTTCCGGCGTTCGGGTATCCGACGAGGCCGATGTCGGCGAGGATTCTAAGTTCCAGAAAAAAGAAACCCTCTTCGCCGGGTTCGCCCGGTTGCGCGAATTTCGGGGCGCGTCGTGTGGACGTGGCGAAAGTACGGTTTCCGCGACCGCCTCTACCGCCATTGCAGAGTACGAAGCGTTGTCCGTGGGTGGAGAGATCGGCCAGGAGCGCGGATTTCCTGGGTTTTTCCGAATCGTACGTTTCTTCCTCTTTAGACAGATCGTATTCAACCGCTTTAATGCCGTTTGTGGTCGGGGCCGCAGTCGCTGAAGGCGGCTGGGCTGCGGAGTCGACCGCGGCGGTGGTGTTATCGGTTAATTGCCAGACCAGCGTGCCGCACGGGACCTTGATAATGCAGTCCTTGCCGGCGCGTCCGTCCATACCTTTGCCTTTGCCGTGGTCTCCGTTTTGTGCGATGAGTCTGGGGGAGTAGAACAGGGAAAGGAGATTATTGATGTCGTGGCTGGCTTCGAGGATTACGTTGCCGCCGCGGCCGCCGTTTCCTCCGTCTGGCCCGCCTTTAGGTTTGAATGCCTCGCGCAGAAAGGAGACACAACCTCTTCCGCCATGGCCTGCGCGGGCGAGAACCTTGATTTCGTCGATAAACATAAGGTTGAAGGAGGATCGGCCGGGTTATCGGATAATTGACCGTGTGCGGAGCGAAATTATTAAAAACGGCGAGGCTGAACCTCGCCGTGTTGTGATTTTCCAATTAAACTTGTTCAGTTGCCTTCAGCGACTGTTTCGGCGCCGACGTTGATGCGGCGTTTGTGTTTGTCGAAAAACACCTTGCCGCCGGAGAGCGCAAAGAGGGTCCAATCACGGCCCTTGCCGACGTTTTCGCCGGCGATGAATTTAGAGCCGCGCTGTCTGACCAAAATACTACCTGCGGTGACAACTTCTCCACTGAATTTCTTGATGCCCAGACGCTTGCTTACACTATCGCGCCCGTTCCGCGAACTGCCCTGTCCCTTTTTATGTGCCATATGCTATTAACTTGATATTTCGTTGATTTTAACAATCGTATAATCCTGTTTATGCCCCAGGGTGCGACGATAGCCTTTTCGCCGTTTCATTTTGAAGGCGATTAATTTCGGGCCGCGCTTGTGTTCAGCGACCTCGGCTGTAATTTTGCCGCCGGGTATCGTCGGATTACCGACCTTGATGTTGCCGTCGTTGTTAATCAACAGCACCCGGTCGAAGGTGTACTCCTCACCTGGATTGGTGTCGAGACTTTCCACCTTCAACTTATCGCCCGGGGCGACCTTGTATTGTTTTCCACCTGTTTCTAAGACCGCGTACATAAATCTTTCACTCAAAGAGCTTAATAATAGACCAGGTCCCGGTCTTGTTGTCAACACCGTACCGGCCAAAAAAACACGAATAACCCAAAAATACCCATTTCCGGAATTCCTAAAGGGAAATTTAGGTGAACGTGGACGTGAAGATGGGAGAAATTAATCCAATGCGCGTATATCGAAATAGGAAATAAAGGTGTGCCGTAAAACGCCCAGTTCCCAACGCGCAGAGGAAATTGTATAAATTGAGTTAACGCAAATGGTTTGCGGGTTATTTGATGAGGGGCGCCTGCAATAATCCATTTGCTTTCGGCCACCGGGTGTGTAACCTGGTGGCCGCTTGAATGTTTCGAAGCGCTGTGAGAGATGCGATCATTTTCCGCTATAGCAATAAATGCATGCCTGGAGATAATTCGGCAGCCGGTTTATCTCATACTGATGACTTGTACCGCCGCATTTATTGTATTTTTATCGAGCATCTACTACTTCGGTCTGGGGGATGATCCGAAACTGGTCGAGAACAGTGTCTTGGCGACGATGTTGCTTGCGGGATTGTTCGGTGCGGTATTAAGCGCCTCGACGTCGATAGCCAGTGAGGTTCGGTCGGGGACGGCGCTGGCGGTGTTGTCAAAGCCTGTAGACCGGATTGTGTTTTTGCTGGCGAAGTTAGCGGGTATAGCTGCGGCATTGACGATTATGACGTACATAAACGTCGTGGCTGCTTTATTGTCCAGCCGCATCTCGTTTGACGCTTATGGATCGCCGGATATGTTCGCTTTGGGCGTTTTTTATGGCGCTATAGCCTTGGCCTTTCTGATGGGCGGGTTTACAAATTTCTTTCTCAGGCGGCCATTTGTTTCGGATACGGTATGGTTTTTGGTTATTTTTGTGACGATTGCTTTTATAATCGTGAACAGTTTCTCGGAACACCTCCGAAGCTGGCGTGAGTGGAGCAGTGTGGATTGGCGTGTGATACCGGCCGGAGTTCTGATTTTATTCGCGCTTTGGCTTTTGGCCTCGTTGGCCGTTGCGTGTTCGACGGTGTTTGAGTTGATCCCGACCTTGGCAATATGCTCGGGGATATTCCTCATCGGTCTGATGTCGAATTACTTTTTCGGCGATCCCGCCGAAGAAGGCCGATGGTGGGGTGTATTGTTTCATACGGTGCTCCCCAATTGGCAGATATACTGGGTGGGCGATATTCTGAATTCGGGAAAATCCGTTCCTTTTGTTTACTTGCTCCAGGTGTTGGGCTATACAATTGGATATATGGGGGCGGTAATGGGATTAGCGGTAATTCTATTTGAAAATCGTGAGTTAACCGGATGAATAGTGAACAGACATTTAAGCGGATCGGTTTTATCAACCTGCTTGCATTCCTTGTGCTTGGGGTCGCCGCGGCGGTAATGGCCTCCTACGCGCGTTCGGCAACCGGTACTGTCGGTGTTTTCTTTTTTGGATTCGGCTTAATAGTGGCGGCGACGAGCTACCTGCAGATGCACCTTGAGTCTAGGGAAAAGCTCGAGCGGCTTGAATTCGAGGAAATGCGAAAGGGCCGGGGCGGCGAGTCGATCTTTACTCAAGACGCCGAAACCTTCCCGGCGCTGCGAACTCGGCAGCAGTTCGATAAGTATTTTGTCCCTATAATATCGACCGTGCTCTTCCTGGCGCAAGGCGTTTCGGCGGTACTGCTCTGGCGTTGGATAAATTCGGAGGGCTCGAATCCGATACGCGATCACGCGACGCTGGCCATGGCGATGTTCGGGCTGTTCGGTTTAGTCTTTTTTCTGTTAGGCAAGTACACGACGGGCATAGTCAAGTTCGAGCGCCGGGTATTATTGCAGCCGGGAGCCGGGTATCTGATCCTCGGCGCGCTCATCGGGTTCCTGACTGCGATATCGGAGGCGTTGGTCTGGTTCGAATTACCGGCGGTGGATTATTACGCGGCCAAGGTACTGGCGGTGTTCATGGGATTGATAGCGATAGAAGGGCTTATCACGCTGGTGCTGGAGGTTTATAGGCCGAGGGTCAAGGGACAGCGAACAAGGTTGCTGTATGAAAGCCGGCTGGTCGGTCTGCTTAGCCGGCCGACCGGGATAATCACCAGCTTGGCGCAGGCGCTGGATTATCAGTTCGGCTTCAAGGTCTCCGAGACCTGGTTTTACCGGTTTCTGGAGCGCGTGTTGGCGTGGTTGGTATTAATACAATTGGCATTACTCTGGATATCGACGACGTTGGTAATCGTTGGGCCGCACGAAAACGCGGTTGTTGAACGGTTCGGCAGGCCCCTGGACAGGGGGGCGATCCTCGACTCCGGATTGCATTTCAAACTGCCTTGGCCCTTTGACAAGGTCTATCGTTACCCGTTCGAGCAGGTTCAATCTTTTAATGTGGGATTCGAACATGGCGAGGAGGACAAGCATCAGGTGATGCTATGGACGGAGAAGCATCATGGAGAGGAATTCCATATGCTGGTGGCAAGCAGGAGCGCATTCGAGCGTCGCGCCGAGGCGGAAGAAGACGGCGACCACGCGGTGCCGGTAAACCTGTTGGGAGTAAGTGTCCCAGTCCAATATCGAGTAATAGATCTCGAAAAATGGATTTATGAGCACGTAAATTCGGCGGACTTACTCAAATCCGTCGCGACGCGTGAGGTCACCAGATACCTTGTCAGCGTCGACGCGAATTCGATTATGACGGTGGGCCGTGACGAGGCGGCAAGACAGATCAGGCAGATGATTCAGAGCACCGCCGACGATTTGGATTTGGGAGTGGAGATCACATTCGTAGGGCTCCAAGGCGTGCATCCGGCAGTCGAAGTGGCGGACGCATACGAGGAGGTAAACAGCGCGATACAGGATAAACAGACAAATATAATTGCGGCACGGACATACAAGATATCGTCCGTCCTGGAAGCGGAAGCGAAAGCGGAACGCGATGTTCAGGAAGCCAAGGCGTATCGGACGAAAGTTACCTCCGCGTCTGCGGCTACGGCGGGGCAATTTACGAACCAACTTTCGGCGTACCAGGCATCACCGTCGGTATTCATGCACCGCGCTTATTTGGAGACATTATCCCGCGCGGCGGCGGACACGAGAAAATATGTACTTATCACAACGAACACGGATGACGTGATAATAATGAACCTCGAACAGAAGCTAAGCAGGGATTTGCTGGATGTACCCGTTCCCGGGGCGGAATAGACACGGCGCGCATCCGATTATTCGCTGAGTATAGGGAAATCGATTTAACAAAACAAATAAACAGTCGCTCAAAGAGTGGTTATGAAACGTGATTATTTGACAATGCTGACGGGAGCAGTTCTCGCGGTAATTTTCTTTTTAATGCTGTTCACTTTTCAGGTTAGAAAGACCGAGTACGCAGTTGTGACTACATTCGGCCGGTACACCCGGGGCATAACGAACGCGGGATTCAATTGGAGACTGCCGTGGCCGATTCAAAGCATTTACAGGTTCGATAATCGAATAAGGAATTTCGAGCGTAAATTCGAGCAGACGATGACGAAGGATGGGAGGACGATACTCCTGACAACGTTCATCGGCTGGCGGATAACGAATCCCAGACTGTTCCTGGAGCGTTTCGCCGGAGAAGATGTTACACAGGCCGAAGAGGTCTTGGGCGGTATGGTCGGCGATGCGAAGAACAGCGTGATCGGCGGGCATCCTTTCAGAGATCTGATTTCGACGAATCGACAGGAACTCAAGTTCGACGTCATAGAAAACGAGATGCTCGAGAAGATCAAGCCTACGGCCCGTGAAAACTATGGTATCGATATCGCCTTTCTGGGATTGAAACGGCTGGGATTGCCGGAGTCGATTACAACGCGAGTGTTTGAGAGAATGCGCGCCGAGCGTCAACGTGAAGTGACGATGTATCGATCCGAAGGCGAGCGCGAAGCCACGAGTATACGCGCGGAAGCCGACAGGCGGCGACAGGAGATTCTTGCCAAGGCCGAAGCCGAGGCTACCGTGATTCGAGGCGAAGGCGATGCCGCCGCGGCGAAATCATACGCGGTTTTTGAGAAGAATCCCGACCTTGCGGTTTTCTTGCTGCGCTTGAAGTCACTTGAGTCCACCCTGAAAAACCGCACCACGCTTGTACTGGATCGTGAGACGACACCGTTTAATATGTTGATCGAACAACCGGAAACCGAAATTGGAGTAGAAAAGGCCGTAACGGAAAATCAAAGTCGAGAATGAGCGAGTCGAATGACAGACATCCGGACGAGAATCCGGGAATGAGACAAGACCGTATGGATGCGCGTATGCAAGAAGATGGGCGGTTGGAGGATGCCGGTGCGCGCGCTCTTTCCGAGGCGTTACGAAGTAGTTTAATAATCGTCAAGATATTGATGGCGGTTATAGTAGTGGTGTTCCTCGCCTCGGGTTTCTTTATGGTTCGTCCCAACGAGAAAGCGGTAGTTCTCCGGTTTGGAAGGCCGCTGGGAACAACCCAGGAAGAACAACTACTCGAGCCCGGCCCTCATTGGGCGTTCCCTTATCCAATAGACGAAGTGGTGCGGATTCCCATGAACCAGACGCATACCATCCGATCGAGCGTCGGCTGGTATGCAGTTTCGCCTGAAATGGAGGCCGCAGGCAGAAAACCTTCTCCAATGCCTTACTTAAGGCCGGGCGTCGACGGATATACGATTACGGCGGATGAAAATATAGTCCATGTACGGGCGACGTTTAATTATCGGATAACCGATCGCGGCGCGCTAAATTACAAATTCCGTTTTACGGGTATAACGAATATCCTGGAGGACATGGTCGATAACTCCATACTCCTGGCCTCGGCGCAATTCGCGGCTGATGATATTATTTTTCGGAATAAGTCTGAGTTTACCAGACTTGTGAACGAATTGGTGCAAGACCAAATCCGGAAACACGAGCTGGGTGTTGTTGTTGAATCCAGCGAAGTCGAGACAAGCCCGCCGTTGATTATAAACGCTGCGTTTAACGAGGTGTTGAATGCGCAACAGGAACATAGCCGAATAGTGAACGAAGCCATGTCGTACGCGAGGAATATCACCAATACGGCCGTGGGCGAAGCGCGCGCGGTAATGAACTCGGGTATTTCCCACAGCAATCAGGTGGTTCAGGCGGTGGCATCCGAAGCCAAATACTTCCTCGATCAGCTTCCCTACTACAAAACGAATTCGAAACTGTTCAAAGAACGCCTGCTTATTAATGCGTCCGAGACGGTGATGACCAACGCGCAGGATATTTTTTACGTGCCTGTCGGCAAGGATGGCAAGTCCAGGGAATTACGTATTCAGCTGAGCCGCGAACCGTTGGATCGGAAAGCGAAAACCGGACAGGATTGATTCATAAATGCGGTAATTTGATCTTGGAAATTTTAATATAATTGTAGATTTATCATGGAACCTTCCTCACTGTTGAGCAGAAAACACACGGCCAAAGCGCGGTCGATCGAGGACACCGATAAGCTGCCGGCGCCGCTTACGCAAGCGGTTATGGGTATGGTGTTCATCCTCAACGCTTTCATACTGGACTTGCTGGTCGAGAAGGGCGGGATGATCTCAGGGATCAGCGCCATGATCGGCGCGGTTATCCTTATTTATCCGATAGCGTGGGCGTCCGTGAAAAACCTGAAGCGCGGCGTGCTCAGTATTAACGAGCTTGTCAGCATAGCGGTCTTGGCGGCGTTCGCTTCAGGACAATACCAGATAGCGGGTATAGTCGCATTCTTCATGTTGATCGGCGAGGTGATCGAGAGCCGTACGGCCGCCGGCGCGCGCGCTTCGATCGAGTCCCTGATAAAGCTGACGCCTACATGGGCCAGGAAAATAATAGATGCAGGCGAAGAAGAGGTACAGGCCTCGGAGTTGAAGCCGGACGACTTGATACGCGTACGCCCGGGCGATAACGTCCCGGCCGACGGTGTGATCGAGAAGGGCCAGGGCTCGTTTAACCAGGCGAACATAACCGGCGAGTCGTTGCCTGTGGATAAGAAGCCGGGCGATGAGGTCTTCGCGGGAACGCAGAACCTTACCGGCGTCCTGGAAGTTCGAGTATCGCGCGCCGGTGAAGATACCACCCTGGGGCGTGTGCGTGATTTAATACTGTCCGCCGAAAAGACGAAGCTACCGATCATGCGGATAATTGACCAATACATCGGCTTTTATACACCGCTGGTTCTAGTAATCGGTGCGCTGGTATGGGCGTTTACGAAGGATTTGAACCGCGTGATAGCCGTGTTTATTATCGCATGCCCCAGCGCGTTCATTCTTACTACGCCGACGGCGATGGTTGCCGCTTTGTCCGCGGCGGCGAGACTCGGAATACTGATCAAGAATGTCAGCGACATAGAATTGGCGGCCAAGATCAATTCATTCATTTTCGACAAGACAGGCACTATAACGACCGGTGTGCTCGAGGTAAGCAGGCTGGCGCCGATAGGCGAGACGGCGCCGGCGGAGTTGTTGAGAATAGCGGCGACGGCGGAAAAATACAGTAATCACCCTACCGCCAAGGCTTTGGTAAGGCTTGCGGCGGAGGCGGATGTACCGCTTTCGGAGCCGGAGGATTTTTCTGAGACCGCCGGCAAAGGTGTAATCGCACTCGTCGAAGGCGAACGAGTCATCGTCGGACGCGGTCAGTGGCTCAAGGAAAATGATGTGCCGCCGGAATTCGAAAAGCACGTGGATATTAATGAGACCGAAGGTTTCAGCCTTATTTTTATCTCGAGACGCGGCGAGTGCATTGGTTGGATCGGTTTGCGCGATGCGATAAGGAGCGAGGCGCGCGGCTCGCTTGCGGATTTGGCCGAAACCGGTGTGCGGCGGATAGCCATGTTTACCGGTGATCGTAATCCCGTCGCACAACGGGTCGCCGGCGAGATCGGATGTGAAGAAGTGGCCGCCGAATGCCTGCCGCATAATAAAGTGGATTTTGTCCGGGAAATGAAGGAGCGCGGGTATCGAGTCGCCGTAGTCGGAGACGGAGTGAACGACGCGCCGGCGCTTGCGGCTGGGGATATCGGGATAGCCATGGGCGCGGCCGGCAGTGACGTAGCTATTCACAGCGCCACTATCGCGCTGATGAATAACGACCTCAGGCGGTTGCCGGTATTGATGCGCCTCTCGCGGAGCACCCGGGGCGTGATAAATCAGAACTTCCTTTTCGGAATACTGTTTATTATTTGCGGCTTGTCCTTTGCCGCACTCGGTTTGTTATCTCCGATCCTAGCCGCGGTGCTTTACAATATCGGGTCGCTCGTTGTTATATTTAACAGTGCGCGTCTGGTCAGGCATGGAGAAGAACTCGAACCGTTTGAAAAAACGGACGCATCGGAGGGCGGCGATGACGCGTCGGAAACACGCTTCTCGCCGACCGCCGCATGATTGCACGGTTCTGGGAAGCAGTAACAACGAGCTCGGAGAAATACTGTATTTGTTCATTGCTTCAATACCGGCACTCACTTAATAAATGAGCCCGGTTTTTCGATTATGGCTGTGACGGTTGACAAACAGGAATTAGAAAAAACCAGCGGTAATGGCGCACACAGCGATGTAGTGGTTGCCGTCCGCGGGTTGACCAAGGTATTCAAGGACTTTTGGGGCAGGTCGAAAGCGCGAGCGGTTAACGATGTCGATTTCGAGGTGTACAGGGGGGAAGTGTTTGGATTGCTGGGGCCGAACGGTTCGGGTAAATCGACTACCATCAAGATGCTCCTCGGCCTCCTTTATCCCACTAAAGGACACATCGAGGTGTTCGGACATTCACCGCGGCATGTGGCCACTAAATCGCGAATAGGATACCTGCCCGAGGAATCGTATCTTTATCGATATCTCGATTCCAGGGAGACACTCGATTTCTTCGGCAATTTATTCCGGCTTTCTCCTGAAGATAGAAAGGAAAGGATAACTCAGCTCTTGGAGATGGTCGGACTCGCCCAGACGCAAACGCGGGTGGTCGGCGAATTTTCCAAGGGCATGCAACGGCGTATCGGCCTCGCGCAGGCGCTTATTAACGATCCGGATTTGGTTATCCTCGATGAACCGACGGCGGGGCTCGATCCGATAGGCTGTCGCGAGATAAAGGACTTGATCGTGTCACTCGCGCGCCGAGGCAAGACGGTTATTCTCAGCAGCCATTTGCTGGCGGATGTAGAGGACGTCTGCGACCGGGTAGTCGTCTATTTCGGCGGGCGCATCCATGCCATGGGAACTCTTAAGGAACTCCTGGCTACTCCGGATTCCATACGAATGACGATGCCGGCCTTGCCCAAGGAGACACTTGAGCGCGTGTTGGAGATAATCCGCCGGGACGTGGCCGATGACAGAATCCATATTGATACACCCGAGCAGAGTTTGGAGAGTTATTTTCTCGATATAGTGGAAAAGGCCAGGGGTGAGGCGCTGGAGACGTCGGGCGCGTTGTCCGGTGGTACCGTGGCCCCATACCTGAGGGGTGAATCGGAGCAGGAGCGGAAACAGCGCGTCCTCGAACGCCTCACGCATACCGGCGAAAAGACAGCGGAGGAAGAGAAAGCGCCGTCCGAGAAACATGAGGTCAAGGAGGAAGTATTGAATAAATTAATGGAACAGGAAAGGAAAGCGGCGGAACGGCCACTTGAATCCGGGACAAAGGATAAAGAGAAAGAGGAAAAAGAAGCGCAGCGGGAAAAGGTGGACTTATCCAAGGCAAATGAAAAGCTTTCCTCGCTGACCAAGCGCGAGCGTGAGGATTGATAAGGGGATTATGCAGCAGATACTTGCCATAGCGAGGTTGACCTTCAGGGCGGCGTATAGGTTTAAACTGGTGTTGATCCTGAGTCTTGTTCTGTTGGGCGGGGTAGTGCTGTTGCCGCTGGTGCTGGAGGGCGACGGAACGGCGCAGGGCTTTGCGCAGATAGTGATTACGTATACATTGAGCATCACCGCTGCATTGCTTGCGATTTCTACGTTATGGCTGGCATGCGGAACGCTTGCCGGCGATGTCGAATACGGCACAATCCAGACTATAACCGTCAAGCCCGTGAGCCGGTGGCGCGTCTGGCTCGGAAAGTGGTTGGGGGTAATGATACTCAATGCCGTTCTGCTCGGGCTTGCGGGGGCGTTCACGTTCGGTGCTATGAAATGGCGCGCGACGAAGCTGCCGCCGGAACAGCGGCAGGTGCTGGACAATGAAGTGCTCGTGTCGCGGGCTTCCGCGAAGCCGCCGGTGCCCGAACTGGACAAAGCGGTGGATCAATTGACCAAACAACGGCTTGAGGAATCGAGCGCAGCCGATTTGAACGAGGAATTGCTGCGCCAACAAATCCGGATTCAGCTCGAGGCGCAAATCCAAACTGTGCCGCCCAAGTATTCGCGGCGTTGGATGATAGACCTGGGCGCCGCCGCGGATGATGTGCGCGATCAACCGCTTTTCCTCAGGGTTAAGTTCCAGACCTCCAGATCGATGATGGAAACGCTCGAGTCGATTATATATGACACCGCATGGCGGGTAGGGCCGGTTGATTCTCCGAGTACATGGCGGACGAATCGGAGTTTGACGGCTAACGCCTTTCACGAGATTAGAATCCCGGCGGGTATGTTGGACAACGAGGGGAAATTGCGAGTGGAAGTGGGGAACCCGAATGATGAGGCGCTGATGTTTCCGTTGGATAATGGGATCGAGGTGCTTTATCGGGAAGCGAGTTTCGGTGTGAATTTTATCCGTGGGCTGTTGATTATCTATTTCTGGATCGGATTACTGGCTGCAGTCGGGCTTGCGGCGGCGAGTTTTCTGTCTTTTCCCGTGGCCGCGTTTTGTTCGGTGACCATCCTCATCCTGGGTATGTCCACGGGGCTTATGTCGCGTGTGGTCAGCGAAGGTACCGTGCTCGGCGTGAACCACGAAACCGGCGAAGCCGGATCGAGCTTCATAGACTGGTTTGCGGTTCCTTTCTTTAAGGCCGTGCTTGAGGTGGTGGGCTTTGCGAAGGGATTTTCACCCATAGACGCGCTGAGTACAGGCACGAGTATCCCATGGAGTGAGGTGGGCTTGGCGTTCTTTCGTTTAATAATGGTCATGAGCGGGTTTGCGGCTGCGTTGGGAATGATTATTTTTACCAGACGCGAACTGGCCACGGCGCAGCTAAGCCGATAACGACCATGACAACTACGCACCGGCGGCCGTTTTTGTCGGCATTTAAATAAGCAGCAAGATGAGTGAGTTGAGGACATCGCGCAAGCGGAAGTTAATATCGTTAGTATTGATACCGGTATTATTGATTTGGGTGTTTTTTATGCATCGTATGGTCAATGAATCCCGGGAGGACCTCGGTTTGTCCGGCGTTACACCGCTTAAGAACGCGCCGCCCGCGCTTGCATTTACCACGGTTGCCCTGGGCGCTTTCCGCGGATTAATAGCCAACTTTCTATGGCTACGCGCGAACGAGTTGCAGGTGAACGGCAAATATTTCGAAATGATCCAGTTATCCGAATGGATCACTATGCTCCAGCCGCGAATGGCATCGGTCTGGGCGCACTTGGCATGGAATCTCGCATACAATATTTCGGTCAAGTTCCCGGACTTCGAAGACCGCTGGAAATGGGTGCAAAGCGGAATAAAACTGCTGCGCGATGAAGGATTACAGTATAATCCGGAGTCGGTCATGATCCATAGAGAGCTCGCGTGGTTTTTCCAGCATAAGTTGGGCGCGTTTCTCGATGACGCGCATATGTATTACAAGAGGTCTTGGGCGGAACTAATGACTGAGGTGTTGGGTGGCGGACGTCCGGATTATGGCTCTCTTATCAACCCATCGACCCCGGAGGAAAAGGAGCGGGCGGCGAAATTACGGCAACGGTATAAAATGGACCCTGAGCTGATGCGTGAGATCGACAGTAAATACGGTCCATTGGACTGGCGCCTGCCCGAGGCACACGCTATTTACTGGGCATACCACGGTATGCAGGTGGCCGAGACATCCGAGTTGATTCCGCTGCGCCGCGTGATCTATCAGTCCATGCAGCTTGCCTTCCATAGGGGGCGGTTGGTCTATGATGAAGGAGGCCTATTCCAGCTGGGGCCGAACCTCGATATTATCCCGAACGTGGATAATGCCTATAAAACCATGCGCGAAGAAACGTCGAACCCCGGACAGAAAGAAGTGATCTCGCAGGCGCACGAGAATTTTCTCCAAGACGCCGTTTACTTCCTATACACCAACAACAGAATCTCAGAGGCGCGGAAATGGTTCGATTATCTCAACGAAAATTATCCCGATGCGTTCGAAGGGAATCCGACAATGGTCGAATACGCATTGTCCCGGGTCACAGAGGATGTAGCCGGTAAATCGATGGACAGGATAACGGCGATTATTCAGGGTTACATGAGAAACTCTTACTACTACAGGGCCATCGGTGACGATGATGCCGCTGCCGGGCATATGCTTATGGCTAGAAAGATTTACAACCGCTACCAAGATGCAATCCGGTCTCGTAAAGAAAGCATTGGACTGCCGCCTTTCGGCGAAATGCAATCCACGGTTTTAGAGCAAACACTGAATCCGGAAGAAGGCTTACCCCCGCAACTGGCGGCGCGACTTAGAACCGCACTTGGTATGGCGCCCGCAGAGAAAAGCGCCGGTAACGAAGGCGACGCAACAAATCCACAGGAAACTACCGGCGACTCATCACAATAAAGGCTCACGGCGAATGTGCCTTCGCCTGTGGTCACCGCTTGCTGCGAGAGATGTGAAAGGTGAAAGGTGAAAAGTTAAAAATCATCTCTCCTCCCGGGAGGAGATACAGAGGTGGGTAGGATTTAAACTGAACTTCCCCTAGCTAAAAATAATAAGCTCCCAATTACCAGTAACTTACGCAAAACAGCAGGCGTACATAATGGGTACATTTACAACTTAACACCTAACAAATCAAACGCCTACCGGAGTAAAAACTCTGAAAACACTCGCCAATAGCCCTCTCTGTTCATTCTATTACCTAAGTTCCTTTTAAAAATAATCACGAATATGTTTGACTTGATCGGAATTATATGAGAGAGAAATGCTTAAGTAAGCTGTTTTGACAAGTCCGGTTGAGAAAACGGTGGATGGGCCATTCCGATTTGTGAGTAATGATGAACCATGAACCTCAACTTTGCCGTCGAGCCCCGGCCACCGTCCGCTGTGCCTCACCGGCGCGTTGGACAAAACTATCGAATCCATAGGACCATGAACAAGCCCATTGCAGTTACTCTACTCACGCTGGTAGTCATTTCTGTAAGCCGGCAATACGTTCACGCCATTGAAGACCTCAAGCTTCAGATTCAAGGCACCAATGCCGTGCTGTCCTGGCCGAGCATGGAGAACGAGACGTTCATCGTCCGGTATCGGGCGCGCCTGGACGAGGCGCATCCTTGGACTGTTCTTACCAACGATTATCCCGCCGCTCCGGGCACCAATCGCACCATGTTCAGCCATGTCGGTGTGGTCGAGTATCCCGTCGGCGGATGGGGCGGGGGTGGTGGCGGTAATCCGCCCCCACCGGAAGGAGCTTCCACAGACCAAGATGATAGCGACGCCGTCAAGGTTGAATGGCCTTCGTTTCCACCCCTGCCTTGGGATTCCCGTTGGGTGCGCGATCCAGGCGAGCGAACCGATGGGGCGCTGACCGAGGATGGCGGCGGGGAGGTGCCGTTGGGAGCCATCGGCTTTTATCAGGTGGTGCGGCATGGGATGCATTTCATCGGCCTGACCAATGGGATGCAGTTGAGCGGTGTCGTTGGCCTGCCCGTTGAAGTGGGACACCCGGAGGGAGAACTGCTGTATGTGACAATCATGATTGATGATTACGGTACGGAGGCTGCTGCCATGCTCCAACCACCGTTTCCGACGCCTTTTCTCTATTTCACCCTGGATACGACGTTGCTGAGCAACGGAGTCCACAGCATTCAGGCGGAGGCAACCTGGATGGTTGACCCGTCCAACCCAGATCCAGCGGCGTTGGTAAACATCGCCAGCCCCGCAATCGAGACCGATGTGTTCAACGAGATTTCTTTCCCGAACTGGTCCTTCCTTTTCGGCGAGCTCTACGATTCTATGCTAATCAAGGCGGTATCCGCTCATCCTGACGTGGACTGGGAAGTCGCCATCTTCGACAGCCAAAACCAGTATGTTGGCAGCTTCTCTGGGCACACCACAAACGGCGAGATACGCGTCGTCTGGAACTTGCTCGATACGTTTGGGGTCCGGCGCGACGATCCGTGGTTTGACGCCGACATTTATACCTGGTGGGAGAACGGAGAGGCGGCCGCCTCTGCACCAGGTTCCAAGACCGAGGTGCGCATGGTTTACGATTCTCGGTTTGGTGGCGGGCCGGGTTGGAATCTGGGAGCGACGCGGCGACAACAACTCCGCCAAAGTTCTTAAGCTCTGACCTGTGGACAGGATCAGGCAACTGGGTGGTTGTCAATCAGCAGGCATTTAATCACCTGATGGATCATGAACTCTTGGACCAGATGACCGACAACTTCGTCGGTGCGGCGGAAAGTCGGGGATACACTGTGTTTCCGCCGCATTCGTCCGGGGAAGCGTTCCGGCTTCACATCGGGTCACCGTATAACCCGACCAATGACTGGAACGCTCTGCGTAAGGCATTAATCCAACCTTCGGCACGCAACTTCTACTACTTTGGTCATGGCCATAAGAACAAGATCGGGTCTGGGACGAATGTCTGGACGCACATCTCTGCCAAGCAGCTTTACAGCGCATTGGCAACTACTAATCTAAATGCTACGAATCGGCATGCGTATCGGTTTGTTTTCTGCGATGGGTGCAGGACGGCGGCCGGTGATCTGCCTTTGGCTTTTGGGATTCCCAAGAAGAAACTCATGGTGGTGGATTTCGTCGATGATGGGCGTCGTCCCTGTGCCTTCATGGGGTGGAGTTCGACCAAGTGGATCGGCATTCTAAATCGTGTCTGGTATGACCACATCAATTTCGTGACATGGTTTAAGTACGAGTGGATAGAGCAGGGTAAGGGGATTAAAGAGCCCGTTAACGCAGCGAGAACGTATCCCGGTACGAGCCAGGTCAACACAAGTAATCTTAAGATTTACGGCTACGATCAGTTACATTACAATGAGTACAACCAGCCATAGGAGGCGCTATGATGGATATGATTCACGTGACAATGCAGTATTCAAATGCGGTACTGGTTGCCCTGCTGCCGCACTTTTCCGACTTCTCACAGAAGCTTGAACTGCCGGTTCCGCGCCCGATCACGACCAACCACGTTCAACGGTTTGTGACCGGCGGTCCTGTCATCGAAGGCTACCCTGTCGATGTCCAGGGCCATCTTGTGCTTACGAACGGTTACGAATTCTGGTACTCCTGGGGCCACGTAACTGGTTTTCTTTCCCCGGGAGACTATTACGCTGCACAAGACGTTGAGCGGGTGCCCGAATTCTTCGGCACCTTGCGGCTGGATCAGTCAGAGGCAGTTGTTGTTGCGCGTGAGGCACTGGCTGCGGCCGGATATGCGAACCATCTTCCTATCACAAGTAAAAAACCACAGGAATTACGGGGGCCGAAAAAGTACAAGGATCAAATCATACCCCACTATCACCTTGTCTGGAAATCGGAAGACAAGGGACAGGGGTACGTAAAAGTTGATGTTGACGGAGAAAGTGGTTTTGTTACGGGTTTGTCGATTTCTGCAACAAACCTGTGGCGCAGTCCTCCCAAAATACCGGTGCAACCGGAACTGGAATCCGAGTATCGCAGGCGTGTTATGGAGGGCTGTCAGATTCATAGTCGAGATCCACCGCCAGAGAGGCAGGCACCCCAATGAGAGCATGGTTGAACAGAGAGTCGATTGTCCAATACAGAACGTGGGTCATAGGGGTTACGTCTCGACATTCGACATTAATGTTTACAACCTGTCTTTGGGGTGGCGTGGATTGCGTGTATGGCACGACCGCTACGAGTGAACGGAATGCGAATGCATGGGACAGCTGATGTCACGCGATGTCGCGGGGGATAGAGCGGCGGCCCTTTGCGCGTGAGGAGTGAGAGGTGAACGGTGAAAAGATACAGAGGTGGGTAACTCCTCCACGTAGGGGAACTGAATTTATTTCCGAATTATTCGTTTGCCGTTTCTCCGTCGACCCTGGACAATACCGGTATGATTAATTCAGGAAATTTGGTTCGAATTTGCCTGGTCACCGTTGTTTACGGATTCCATTTTTTGTATTCGCCGTTGTTCGCCGATGACCGGCCGCAGTGGGGAAGCAAACATGTGCGCAATATGATCTCGTCCGAAACGGATTTGCCGTCATACTTCAATCTGGAAACCGGCGAGAATATATTGTGGAAGGCAGACGTCGGTTTTCGAACATACGCAACGCCCGTTGTGGCCGGGGGCAAGGTCTTCATAGGTACAAATAATGAACGTCCACGTGATCCCAGGCGGGACGACGACCTGGGAGTTCTCATGTGCTTTGACGAGGATAACGGCGGATTCCTCTGGCAATTGCCGGTGCCCAAGCGCGAAAGCGATCCTTTTCTCGACTGGCCGCGAACGGGCGCCTCATCGCCGCCCACGGTAGAATCGAACCGCGTCTATTTTGTCGACAACCGCGGCAATGTCTTGTGTCTCGATATTAATGGGATGAAGGACGGCAATGACGGCGCTTTCCAGGACGAGGCCGCTTACTACACGCCCGCAGGCGATGAACCGGTCGGTATCATCGAAGCGGACGCCGATATTATTTGGATGTTTAATCCAGCCGATGAAGCGGGGGTTCACCAACATGACGCAGCGCATTGTTCTATCCTTTTGGACGGGCGATTCCTTTACGTGAACACTTCCAACGGTGTGGACAATAGGCATCGGAGTGTGCCGGCGCCGGGCGCACCGAGCTTGATCGTGCTTGATAAGGCGTCCGGCCGTATGGTGGCCAGGGACGGAGAAGACATCGGACCGCGTATTATACACGGCACATGGTCGTCGCCGGCGATGGCCGAGGTTAATGAACGGAAGCTGGTCTTTTTTGGCGGCGGCGACGCCGTTTGTTATGCGTTCGAGGCATTGACAGAGAGCGCTCTCGATGGCGGATTGAAGACATTGGAGCGGGTCTGGCGCTTTGATTGTGATCCGAACGCGCCCAAAGAGGATATTCACAGGTACCAGGACAATCGCAGAGAAGGGCCGAGTCTCATAAGCGGGATGCCGGTTTTTCATGATTCACGAGTCTATGTCGCCGCCGGTGGCGATATCTGGCACGGCAAGCCATGGTCATGGTTGAAATGTATCGATGCCACCAAGAACGGTGATATCACGGAGTCAGGCGAGGTGTGGTCGTTTCGTATGGAGAGTTTTTGCGTGACCACGCCCGCGATATCCGGCGACCTTATTTATATCGCCGATTGCAGCCCGGCGATTCATTGCCTCGATGCCCGTACCGGTGAACGTTATTGGTCGCACGAATCGCGTGGGGATTTTTGGTCATCGCCCTTGGCGGCGGATGGAAAGGTCTATATAGCGACCACACGCGGGAATTTTTTTGTTTTCAATGATGCCCGGGATAAAGAGCTTGTTTTTGAAACGAAGTTCGACAACGGAATCAATGGAACAGTCGTAGCCGCCGATAAGACGTTGTTTGTAGCGACTATGCAAAGGCTTTATGCCATTAAAGAAGAGGCGGTTGCCGAACCAAACGACTAAATGGTGAAAATAGCTTTCATTAACCGATTATTGACTTAAGCCGGTTATTATAGAAAATATATAACAACAGGAGACGAATTATGACTGAGATGCATGAAATTGATTACAAGATTGTCGGTGACGACATGCAGTTTGTCGAACTCGAGCTCGATCCAATGGAGGCGTCCGTAGCCGAAGCCGGCGGGATGATGTATATGGATGACGGGATCGAGATGGAAACGATATTCGGTGACGGCTCGAAGCAGGAGGGCGGTTTCTTGAGCTCGTTGCTCGGCGCGGGCAAGAGACTTTTAACGGGTGAATCGCTGTTCATGACGGTATTTCAGAACCGGGCGTCGGGAAAGAAACGTGTCGCTTTTGGCGCGCCGTATCCAGGCAAGGTTGTCCCATTTCACCTAAGTGAAATCGGCGGTGAATTGATCGCGCAGAAGGACGCCTTCTTATGCGCCGCGCGCGGTGTCAGCATAGGTATAGCCTTTCAAAAACGTATCGGCGCCGGCTTCTTCGGTGGCGAAGGATTTATTATGCAGCGGCTCGAGGGTGATGGTTGGACGTTCCTACACGCCGGCGGCACGATCTTCGAGCGTGAATTAAATTCCGACGAATTGCTGAAAGTGGATACCGGGTGTATTGTTGCCTTCCAGCCATCGATTACTTACGATATACAGTTCGTCGGTGGTATAAAGTCGGCATTGTTCGGCGGTGAAGGCCTGTTCTTTGCCACGTTACGCGGTCCGGGAAAGGTGTGGCTCCAGTCCTTGCCGTTCAGTCGCTTGGCGGACAGGATAATCGCAGCCGCACCGAAGTCCGGCGGGAATTCCAAGGGCGAATCATCCATCTTCGGCTGATAATGATAAGGATAAAATGCCGTGTGCTAATTGATTTGAAATAAGCGGCGACATTTGTTTGATAGGAGTAAGAGAAATTATGGCGGCGAAAACGACAGATAAGGACAAGGACAAAGAAAAGGCTTCTTCAAATGCGGCTCGCGAGTCGGAGGAGGATGCGAAACTTAAGGAGGCCAGACAGCGGGATTTGGAATCGGCGATTTCGAGCATAACGAAGGCATACGGCGAGGGCAGTATCATGCGCCTCGGCGACGCGCGTTCGAAGGTTAGGATCGGCGTTATTCCGACCGGTTCGCTCTCGTTGGACTTGGCGCTTGGGGTAGGAGGGATTCCTCGCGGGCGTGTTGTCGAGGTTTACGGCCCGGAGGCTTCGGGAAAGACCACTCTGGTACTGCATGCCGTGGCAAACGCGCAGAAGAACGGCGGGCTCGCCGCATTTATCGACGTCGAGCATGCGCTTGATCCTGGGTATGCGAAGAGGCTCGGAGTCAACTTGGATGATCTGCTCGTATCACAGCCCGATAGCGGAGAAGAGGCGTTATCCATCTGCGAAACGCTGGTGCGTTCGAATGCGCTGGATGTCGTGGTAATCGACTCGGTAGCGGCACTTGTGCCAAGGGCCGAGCTTGAGGGCGAGATGGGTATGGCCACGATGGGGATGCAGGCGCGGTTGATGAGCCAGGCGTTACGGAAGTTGACCGCCATTCTCGGTAAGGCCAAGACCACGTGCATTTTTACCAATCAGATTCGCGAAAAGGTGGGTGTGATGTTCGGAAATCCGGAGACCACACCGGGCGGTAAGGCGCTTAAGTTCTATGCAAGCGTTCGTATTGATATCCGGCGCAAGGATACTCTGAAGGATTCTTCTGGTAACGCGATAGGTAATCACGTAAAGGTGAAAGTGGTAAAGAATAAAGTGGCGCCACCCTTTACCGAGGCCGAGTTTGATATTCTCTATAACCAGGGCATTAATAAAGAGGGGAGTGTCCTCGACGCGGGACTCAAGTATGGGGTTGTGGACAAGAAAGGCGCGTGGTTCCAGTTCAACGGCGAGCTTATAGGGCAGGGTAAGGAGGCGGCGCGTATGGCGCTTATGGATAAGCCTGATTTAACCACCAAGATTGTAGATGCCATCATGGCCAAGCGCGCCGAGGCGGAAGCTTGATCGGTTTCTTATTGATCTTTTTATATCCGGCCTTGGCGTGAGGGGGGCAATTACCTTGCAGCCGTTTATACGACATTTTGTTCATCCTGGTGCTTGCCTGCGCCGGCGCGTTAACGGGATATGTCTTCTCGGGTCACGGTTTAAACCATGGAACGCCGCCTGCTCTCTGGATTTGTGACCTTAGTTTAATCGATAAGTCTTTGAACATGCGACGGTTCGAGTTTGCGAGATTGTCGGTTTCGCCCGGATCGTTTTCAAGATCGAAAAGCTGGAGTGGCTCGAACGGTGAGTTATGGAGTAGTTTCCATTTACCCTCGCGTACTGCATAGTAATCCTGCCCCTGGTATCGGAGTCCGCCCTCGCGTCTGACCCAGAACAGTGTGCGTTCATCCAGTGCCGGTGCGGGATTGCCTGTAAGCAGTGGGAGAATCGATTTTCCGTCGATTGATTCCGGAGGGTTCGTCCCCGCCGCGTTACAAATGGTGGGGAACAAGTCCATGCCTAGAACAGTGACCGATGATACTGATCCGGGTTTGATGTGCCCCGGCCATGAGGCGGCCAATGGGACACGGATACCGCCTTCATACATATCCTGTTTCCCGCCGCGAAGCGGGCCGTTGTTCGCGCCGACGCCGAGTTTCCCGCCGTTATCGCTTGTGAAGATGATCAGGGTGTTCTTGTAAACCCCCGCGTTTTCAAGGGCATTGAGTACGTCTCCTATTCCGTTATCCATATGCTCGATAAGCGCGACAAGGCGCGCGCGTTTTCTGCTCATACCTCGTTCTCGCTTAAGCACTTTTTCAATCCATTCCTCGGGCGGCTGGATAGGCGTATGCGGTGCGTTATAGGCAAGGTAGAGGAAAAACGGTTGGGTCGATTCAGATTGCCCGCGTATATAATCTATCGCCCAGGATGTGAATACTTCGGTCGCGTGCCCTTTGGGGTCGACCTCGCGCTCGTTGATGCGCATGTAATTGATGCCGTGCCTGCGGTGAGTGTAGTAATTATCCATCATATCACCCAGGAACCCGGCAAAATAATCGAAGCCCCTGGAATTAGGGCTGTTCTCGGGTTCCAAGCCCAGATGCCATTTGCCTATTGCGGCGGTGTGGTAGTCGGCGCGCTTGAGGAGCAAGGGTAGGAGTTCGAATTCTTGTGAGAGGTACCCCCAACTGTTTGATTTGTGTGTGCGAATGACGCCGGGAACACCCACAGTATCCGGATAACGCCCTGTAAGAATAGCCGCGCGGCTGGGTGAACACACGGGGCAATTTGCATAGCCGCGTGTGAATTTCATCCCGGATTCGACAATTCGGTCTATGTTAGGTGTCTTGATATCCGTACCGCCATAGCTGGATGTATCTCCGTAGCCGAGGTCGTCGGCGAGGATCAGGAGAATATTCGGTGAACCGGCGGTTTGTTGGTCTTGATCGCCGGACGCACTGAGCGCGAGCAGAAAAACAAAAGTAAGGCATAGCCGAATCGTTGTCTTCATAATGTTCATAATGACATGTTTATCATACACGCCGGTTTGGATGCGAACATAAAATTCCGGCTTGTTGTTGTGACGAAAAGCACGAAATGGGATTAAACAAT
>JAIPKD010000040.1 GCA_021733835.1 Verrucomicrobiota bacterium
CGCGAAGCTGCCGGGGATAAGGACGGCCGGTATCGAGGCGTCACAGGTTCACTTTGTGGCTGATGCAAGGACGGACTCGCTGGAGGGTGGCGTTATTGATATCGATTATTCAGTTGATTTCGGTGCGTTATCTCATGGCTGGGTATCGGTCACGAACGGTTCATCAGCGGGCGCGCTTTCGTTGAGCAACGGTGAGTCCGTGCATCTAAAGAGATTCACGTTATCCGCTGATGCGGCCGAAGCCGATGATGTTCAGTTCGAGAATGTCGGTGTGAAGGGCGCCGGTGAAGCGCCCGATCTAACGGGTGTCTTGACGAATTGCATTGTGGAGTTCGACGCAGACACCGTGACCGGAGGAGGATTTAAGTTCAAGGACGTGGAGTCCGTTGTTGAAGTCGATAGTTGGGATATCCGGGAAGACGCCTTGAAAGGCCGTGTGCATTCAAGCGTCGGCGAGGTACACTCCGAATACGGCTTGGCCGGGAATGTGAGATTGAACTCTGATTTCAGTTCCAACGGCGCGGTTGCTCCTGAGCTGTTGAAGAAACTCGGGCCGTGGCGTTATTTGGTTTCTTACCGCTTGGGTATCGGGCTGTCGGTGGAGGAAATAGAATCACCGCGTTTCCATGCGGGCGGTCTGGAGTTTGACGCCGGATGGAATCCGCCTGTTCTGGATATACGGAATCTGGCCTTGAACCTTTACGGCGGACGGTTCGAGGGCGCGGGTGATATCGATGTGGCGACACGCCGGGTTACCGGGAAGTTTTATACCGACTTCGATCCACATGGGTTGGACCCGATTCTCCCCGAACGCGCGTACCGGTTGTTGTCGCAATACGGTTGGAAGAAGCCGCCGAAGGTTTGGGCCGAGGCCGGGTTGACCCTGCCGCCGTGGAGCGAATGGGGAGGGAACTGGAGTAATGCGGTCAAGCCTACGGTGGAGATGTCGGGACGGTTCGAAATCGAAGATGGATCATTCCGCGGTATCCCCGCAACGGGCGCCGAGTCGCATTTCTACTTCACGAACCTGACCTGGTATCTGCCGGATTTAATTGTGCGGCGGCCGGAAGGAGAGGTTCGGCTTGAATACACCTGCTACACGCCGACAAAGGATTTCCGGTGGAATGTGAAAAGTTCGGTCATTCCGACCGCTGTCCGCCCTGCGCTTGAATCGCAGAAGCATAAGGAGGCTGTGGACGATTTTGATTTCAGGGAGCCGCCGTCGATTTCCGGAGTTGTATGGGGACGCTGGCATAGTCGCGAATTGCTGGGATTCGAAGGAGGCATCAACGCCTCGAACTTCGTCTATCGTGGCGAGGATGTTGAGAGTCTACGCGCGCATGCTGCATTCACGAACGGCTGGATCAAGGGAACGGATATCGAACTCGAGCGTGCTGAAGGCCGGATCACAGGCGACGGTGTAGGATGTGATATACCGCGAAGGATCGTGTGCTTTACAAACATTGTTTCAACCGTCGACCCGATGGCGGTGGCGCGCGCGATTGGGCCTAAGTCCGCAAAAGCGATCGAACCTTATGAATTCAAAGAGCCGCCCATGGTCGAAGTAAACGGCGTGTTGCCGGTCAAGGAAAGGAAAGAAACTAGAATGCGCTTCGATGTCAGTGGTGATGAATTCAGTTTCTGGAAGTTTCGCATCCCTGAAGTAAGCTCGGTATTATACTGGCATACAAACCACCTTGTATTCGAGGGAGTGGAGGCGTCTTTCTATGATGGACGGCTTAACGGCGCGGCGGATTTCGATTTATCGCCGAGTGAAGGTGCGGTTTTTAATTTCGATGCGTCGGTTACCAATGTTAACACGCATTCGATGGTCTCGGATTTATTCGGGTCCGGGCAAACTCTTGAAGGGGATTTGAGCGGACGACTGATCGTGACATCGGCGCATACGAAAGACAACGGGAGTTGGAACGGTTATGGGAAAGTCTCGCTCGAAGACGGATTGATCTGGGATGTGCCGGTATTCGGAATCGTTTCGTCCGTGCTCAATGCATTCATACCAGGTCTCGGCAACAGCCGCGCGGATCAAGCGAACGCATTTTTTACTATTGATAATAGTGTTATACATACCGACGAACTCGAGATTTGCGCGCCGGGTCTGAGGCTGTTGTATAGGGGAGATGTTGATTTCGACGGGAATATCGACGGTGTCGCCGAGGCGGTATTCCTCCGCGATGTTTGGGGAGTGGGCTTGGCAATGCGTATCGTATTGAAGCCGTTGACCAAACTGTTTGAGTATAAAATCGAGGGGACACTGTCCGAGCCGGTATACGAACCCGTCTATTTATTGCCTAAACTGATCATCTTACCGCTCCGGCCGTTTTCGACGATGAAAGACTACTTGATCCCATCCGAATCCGAACCGGCGCGGTGATCTACTATTGTGTGAATACGCCCGTTTATGGCTGCCTGGTGATTTCGTTTTCGAAAAAAGGATTGATAAGCCCTTAATTCTATTTAAAATATCATTTCAATAAATACGATAATACCTTGAGCGAAAGCGTTTTTATTGTACGTGCCAAAGGGATTAACCGCCAATTGAGAATGCTAATAGATAATAGAAAACTAAGAATTGAAATACCGGACGAGAGCGAAGTTTTCCTATGCGCGAGAATTAGGGGTTGCGGCTGAGTCGGAGGTTACCGGCGCTCGTGGCGGGCGCCCGACGGCTTTTGCGACATCCTCCATGCGTGGGATGGTACCGGAACCGAGGCGCTCGGATTCCGGCGTGAAGGTGAATTGTACCCGGTCAAGGGATTGCCGGGTTAAGCGCGTTATCGAATTAAACGATTGGTTATCGGCGGATCGAGAATCTATGATTCTTGATCCGTTTTTTTATTAATGAGTGAAGGAAAAACATGAAATATACCGAGAATATCGATCTGGCATCCGTGCGTGAGGCTTACAGCGGCGCGGAAGGCCGGCTGTGGGAGCTGATAATGGGCGAGCAAATCCATATAGGCGGTTTTGTTTCTTCGATGGAGCTGGCCGGGAAGGCGGGGATCGGCAAAGGCATGGAGGGTGTGGACTTCTGCTCTTGCAATGGCGCCGGAATGCGGTTCCTGGTTCGCTACTGTGGCGTCGAGTCGATGACGGGCGTGGATGCTACCAATGTGGTTATTAACCAATGCAGGGAGCGCTGCAGCGAAGAGGGGCTTGCGGACAAAATTTCGTGCGTCAAGGCCGACGTCTGCGATAGCCGGTTGCCGTCGGATTCAAAAGATTTTGTCTGGGGCGAAGACGCCTGGTGTTACGTGAAAGACAAGGTAAGACTGATAAGTGAAGCCACACGAATCGTTCGACAGGGCGGTGTGATTGCGTTTACCGATTGGATCGAGGGTGCGAACGGATTGACGGATGCCGAAGCGGAGCGTTTTATGCAATTCATGAAATTCCCAAATATTCAGGACATGGAAGGATACAAGGAGTTGCTCAGCGCCGGCGGTTGTGTGGTTAAATGCGCCGAGGATACCGGCCGGTTCGGGCCTTATGTGGATTTGTACCTCGAGTCGGTAAGTAAACAAAAAACCTACGATGTTCTGAAAATTCTTGGTTATAACCGGGAGCTCATGGCTGCTGTTGCCGAGGAAATGAAGTTCATGCAAGAGTTGGCGCATGCGGGAAAAATTGCCCAGGGATTATTCGTCGCCGAGAAATTGTGAAACAAGAGGAAGGATTATGATGGAATGCTCGAATACGAACAACAACTCGAATTGCCCGCAATCGTGTATCAATAGCCGTTTCGATTCCATGATCGAAAACTGTTGCGAATATGCCGAGCGCGCGCGCGAGGCCGGCAAGCCGATCATTGGGATCATGTGCGAGTACACGCCGCGAGAACTGATAATGGCCGCCGGCGGAATCCCGGTTTGTTTATGCGGCGGCTCGGAAGAAAAGATCGCGCCGGCCGAAAACGATTTGCCCACTGCATTGTGTCCTTTGATCAAGTCCACTTACGGATACTGTTGCACGCAAACAAATCCTTTTCTGGAAATGTCCGACCTGCTCGTGGCGGAAACTACCTGTGACGGAAAGAAGAAGATGTATGAACTTATGGCGCGGCGTAAGGATATGATGGTGCTGGAACTGCCGCAGAAGCCCGATGCTCCGCACGCGATGGATCATTGGCTCTCGGAACTGCGGAGATTCCGGAGTTTTCTGGAAACAAGGTATGATAGGAAGATCGCGGATGCCGGCATTTGGAAGGCCATTGAAACCATGAATCTCGAGCGCGCATTGCGGCGACGACTGGCCGAGATGAACAAGCAGACGCCATCGGTCTGGAGCGGATTACAGTTGCTGGCATATAAGAGCATCATTTCCGGGATTGACGAGGACTTGGAAGAGTACCGGCGCCTGATTGCATGCGGTGCGAACGCCGCCGGTTCGGAGAAGCAGTCCTGCGTCCGCGTCCTCCTTACGGGCGTACCCACGGTTCACGGCGCCGAAAGGGTGGTCGAGATCATCGAAAACGCAGGCGGTGCGGTGGTCTGTATGGAGAATTGTACGGGTATAAAGCCGTTGCTCGAGGATGTGTCAATGGACGCATCAGACCCGATGGAAGCGCTTGCGAGTAAGTATATGCATTTACCTTGTTCGGTCATGACGCCGAATACGCGGCGGCTGGAAATCCTCAGGCGTTTGGCGGACGAGTACGATGCCGAGTGCGTGATCGAACTCGTCTGGCAGGGATGTCTGACGTATGACGTCGAATCGTATTATGTCAGGCAAATAGCGGAAGAGATGAGTCTTCCATATCTGAAGTTGGTGACTGATTATTCGCCGTCGGACAGCGCAAGGATCGCGCTTCGGGTTGAGGCGTTGATGGAGACCGCCTTGCGGGCACAAGCATGACGACCGTTTATTATGCAAGTTCGTTTGTACCGCGGGAATTGATCGCGGCGTGCGGATGCGAGCCGCAGCGGCTTGTGCCGGTGAGTCGTGGGGCGCGTTTACGTTGCGTCGAGGGCAGGTGTCCTTATACTCAGGCTTGGTTGGAGACCATGATTCTGAAGGCGGAGAGAGGAGAAGATTGCATCCCGGTTTTTACCACTACGTGCGACCAGATGCGCAGGGCGTGAGATGCGCTGCATCTAGAGACTCGAGCGCGTGCCTTTCTGCTGGATGTGCCTTCGAGGGATACGCGGGATTCGCTGGATTATTATCGAAGCGAATTGATCCGGTTGAAGTCTTTTTTATGTTCGACAACGGGGCATACTTTTGACGCCGATATGATTCAGCAGGTGGAGACTCATCCAGCGCCCGGGCCTCGGGTGGATAGCCGGGTGCGATCGAGGCTGGCGCTTATCGGCGGCCCGATTCCAGCTTCCATACGGCACGACCTGGACGAATTCTTGCGAACATACGGGGCGGCAGTTCTTCTTGATGTTACGGAGAATAATATGACACAGCATATTCCGCGTCTGAATTCCGGCAGGACGACAGGTGACGAATTCACGATCCTCGCGAGCCGTTATTTTCGGATACCGGCCGTATGGAAACGGCCGAATACGGCGATTTACACATGGTTTTCGAACCGGGTGCGGCAAGAGCAAATCGACGGTGTGCTGCTGATAAGATACGTTTTTTGCGATCTATGGCATTGTGCGTTGCATGAGTTCAAGCATCGATTATCGATCCCGATTTTGGAAATGGACCTGGACGGTGGTGAGGCGCTGTCGGCATCCGCGTTTTCGCGTGTTCAGGCGTTTTTAGAGATGATTTCCCATGGATAAACCCGCACAAATCACGCTTTGGGAATGGGATGCGCGGTATTGGCGACTCGAAGACCAGGGGCTCGAGGAACGGTTTTTCGGCGGGCCGTTACATCGGCATGTTCAATCCGGAGATACACGACTGGCGCATTTGAAATTCGACAATTCGCCGGCGGCACTGGCCCTGTGGAATTTATTGTTGTCGGAAAACGACCGGCTTGCCCGGTACCGGCGACATGGAATGAAAATTGTGGGAACCATGAAAGACCTCGGAACCGTCCCGGTTATGGCCTTGAGTTTTGAAAACCTGGTCGCGTTTTATCCGGACGGCGCATGGTGGACGCCATGCCTAATGGAGCAGAACGAGGGCCTTTTTACGCTGGCTGCCCGGATCGGCCTGGACGAGAGCTTGTGTCCTGTGCGCGCCATGGCGGGGGCGTTTATCAATCGCGAACATTTTCCGATACCCGATCTGTTGATCAGCAGCAGCGGTGCGGTCTGCGACGACTTTTCGGTTATCGCCCAGCGTCTTCAACAACTGGGATTCCCCGTGCACTGGTGGGAAGTTCCGCATCGCAGAACTCCATCATACGGCGAAACGGCGGTGCGGTTGTCTACCGGTTTTTACGCTGCTACGGCGCAGGTGCAGTTCGTTCAACGCGAGCTTCAAGGTGTACGCAGGTTGTTGGAGGACGCAACCGGACACCGGCTGACGGCGTCCATGCTGTCGGCCGGAATTCGAAAGGCCAATAAATTTCGCGAAGTCCTGGCGCGGTTGCGGTATCTTGTTTACACAGCTGAAATCGCGCCGATCGGGTCGCTCGAGATGCTGATTTCCGAGATGCTGGCGATTCATTTTTGTTCGGATTACAGCGAGGCGCTGGTGGTATTGCAGGAACTACTCCTCGAGATAGAGGCCAGGGTCGAGCGTGGAATCGGTGTTTTGTCCGGCGACGCCGTGCGAGTATTCTGGATTAATCCCGTCGCGGATTTGAGGGTAATGAACTTGTTGGAAGAATGCGGCGGGCGCGTTTGTGGGAGCGAGTACTTATTTGCGCATGCACTGGATTCGATTCCAGAGGATACATATCCGATGGAGGCGCTGGCGCGCGCGGTATTGGCCGATCCGATGGTGGGTTCCACCCTAGATCGCGCGCGGCGGATACTCGGAGATATACGGCGCTTCGGTGCAGAAGGCGTGGTTATTTCGCGTATTCCCGGCGCCTCTCATTGCGCGTATGAAGGGGAACTGATCGGTGAAACTGTCCGGCAAAGCACCGGCATGCCGGTTGTCGAGATCGAAGTTCCGTCTCTTTGCGATTCAATCGAGCCCTCGATCCGTACGCGATTGGAGGCGTTGATCGAGACCATTAAGACACGAAAACAGACATGATTACCGCAGGAATTGATGCAGGTTCAAGGGCGATTAAGATCGTTCTTTTCGATATTCAAAGGCAAACGGTTTTCGCCACGGCCGTATGCGACCAAGGAACGAACCAGAAGGTTCGCGCCCGGCGGCTCTATGATAACTTGCTTCGGGAAAATGGTCTCGGACATAAAGCGATCCGTACCCTCGTGGCAACCGGATATGGAAGGCATATGCTGGATTTCTGCGATACCACGGTCACCGAGATTTCCTGTCACGCCGCAGGAGTGCTCCATCATGTATCGGACGCGACTACTGTGATAGATATCGGCGGACAGGACAGCAAACTGATCCGTGTCGGCGCAGACGGGAAGGTGCGGGATTTCGTGATGAACGATCGTTGTGCGGCGGGCACCGGGCGTTTTCTCGAAGTGGTTTCGCAGCGGCTTAATATTCCGCTGGACGCGCTCGGCCCGGCGGCGGAAAGAAGTGAACATCCGGCCAAAATAAGCAGTATGTGTGTGGTCTTTGCGGAAACGGAAATAATAGGCCTTCTGGCCGGTGGGCAGTCGTGCGAGAACATTATAGCGGGCGTCCAGAGATCGATTGCGCAGCGGACGGTGGCGATGGGCGGGAAGGACATTGCGCCGCCGGTGGTATTCACAGGCGGTGTAGCGCTCATTTCGGGAATGAAGGAAGCGCTCGAGAGATTATTGGAGCTGCCCGTAAATATATGCCCGGCGCCTCAATTCACCGGCGCACTGGGCGCATCCATTTTAGCGGCAAAATATGAAACGTAAGGAATTGGAGTATCATTATGGTTAATACAGAACGACGAAAACGCGTGATGCAGCGATCCATCAAGCTGGGGCATTGTGTCTGCGACCCGAAACAACCTTGTCCCTGTCCGGTCTTCAAGGAACAAGATGTCTGCTTGTGTGCGGGTGAACACCTGGAATCGCCCGACGCCCCTGTGAAATTAACCGAATTGGTGGAAAAGGCCGGCTGCGCTTCCAAGATCGACCAGGCATTTCTTAAGAAGGTGTTGGGCGATGTGCCCGTGCCGGAAGACCCACGGGTGCTCGTCGGTGTGCCGGCCGGCGATGATGCAGGGATTTATGATTTGGGCCAGGGCCGGTGTCTCGTCCAGACGGTGGACGTCTTTACGCCGTCGGTGGATGACCCGTATGTATTCGGTCAGATCGCCGCCGCCAATTCCGTCAGCGATGTGTATGCAATGGGCGGCAGGCCGCTGACCGCTTTATCCGTGATCGGTTTCCCGGTCAGGAAGATACCGGACAGGGCGTTGTCCGATATTCTCCAGGGCGGTATAGATAAAATGAAGGAGGCCGGGGTGTCGGTGATCGGCGGGCACAGTATCAATGATCAGGAAATTAAGGCCGGATTCGCCGTGACCGGTGTGATCGAGAAGGAGAAGATAATCACAAACTCTCATGCGGCGGTCGGTGACGCGCTGATTCTAACCAAGCCGCTGGGCACCGGAATCATATCCTTCGCGTCCCAGATCGGCAGGGCTCCCGCGGCCTCCATCCAGGCGGCTATACGTTCCATGACCACCCTGAACAAACAGGCGGCGGAGCTGATGATCGAAGCAAGCGCTCATGCCGCTACTGATGTGACCGGATTCAGTTTGATGGGGCACCTGGCGGAGATGGCATCCCGCAGCGCTGTGGATGTGGAGATTACATGGGACAAATTGCCATGGATAGAGGGTGTGCTCGAATGCGCCGCAAACGGCATCCTCCCCGGTGGAATAGAACGTAACAAGGAATCGTGCGGGCAGGCGGTCGTCGCCGGAACCGGCGTAAGCGAGACTATGGCCGATATCTGCTTCGATCCGCAAACCTCCGGCGGACTATTAATCGCCGTTGCCCCGGAAAAGGCCGACGGACTTATCGATAAATTACACGCGGCGGACCAGGCGTTTGCATCGGTCATAGGTTATGTAAAGTCCAAGGGTACCGGAAGAATTCTTCTGGAGACCGACCACTCTCGTACCATGCCGGAACCGGTAAGTAATGCCTGTTGCTCCGGCACGGCGACCTCAAAGGAACCAAACGCCGCTGAGCCGCAGCCGGCCGACGCCTGTTGCTGCGCCGACATGGTATCCACAGGTGCGACAGATATATCACAAGTCCGGCAAATAGAGGCGAACTTCACAAACTTCCTGGCAAGTGCCGGGCGTCCGGGTGGATTGGATGCCGTCACCAAGCAGGCGCTCAATATCGCCTTATCCGTCGCCACTCGGTGTAAGCCGTGCCTGAAAATCCATATTGAAAAAGCGCGGCAAAAAGGATTTACTGAGGAAGAAATCGACGAGGCGGCCTGGATGGCGATTGCATTTTCCGGTTCCCCGGCTATGATGTTTTACAAGGAAAACAAAGTGTGAAGCGATCGAAAAAGCGCGTGTCCTAGTGATGAATTGCGATGATCCGTGTAATATTGGGCGTAATCAACTTTCGGAGCGCGACTGCGTTGAAAGCCAGTCTCAGCAGTGGGGAAAAGTCGTTCCCCCCGTTAATCGAATAAGGTTGTAGCAATCAAAGCCGCTGCGGCTGGTTCTTCGGACACAGCCGCGCTCCGTCGGAATTGGAGCGCCAAGGATAGGCGACAATTCGGTAGGAACAGTTTATTATGATAAATGTCGCTGTTTTTAGCTTTTTAAGCAATTTATCACTAGGTGCTCTCCGGAGGTGACAGGCAACTGGTGTTGCTCCTGGTCTTCAAAACCAGCGCAGGGCGTGAGAATCGTCCTGGGTGGGTTCAATTCCCATTCGCCTCCGCCATAAACCTCTGATATTTACAATTTCCTATATCGCTGATAAAAGTGAGTTTGTGCTCGATGATAATGAGAAACTTTGGGGTGATCTGAGTAGTAGCGGGAGTTTGAAGCTTGTTGCGGGGCCTTGTGTAATTGAAGACCGCAAATTATGCCTTGAGACGGCGGCGGTCATGCGCGACTTATGCGCCGAGCTCGAGATTCCATACGTATTCAAATCGAGCTTCGACAAGGCGAATCGCACTTCCGACCGCTCATTCAGGGGGCCCGGCCTCAAAAAAGGCCTTGAAATCCTAGCCGAAGTACGGGCGACTCAGAAAGTGCCCGTTACAACCGATATCCACGAACCCGGACAGGCCGCGCCGGCGGCGGAGGTCGCGGACATACTCCAAGTGCCGGCTTTTCTTTGCAGGCAGACGGATATCATAAAGGCGGCAGTGGAAACGGGTAAGATCGTAAACATCAAGAAGGGCCAGTTCATCTCGCCCAATGAAATGCTGCAAGTAGCCGGCAAGGCGCGCGCGTTCGGTGCCACTAAACTCATCATTACTGAGCGCGGCACGACATTCGGCTACAACAATTTAGTTGTTGACATGCGCGCATTCCCCATACTGAAGGCGACCGGTTTCCCGGTATTCTTCGATGCCACACACTCGGTACAATTACCCGGTGGCGGCGGCGATAAGTCCTCCGGCCAACGCCAATTCGCTCTGCCGCTGTCTATGGCGGCGGTGTCCGTCGGCGCCGACGGCTTATTCATTGAAACCCACCCAAAACCCGACAATGCGCTCAGCGACGGGCCGAACATGATCCCGCTCGATCGAATGCGAGAATTCCTGTCGGCAGTAATCAATATTTATCAATCCTCCCATTATCATGCCTAAAAAAAGCAAAAGTTCACTCGAATCGAAACTCTCGAAAGTAAGACTCTTTCTGTGCGATGTCGATGGTGTCTTAACGGATGCCACCGTTTGGATGGATCGTCAGACGGAGATCAAGAGATTCTGCGTTTCAGACGGACTCGGATTACGCCTGCTCCGTGAATCGGACATCCAGATCGGATGGATTTCGCACCGGCCGTCACCCGCCACCGAGCAAAGAGCGCGTGAGCTGTCAGTGGATTTCCTGTTCCAAAACCACGAAAGTAAGGTCGCCACAGCCGAAAAAATACTCTCCCGTGCCAATGTGTCCTGGGAGAATACTTGCTACATGGGCGATGATATTGTTGATCTCGGCGCACTAAAACGCGCCGGCCTCGCTGTAACCGTCCCCGGCGCGATCGATGAGGTCAAGGAATTAGCGCACATAATAACAACACGCCCCGGCGGTCATGGCGCAGTGCGTGAAGTGATCAATATGATCCTCAAGGCCCAGAAGAAATGGGATGATGTCATAAATAAATATATGGAATAACGTCCTCAATGCGGATTCACACGACATATAATCGTAATGCTGTAAAGTCTGCGATGTTGCTGGCGCTTTTCCTGTTCGCAGGTACTTTCTATGCGCAACAGACACCCATGGGCAAGGTGCGCGGATTCAAGATAGGCGAGTATTACAGTCAAAATACAACCGAATCAAACGGCGCAGGCACACCACAACTCAGGTCACTGCTCACAGGCGCGGAGGCCGTTACCGGACAAGACGGCTTCGTGCGCGTAACCGAGCCGCATCTCCTCATATTCGACAGGGACGGTACCACGAATTACGTTATTGACGTGTCGTCGTGCATTTACGCCCCGGATAATAAAGCCGCTTATTCAAGTGAGCGAATAACGGCGCGCACAGGCGATAACAGCTTCCGTATTTCAGGCTCGGGTTTTCTTTGGCGCCAGACAAACGACAGCCTAGTGATTTCCAATGACGTTCATTCAATTATACAAAAGCAATCATACGGTTTTTAATTTTATGAGAACATGGTTTTTTATAGTTAGTTGCGTACTTATATTCCCGGGTATACCGGCGAGACTCCATGCCCAGACTGAGACTACCGGATCGATCATCGGCGACCCGACGCCGGATGCCGCCGCCGCAACCAATTCGGCTACCGGGACGACACAAAAACAAAAAGTAATCGAAATCACCTCAAGGCGTTTCGAACTCGATTCTCAAAAGGGCATCGCCGAATACATCGGCCACGTCAAGGTCGACGACCCGCAAATGCAGATCAGTTGCGATGTCCTGTCCGTGCTGCTCTCGACCAACGGTACGCTCCGTACCATCACCGCCGAAGCAACAAACGGTGTGGTCGATATAGTGCTCCTACAAAAACAGCAGGGCGGTACCGTCCGTAAAACCCATGCCGAAGCACAAAAGGCCGTTTACAGCACGGAGACCGAGCTGGTGGAATTAACGGGAAACCCGGTGGTAAGAAATAATATGGGCACGTTGTGGGGCGACGTCATCACCGTTGACAGGGTCATGGGGAAAATGAACGCCACCAATCCGAGAATGGAATTGAATCCGGACACACTGGGCGAGGCCGGCTCGATCGTTCCCGCAAACAGTGGAAACGAAAGGAATACACCGACACCATGACCCTCCTGCATACAAATAACCTGGTTAAGGCATACAAGAAACGCAGGGTAGTCAATGGCGTGTCGATCAATGTGCAACCGCGCGAAATAGTCGGACTCCTCGGCCCGAACGGTGCCGGCAAGACCACTACGTTCAACATGATTGTCGGCCTTATCCGTCCGGATTCGGGCGGCGTGACGTTCCAAGACCGCGACATCACGCTTACCCCCATACACCGGCGCGCGCGACTGGGCATAGGCTACCTCACACAAGAACCGTCGGTATTCAGAAAACTCACCGTAGAACAAAACATCCTCGCTATCCTCGAAACCTGCAGGCTCGGATACGAAGAACGACGGCTCCGCCTGAAATATCTACTGGATGAACTTGACCTCACACCCCTTGCCGGGAACAAGGCCTACACACTCAGCGGCGGCGAAAAACGCCGACTCGAAATCACACGCGCCCTCGTGACCAATCCGCAAATGCTACTGCTCGATGAACCTTTCAGCGGGATCGACCCCATCGCAGTTTATGAAGTGCAGAAGATAATTCGACGACTCAAAAAACGTGGACTCGGCATTCTCATCACAGACCATAACGTCCGTGAAATGCTTAAGCTGGTCGATCGCGCTTACCTGATCCACCACGGCGAAGTCATATTCGAAGGTAATTCACAGGTTCTGGTGAAAGACCCCAATGCCAGGGAGATTTATCTTGGCCCGGAATTCAATATTTAGGAGAATCATTATTAACAACCGGTCGAATACCCATGAAAACGAATAACATTACCGTTAAGAATTTTTTTTCACAGAACGGTATTAACCTCCAGCTGAAACTCATTGCCGGGCACAAAGGATTGAACCGGAAGATAGTCGAGCCAACCGTAAACAGACCCGGACTCGCCCTGGCCGGATTCACCAAGTACTTCGCGTTCAAACGCGTTCAGGCAATGGGCAGTGCGGAAAACAGCTTTTTGAAAACACTCCCTGAAGGTTTAAGGATGGAAAGATACGAAAAGTTGTTTTCATATCGTATTCCATGCATCGTAATATGCAGACATTTGCATCCCGATAAACTTCTCATCCAATCCGCCAACAAGCATAATATCCCGATATTCTCGTGTCCGTCGATCACCATGCGATTCATCAACCTTGCCACTATTGCGCTGGAATCGATGTTTGCTCCCAAAGCCACGGAAATCGGTAGCATGGTCGATATCCACGGCGTCGGCGTGATCATAAAAGGTGAAAGCGGGATCGGCAAAAGCGAATCCGTTCTGGCGCTCATCGAACGCGGTTACAGTCTGGTAGCCGATGACCTGACCAAACTTACGCTCATCGACGGGCACGTGATCATGGGGACTTCCGCCGATATCACGCGAAATCACATGGAAGTCCGCGGGATCGGTATAATTGACATTGCCGCCATGTTCGGTGTCAAGAGCATCAGGGAAAAGAAGCGCGTTGACCTAATCATCACGCTCAAGCCATGGGAAAAGGTTAAAGATATCGAACGCCTCGGAATGAGTCAGCAATATACCAAGATTCTCGGGATCGATGTGCCGCATGTCATTATCCCGGTCAGACCCGGCCGCGATTTGGCGCGCCTGGTCGAAGTCGCCGCCCTCAACGCAAAACTCAACCTGTCCGGTTACAATGCTGCGCAGAACCTTAATCGGAAACTCATCGATTTTATGTCCCAAAAATCGGATTGATTTTTGTTGTAATCCACCCCTTCCTTGCCACATAATACAGGACTATTGATGGAAAAGGGCTTGGAATATTCGGATAATTCAAAAATAATCAAAGAGCTGATTGTCCTCAATAAATTGGGGATACACGCAAGACCCGCGTCCCTTTTTGTTAAAACAGCTAATCGCTTCGATTCGTCCGTCATGGTGGAAAAAGACGGCGAAACCGTCAACGGCAAGAGCATCATGGGAATGATGATGCTTGCTGCAGGGCCCGGCAGTAAAATCCGCGTGTGCGCCGACGGCGATGACGCGGAGCATGTCATTTCCGAACTGGAAAAACTCGTTAAAAATAAATTCAACGAGGATTGATCCCACCGCACGCCTGTCTCCGAGCGCGACTGTACTGAAAGCCGGTCGCAGCAGTCTGACAGAGCTTATTCTGATAAAAGTCGCTATTGCAGCGTCAATACCCGGTAGAACTTCATCTTCTTTCCGGACACCTGTTCGCCGCTGAATTCGAACTCATCCGAAGGCGCGTTCGTAGTAACGACGTCCGTCCAGTTGATTAGGTCTGTGGAAGACTGAATCAAGTATCCGCGGCCGGCCTTGCCCTGGATGATGAACTTGAACGCGCCGCCTTCGTCCATGTGCGACGGTACTAAGACGGCGGGTACGAGCTCTGCCGGCGGTAGCAGCGTCAGCTCGAACACGCGATATGTCTCTTGTGCCGGTGTGCCGCTGTCCCAGACTTTTAATTGGAAATAGAACGTGCCGTTCGTACTCGGAGTACCGGAAATCAAGCCGGAGCCGGACAACGCCAGTCCATCCGGCAGCGGCGCCGAACCGCTGCGCAATGTCCAGTTCAACGGCGGTTCCCCGCCTTGGGCCCCCAACTGAACCTCGTAATACTCGCCTTGTGTCCCCGCCGGAAGGACTTCACCTGTCGTTATTTCCAGGCCGGGATTCACAACAATCGTGAACTCCTTTTCGATGGAGGTATTCTCATCGGTGAGTTGCACGGTAAACGTATTCGTTTCGGCCGCCGACGGTACGCCGTAGATTCGGCCTTCCGAGGTGAGTGTCAGCCCCGCCGGTAATGAGTTCGAAACAACCGACCACTCGAGCTGCCCCGAATAATTCTCCGCCATGAGCCAAGCCTCGTAATCGATCCCGGCAAATGCCGTGGGCAATGATTCGTTGGCGATGCGCAACGGCGGTTGTACGTTGATCGTTAATATACGCTCGGTTGTTTGTTCCTCGGCATCCGCTAATTCCACTATAAACTCGTACTCCCCAGCCGCCTCGGGAATCCCGTGAATCCGGCCGTTATCTTCCAAGACCAGACCCGGCGGTAACGGGGACGATCCGAGCATGAGCGACCACGAGTAGGGTGGTTGACCGCCCGATGCGTCTAGATAGGCCTCGTAGTAGACGCCCGCATTCGCGCTCGGGAGTCCACCGGTCTCGATTTCCAGCGGCAGATCGCCGGGCTCAACGAAGTTAACTGTTTTATCAGCGCCGGATACGGTGACGTTCTTCGACTCGATCGAATTATAGCCGCGCTCGTTCAACTCACCGTTATCGACGAATAAATTCCATTGCCCGTTGATAACGCCGAAGTCGAAGCTGCCTTGACTGTCGGTTTTCAGCCAGAGATTATAATTCTTTCCGCTGATCTGCGCCCAGGCGGTCACGCTGATCTGACCAATGGGGTTTCCCTGATTATCTTCAACCGTCCCGTGTATCCAGGAGGTGGCGCGTTTGGCCTGGTACGTGATGTTGGTTATTTCCTGGCCTGCAGCAACATCATAAACGGCCTCCAGCGGGACCAACCCCCTCTCAGCAGACTCGTTGTTATCCAACGTCAATCGCCATTGCCCTTCAACTACATCCACACTGAAGTATCCCTCGTCATCGGTATCATCGCCGAAGTAAAAACCGAGTTCGTGATTATAAACGCTGATCCAGATATCGGACAACGGCGCGCCGGTGTCGTCTGTTACACGCCCGGCCAGACGCGCCGTTCCTTGCGCAACGCTCAAGTCGACACGATACGCCTTGCCCGCTTGTATGTTATTTAAATTCGTGCCTTGCCCGATTAACCCAAGCTGCCTGAGGTCGTCCGACGACAAACCGACCCAGTAATCCCCCTCCGTCACGCCGAGTACGAAATATCCATCGCTGTCCGTATACGAATCGGATTCGCCTTCACCTTGCATTGAATCGGCGTAAACCTCGATGCCGCTCACCGGATTTGAGTTCGAGTCCTTCACATACCCATAGATGAGCGATTTAACCCGATTCAACGGAATATCGATCCCCGTCACATCTCCCGCTGTCGTATCCACCTCGGTGACATCTTCACCAAGGTTCATTAATCCCGCAAGGCCGGGGTATAACTCGGAAACCTCGATCTCCCATACGCCCGGGCTGACCGGTACAGTGAAATTCCCCTGCGCATCGGTGTAGCCGATAGCCGCATGATCGGCGTTCGAGGCCAAGAACAACATCAGTCCCGGCACACCCTCGTCGGTGTCCTCGGCGTAAACCGACCCGGATATACTCCGCATCGCCGCCGGAATATTGATGGACACCGTTTTATTGACGCCCTGTTCGAGCGTAAAACCCGGCGCGGTCGTAAAGTCCGCCAAATACCCCGGCTTGAAAGCCGATACCGCATAATCTCCGGGCGGTACGGAAATACTGAAGCTCCCCGAAGCATCAGTAAAGCTCGACGCGTAGTATTCCATATCATCGACGAATACCACAACCACCGCGCCGGACATGGTCGCCCCGCCGCTGGTGACCGTACCTTGTATGCTCTGACCGTATGCCGCATTCGTCACTACGTACTCCGTCACCGCCGGCGCGAAATTACCATAAGGACTCGATACCCTGGTCAAATGCCCGCCGATGCCGAGTTCGACATCCTGCTTTCGCAGCGGTATATCGCTGGTTATCGCCGCGTTAATACTCGCGTCCTTGTCAAACGGACGATTTATATTCGTCACACCGTCGATAACATGCGCCGCGCCGTCGATCAGCCTGTACGTGCCCCAACAGAATTCCGAGTCGTCAACCGCGCCGTTACCGTTCAAATCGAGAAAATGCTCAACAATCACCGTCTCGCCGTTGGTAAGGCCGCCCGAAATCTGAAGCTCAATACCGTTTGTGTAATCGTATCCGACAGTGGACGGCGTAAGCTCGACGTTTATTGCACTTGCCGCTGAGGCCATCCACCCAAAAATAACGCAACATAGAACCTTTGATACCCAACTAAATCCTACCTTTTTGTTCATAAGACTCCTTTCTTCATGTCGATCACGTATCCGAGGCAACTTGCAACTTCAATATGCGCAGTGTTTGCCCACTTCTGAACGACACCAAAATGTCGCCCGGATCGGTCGTGCATCGAACTAATATAAAGTTGAGACTGTATAACGCAATTATCGCACTTTTTCAAGCCGATTTTATCGGCAAATTCCGGAATAGATCTCAAATCTCAAATCTCAAATTTGAAATTTGAAATTTGAAATTTGAAATCTAAGATTTAAGATTTCAAATAACGGGTATTGCCGACGCGGCGTGTGAAACCGATTTTGTCCATGTAGTCGAGCAACGGCAGCGCGTATTTACGGGTGGTATCGATTAGGTACTTGAAATCGACGCTCTCCAGCCGGCCTTGGCCCTTGCCGCGGATGTGTTCGGCAATACGCTCTTGTGCCGTTTTTACGGCGGTTGCATGGAAGATCATATCGTGACTGACGCGAATCAGGCGCTTGTGTTCGATCAACAGCCTGACGGCGTGGTTTACCTCAGCGGTTTCGATCTTGGTTAAGGCCGGAAGTTCCTCACTCCGCGGCGGCCGGAACATATCCTTTTTGAAGCAATCTTCCACTTTCTCGAGGAGCGATTGTTGGTGCGGATCAAACTGTTCCCGGTGCGTCGGCAGTGCAATACGGTCTTTACGTATTATCACCCGGCCGTGTTCGAGGAGGAGGTTCAGGGCGCCGTCGAACAATCCCTTGTCGAAGCCGGTGTAATCGGCGAGTTCCTTTTCCGGTATCCCGGCGCTGTGCGGTTCTTGTGAGTGGTAGGTTTCGAGGTGTTTGATAATGACAGAGTTCACGCGGTCGAGCGTTTTCTTGTGTATGAATAATCTACTGGGTAATTCCACCACGGATCGGTTTTCGATCAGGGAACGGAGAACCAATTGGACTTTCCCAATTGGTTGTTTTACGCGGAATGCGAGCTCGGGCGGCCGCGCTGCGCCGCGCCGCGCCGTTTGAACGGCGTACTCGATAAACGATTCAGGCGCCTTGACCGCCGCAGAACGCTGGAAGATGTCGCGTTCCGGATCGATATGCGAGCGTTTGAGTTTCCGTGGAAGCGCCTCGATAACGCTGCCGCCGCCGATGGTACGCGCCGGGGAGAGCGAGCGGAGGATGAATCGATCACAGGGGCCGGCCACAATCGGGTGCGCTGTTTGAATTTGAATGTAATGCTTCCAGCCGGTCAGAGGTGTGTCCGGTTCGGAGAGACAAATCGAGTATATCGAAGACGTTATTTCGCTTGTGCCGGTATGGAATTTTACTTTTATGCCGTTCTTGATCCTAAAATCGGTGGACTCAAGAAGGGATAACTCACACAAGAACCATCGGCTCGGTTCAAAGTAACCCTCTTGCGTCAGCACATCACCGCGTTGGACGATTTTGTAATCCAACTGCGGTAGGTTAAGAGCGGCGCACTGGCCGCACTTGGCTGTTTCGGCGTCCCGGCCGTAAACCTGGGCGGCCTTGAGCCGGCTTGTTCGGCCAGCCGGTAGTAAGATCAATTCGTCGCCGATTCTTATCGAGCCGCTGACGGGAATCCCGCTGACCACCGTGCCGAAACCCTTGGCTGAAAATACGCGTTCGACGGGCAGACGGAATACGCCCTCTGTGGTCTTGGGTGAGATACGCTGAATCAGGTTCTTAAGTTCCGTATAAAACAGATCGAATCCGGCGCCGGTGACCGATGACATAGGGCATACTACCGCGTCTTCAAGAAAAGTACCTTGAAGAAATCCTTTAACCTCGTTTTGTACAAACCGAACCTGTTCGGGCGTAACCAAGTCCGTCTTCGTGAGTACCACCATCCCGTAGCGCACGCCCAATAGGGTAAGGATTTCCAGGTGTTCGCGGGTCTGCGGCATTACCCCGTCATCGGCGGCGACCACGAAGACTACACCGTCGATACCCGAAGCCCCGGCGACCATTGTCTTAATAAAATTTTCGTGGCCCGGTACATCTACGATCCCCACTTCCAGGTCGCCCAACCGGCATGGGGCGAAGCCCAACTCGATACTCACACCGCGCGCCTTCTCCTCTTTCAAACGGTCTGTTTCGCATCCGGTGAGCAGCTTGAGCAGCGCCGTTTTCCCGTGGTCGATATGCCCTGCGGTACCGAGCGTGATATTGATTTGCGAAAGTGGCGTGACTGAATCGGACATGTTTATGCGCTTAGAATTTCTGTGATAGCCTCCTGGATAATCTTTTCATCGCCTGGAGCCAAAGAAAATTGCATTGTCGGAAGAATATAAACCAATTCTGAAACTTACGGCAAGTTCTTTGCTACCGTTAATGAACTCATCTCGGCAAGCAGACACTCTCGCTCATGCTACGAACTGTCCGATGCTCAGTGGATTGAGATGTGGATGTGCCGGACTTTGATGGCCATGAATACTGCGTTATTTTCTCTCTTGGCGCTCGCTGATCTGGGAAGGATTGATGCTGTCATCCAGAACCGATAAGAAAGTAACAGCAGTCTTATCTTGGTATGAATCGTTTTTCCAAATAGAGCACACTTTTTTTGGGGAGCCCTTTCAAGTGATGTTCACCCCATTTTTTAAAATCGCGTTTTCTAAACCCACCTCTCCGTACAATACCCTGATTAATGTCCTGAATTCTATTCCAGAATTCCGCTGTGGTGGCGATCACACTATTTCGATTACTAGGTGGAATTGCTGGTTCAATTTGTTTTGTAATCCAGTCTAATACACGGGTTACACGGACTACTTCAGGACCGATAGCCTGATGGCGCAATTCACCTGTTGTCGGAACGCAAATTTTTCCATAGTGTAGAGCAACTCGTAAAGTGATTTCATTATCCCCTATTGGCGCTATTCTCCTAATCACTTCGCAACCCAAACTTCTAGCCGCATTCCCCGCAAACTTAATTGCATCCTGGACATCAAGGAAATGGTTTTTGTCAAAAAAGGCAATAACTCCATCTCCGGTAAACGACAATACGGATCCATTATTATCATATATTACATCACATAAAGCCGTAATAGCCCCCGAGATGTTTTCGACCCCTTTAAAACGAGTGATAATCGCCTCAGTGGATTTACCAATATCAACTGCCAGCAATGCGCCTTCGGAAAGCGGGAATTGAAAAGAGTTCCTCTGTTTACGCGAATTTTGCGCTTTCTCTTGATTCTTTAACCTCAAATTCTCCAGCCAACCTCGGATTTTCGCCACTGCGCGTGTGGCTTCAAATACATCATTTACAGCCTCTAGTTCAACTGCGATGATATTGGAAAAATTAACGTCGCGTCGATTGCATAGTTCAGTAGCCAAATCCAACCAAGGTTTGTAATTATTGAAAAAGTGGTATGTTCCTGGGGTTAAATCAGATGCATGCGCACGTGTGTGGTCGCTCAGGTGCATATGACCGACTAATTTTTTTCGTCTCTTTATTACGTCAATTTGCTTCTTTGCTACTTTAGAACCCTTTTTCCTTTTAATCTCGTTGTATTGATCAATCAGAAAAAAATGCGCCACGTCTACGTTCATCAGCGTTTTCTTCTTGGCAAGCGTATCTGATCCCAATCTGTTAATCACCTCGATTATGCTTTCGGCATCTTTGAACAAATAACCGGCGCCCGGCTCCGCTTCTAGACACATAAACGGAAGACTACTCTCAATATCTTCTTTTTTTCGGTTAAAGATATTTGCTAAGTCATCTACATTATAGATTTCTTCTATACTTTTAATGATGGCTTCTTTTCGTTTTTCTCGGTAAGCAACTACGTTTCTTTCAGTCTCTTGCGCGTCAGTTTGCTCAGGCACCGCGCTACCTCCAACTGCCTCCACATGATTGCATCCTATACGCTTGGCCAAATAGAGGCAGTTTTGCAATGCTTTAACGGCAGCTTTTCGACAACCTGCCAATTCCTTCTTATCCTCGTCTTCCGTGAGGCTGATCATTGGCCAGAAAGTGGCAAGAGCGCCAAAACGTGGACGCAAACCAAAAAGTTCCCCCTCGTAATGTTTTGCTAACCCAGCTACTAGTTCTTTGCCAATACGATCAACGTGTACCGGGGTAAGGCTGGCAGCGAAAAATACGGGGTTTTTATAAAAAGCATCTTCGATCTTCTTGGGGTTACTTCCATTAAACACTGTCGAAAAAACAGTATTTATTTTCAGTTCCGGAACCTGACTCAAAAGAATTTCTCCCAGAGATTTTAGGAATTCAGTAAACTTTACTTTTGGATTGTCCTTTGCAATTCTTAAATACCAGTCTAAATCCGAACCATCCAAAAAATACAAATCCAATAGCCTGATCCGCTGCCGGACTGCGTAATAAAGGGCTGGAGGATAGTTTCTAGGCGTAGATGGGGGCGATTGGATCAGCCAAGAGCTGATCAAGCTAACCTCTGGAATATTGGAACAGATTTCAGACAACTTGTTATTTGACGATGGCATATTTTGGATCGCTATTCCCCGTATTGGTCCATCTTAACACATACGTGGGCATCAATTTAGTTATATTACCCATTGCTTCGATCGTTGCATCATAAACATATACAAACGCCGGCGGCATCCCGCCAACTAAATTTATATTCTCATTCTGTAATGGTCTTGCTTCGACTGCCCAATAGCAATCTTTATTAAATACCGGCGGATTGCTCAATGGATAGTGTTGCAAAATCTTATCCCTATTGGCCAACAGTGTCTTTAATCTCCATTTTATATTTTGATTATTTTCGATCTCTATAGTGTACAATTTAAAATACGTTTTTAGCGCTTTGCTATATCTATATCTCATGTGATCCCGAAATATTCTCGCTGCCGCTGATTGACGGGCGTGGTGCAGATTCAATTTTAGCGCCTTTGGCCCGATAGCAATAAAAAATATTCCTGGTTTATAATCCTGGAATTTAACTCTTTTTGCTGCCGCGAAAAGCTCTTCTTTCGTCCATTCAATAAAGGGCCCTTTCATGACATCATGGGCCACAAATTTATCAGGCACTAGCCGATCGCTTGGAACATTTATTGTCTGCTCATTCCAATCAAAGTGCATTCCCAGGATGAATAATGCATGATTTTGCGGTTCTTGTGGCAAATTTGGATTTCCACTGCCTGATTTCCTCGGAAAATTTACTAGATACCGGTAATCCACCATTAAGATTACCGGTAACCCATTGGCTAACGATTCCATGATGCAAATCGCCGCGTCGTTATCTAAGTCTGCCTCTGGTTGGCTACCATTTTGAAAAGCGCCCCAGAATCCTCCGGCATTACACTCCTCGCGGAGTAACTTCAGCGCTTCCAAGAAATGTACGCCGTCTCTGGTAATTTGAACCCGTGTTTTTGTTCCTTTACTCGTTTCCCAAGCAAAGTATTCAAATTCAACATGGTTTACAGGCCGAGTACCAAATCGCCCCATAACCAGATGCAAAGCCTGGCTAAGCGCCAAGTTCATGCAGATTGAACGGCGATTTTGCTTATCCTTCGCATCCGCGGCCGCATACATTGCGCTTCGAAACGGCAAAACTCCAAAACGAGGAGAAGATACGCTCGTTAATATCAGATGATACGATGGCCGGAACATATAGTTCGGCCGCACCAATTCAGCTTCTAGAATATATGTGAAACCGATGTCGGATAAAAAAGGTTGGTTCTTAGGCTTAGATTTCTCATGCGCTTCAGGTGGCCGCAAAACAACAAAGCCCAAATAGCGTCCGCGCCCACTAAAATCACTTAATTGAGGATCATTTTCGTTGTCTGTCTCCCCTTGATTTCCCCGCCGATTTTCAAACAAATGAACCCTGACTCCAAATCGGGATTGAAGCGCTGCTTCACCCGCTACGAAATCCCGATAAACAGCGCTGGGGGCGAAATGGACATGGCCGTAATCCCACCCACTTTTGTATTCTTTAAGAAGCCTTACGATTTCATTTTCGATTGATTTAAATTCCCGTGGACTGTAGATTTGACGCAGGTTTATTTTTGCGGATTCCTCCTCCATCCCACTTGGTGATGGGCCATAATAATAATATCCATAGGGATCAACTTGGTCCATGACTCATTCGATTCCCAATTTCACCGGGCGCATCTGCAAGTTGTTGCCGATTGTTCTGGACTACAGTGAAATTTTGAGTTCAACTGCAATGCGTGAGTAAAAAGAAGTGTATACAAGGTAGATGGGTCGACGATGAACAGATCCGATGGTTGCGTGATTGGATT
>JAIPKD010000004.1 GCA_021733835.1 Verrucomicrobiota bacterium
TCAAATACAACCACGTTCTCACCTTCACGCTCGACCCGCAGGCGTGTGTCGCCCTTGAAAACATCGACGCCTGTACGTGTCCACAGCCGGCAGCGTTGTCCGAGCTCGGACAAGAGGCTCGCCGAGGTCAGTGAATTATCCGCCCATTTCAAATCGACTTCGAATCCGCCGCGGGCCTTGAGTCCCCGCACATAGCCGTCGCTCCACGCGCTCGGCAACGCGGGAAGGAGCGACACATCGCCGGCATGGCTTTGGATCAGCATCTCCGCCAGCGCCGCCGTTCCCCCGAAATTACCATCTATTTGAAACGGCGGATGCGTATCGAACAGGTTCGGCAATGTCGATTTTTGCAGTAAGAGCGACAAGTTCTCATAAGCCTTCTCGGCTTCTTCTAGTCGCGCCCAGAAATTGATAATCCATGCCCTGCTCCAACCCGTGTGCCCGCCGCCATGCTCAAGCCTGTAAACGAGTGATTTCTCGGCCGCCGCGGCAAGCTCAGGTGTTCCGCGTAGAGTAATCTGATCACCGGGATGCAGCGCGTACAGGTGCGAGACATGCCGATGCCCCGGCTCCGGTTCCTTAAACTCCGTGGCCCATTCCATCAGCCGCCCGTCGGAACCGATTCCCGGCATAGCAAGGTTTGATTTCACCTCTCGCGCAGTCTCGGTAAACGAGTCCTCTATTCCGAGGATTTCCGACGCCTCGATACAATTGTCCAACAAGCCCCGGATTATCTCCTGATCCATCGACGGCCCCATCGAAAGACAAGCTCGGTCGCCGTCCGGCGTGAAAAACGAATTCTCCGGTGATATCGAAGGGCCGGAAACGAGCTTACCGGTCTTCGGATTTTCGACGAGGTAGTCGAAGAAGAACAAGGCTGCTTCTTTCATGGTCGGATACGCGCGTTCCGCCAGGAACTCCTTGTCGCCCGTAAATAAAAAATGCTCCCACAGGTGATTGACCGACCACGCGGCGCCCATCGGCCACATGCCGTAATGGATGCTCCCTATCGGACTCGTGAACCACCAGGCGTCCGTCGTATGATGCGCCACAAAACCACGGCAATTATACACATCCTCGGCCGTCTTACGGCCGCGCGGCTTGAGCGCGTCTATCAAGTCAAAGAACGGCTCGTGTAGTTCGGATAAATTACATACCTCGACCGGCCAGTAATTCATCTGAATATTGATGTTTACATGATAATCGCTATTCCACGGCGCTTGGATATGCTCGTTCCAAATTCCTTGGAGGTTTGCAGGCATGCATCCCGGCCGCGACGAGGAGATCAGAAGATACCGTCCAAACTGAAAGTATAGCGCGAACAACTGCGGATCTCTCCCGCCGTCGTTAATTGCGGCAAGCCGCTCATCTGTAGGCAGCTTCTCGTTGTCCGCATGCCCTAACTCTAAGTCCACTCGCCGGAACAACCGCCGGTGTTCCTTCAAGTGATCCGATAAGGCATGTTCGTAGGTCTTACCTTCCAACCTTTCCAGGTAGCCGACGCACTGTTGCGCCGGATCACTGCCACGGTAATCGGTCGCCGCAACCAGTTTCAACACCGCCGAGTCGGCGGCGCTGACCGAGATAGCGTCGCCGGCCGCACGCAATTCACCGCCATCGATACTAACCTTCAACCTGGACTCGAAGCGCACGCCGGAGTGCTCCTCACCCTGTACGGCGCGACCGCGCAGGACTATCGTGTTGCCTTCAACCGTCGCCTTCGCATCAGCCGGGCGTGTCAGACGAACCTTGAAGTTCAACGCCTTATCGCCATGCGCCGCTAAATGCACGTATATGGCCTGGTCGACCGGGCTCGAGAACACCTCGCGTTCGTAGGTGGTTTCTTCTACGGTATAAGTCACCTTCGCCAACGCCGAGTCCAAGTCCAGTTCACGACGGTAATCCTCGACTGTCCCGCCGTGATCAAACTCGAATTCGATATCACCAAGTGTCTGATAACTCCTTATCAACCGTGGGCCCATGAACTCACTCTGCATGATCCGTTGCGCCTCAAGGTACTTGCCCTCGAACAACAGCCCCCTCGCCTCGTCCAAATGCTCGTATGCGCCCTCGCGATCCCTGTCCACGGGACTCCCCGCCCATAGCGTGTCCTCGTTCAACTGGATGCGTTCCTCCTCTACGCCGCCGAATACCATAGCGCCCAGACGCCCATTGCCGATGGGCAGGGCCTGGACCCATTTCTCCGCGGGCTTCTCATACCATAACACCCACTCGGACGCGCGCATACACGGCGTAATCAATATAGCGCTAAGTACGATAAGAATTGAAATACAAACTCGAAGAACCTTCGAACCGGCACAGCATGGATCAATTCTACTTTTCATGATATATCAATAATTAATCTTTCGTTCCCGTTTGTATCCATTCTATCGCCGTCGTAATCGATGTAAACTCCAATCAGCCTGATAACCGAGTCGTGCAAATGCAAACAACAATGCAGAACCGCCTGGCCGGTCTCAGGCGTATCCCAAGCCCTGTTTTCAAAACCAATGTGAATCTGATTGAAAAATCGGAGGATTGAGTTCAAATTCTAGCTCATGGAATCGAGAATCGAAGGGCCGGTTTTTGTCGTAGGAGATAACATCGATACGGATCAAATTATCCCTGCGCAATACTTGAATCTTGTACCGACTATCCGTGAGGAATACGAACAGTTGGGCGGTTACGCACTGTGCGGCCTCCCCGATACGGCATATCCGATCAGATACGTCAACGAAGGCGAAGTGAACAGCGAGTATCCCATTGTCGTTGCAGGCCGGAATTTCGGCTGCGGCAGCTCGCGGGAGCATGCGCCCATTGCGCTCGGCGCGGCAGGGTGCAAGGCGGTTATCGCCCAAAGCTTTGCGAGGATTTTCTTTCGGAACTCTATCGCAACAGGTGAGGTGTATCCATGCGAGTGCGATGAAAGGCTATGCGAGAAATTAAAAACCGGCGATGTAATAGCACTCGACCTCGAGTCCGGCGAATTTATGATTAAATCCACCGGCGCGACATATCAATTGAAACCACTCGGAGAAGTTAAACCCGTAGTTGATGCAGGCGGATTATTCAATTACGCGCGTCAACAGGGCATGATTCCATCAGAACCACAATAATCCTTAAGAACAGTAACAGGCTACCATGAGACATACCATCTCCGTTCTAGTCGAGAATAAGTTCGGCGTGTTGACCCGGATCGCGGGGTTATTCAGCGGCCGCGGGTTCAATATCGACACTCTCAATGTCGGGCCCACCCAAGATCAACATACGTCGCGTATGACTATCGTAACCCGCGGCGATGACGCCACGCTCGATCAAATAGTCAAACAACTGGAAAAACTCGTCGAAGTATTGCATGTCCACGACTTCAGAGAAGGCGAATATATCGATAGAGAACTCGTCCTCGTGAAAGTCTCCGTCAATCCCAAGACCAGGGCCGAGGTCATGCAGATCAACGACATCTTCCGCACTAAAATTGTCGATGTCCAACCCAATAACCTCACCATCGAGGTCACCGGCGACGAGAGTAAGGTCGAAAAGTTTATCGAGCTGATGAAGCCGTTCGGGCTCCTTGCCCTCACGCGTACAGGTAAGGTCGCTCTACCGCGGAACTAGGGGTAAATTGCGCTAATCCGCATATATCGGGCATGATCAATCTTTGGAGCGCGACTTTGCTGAAAGCCAGTCGCTGCACTCCCGAAAAGCCGTTGCCCCCGGTAATCGAATATAGCCATGGCATTCGCAGCCGCTGCGGCTGATCCTTCGGACACAGCCGCGCTCCAAAATGAGAATTGCTGATCACGCGTTCGTCGCTTTTTCCGCCTTAGCGTTGTTATGTAAGTACCCCCAGTGCTCGATTACCCGCCGAACATCGATAACATTAAGGGGCTTGGACAGGTAATCATCGAGCCCCGCCTTCAGATAACGCTCCCTGTCTCCGACAAGCGCGTTGCCGGTCATAGCCACAAGCACCGGCTTCTCGTTGCTCCGCGCGGATTCGCGAATGCGCTTGGATGTCTCGATTCCTCCCATATCCGGCATCTGCATATCCAGGAAGACTAAGTCGTATGAGTTATGCATGAGAAATTTCAATGCCTCGGCGCCGCTGACGGCGACATCCGGCTGGTACCCGAGGCGTTTCAAGTAACCTTGGCATACCTTACGGTTGATCTGATTATCGTCGACAAGGAGAATCCGCAACGGGACGCGTTTGCTCAGTTCCGGATCAAACGGCGATTCCTTTTTCCTCTCTCTGGTGATGTACGTAGCGCCTGTAACGGCGCTTCTGATTACCTCCAGGATTTCACCGTGGCATAATGGTTTCTTTAACCAGAACAAGGAAATGTCATCCGTCACTCCGGAATTACACTGCTTTAACGGTTGATAGGAAGTCACTATGATCGGCAACGGTCTTTTCCCTGCATTATTGAGGAGCCTTTCAATAAAGTCTCCGCGTATACCCGGCTCCGAACTCCAAACGTCACCGGAAACCATCACCAAATCGCAATTCATTGTCCCCTCCCGGTTATCCAATGAATCAAGCCGCGGTGTATCCATCGCAAAGCCAAGCCCCCATCGCGCGAATAGATGGGTCAGAATCCGCCTGTTAACTTCATCGGTTTCTATCAATAACGCCTGCTTGCCGTCCAAATCGTCTTGTTTCTTGCGTGTTTGCGCTTCAGAGGCGCCGGACACAGCAAGCGCCCTGGCGGTAAAGTGAAAAGCCGCCCCCCTGCCGCTATCGCTGATAACCCAAATATTGCCGCCCATTAAATCGACCAAGCGCTTACTTATCGCTAATCCTAAGCCGGTACCCGAATACGTTTTTGTATCCGTGCTGTCCACTTGCATGAATGAATCGAATATATGCTCCTGAAGATTCAACGGAATACCAGATCCTGTATCGCTGACAATGAAATGTAGTTTGAATTCATCCGCGCTACCGGTCTCCGATATTTCATTTGCGAGCTCTACATTAACCGTTATCCCGCCTGTTTCCGTGAATTTAATACCGTTACTGATCAGATTGACCAGTACCTGCCGGAGCCGTACGGGGTCTGCCTGTATCCACGCCGGCACATCGTCATCCACAAAATAAGCGAGGTTCAATCCAATCTCTACCGCCTTCTGGACAAACAACTCAAGCGCTTCCTCTATGCATTTGAAAAGACTGAAAGGGCGTTTCTGGATTTTGATCTTGCCTGACTCGATCTTGGATAAATCCAGAATATCATTTGTAAGCTCCAACAGCGCCTCCGCGCTAATATTAATATTGTCAACGTACTCCCTTTGCGTATTGTCTAAATCCGTCTCACTCAGCAGCGTGGTCATTCCAAGCACGCCGTTCATCGGATTCCGGATTTCATGGCTCATGTTAGCCAGAAAAATCGACTTCGCCTGAGAGGCGCTCTCAAGCCTCTGGTTTAACGAGCACAATTCCGAATTGCTGTCGAGCAATTGTCTCTGACTCTCGCGTAGCGCGCGGTACGCTTCGTCACGCTGTAACTGGTTTATAAACGCCCGACTATGATACCGGATACGCGCAAGCAACTCTATCTTATCGGGAAGCTTAACAAGATAATCATTAGCGCCCAAACTGAATACACGACTCTTTATCTCAGGATTGTTGTCGGTGGAAAGAACAATTATGGGGATATCACGCGATTCCTGCATCTCCCTGAACCTCACAAGCAACTCGAATCCGTCTATCTCAGGCATGATCAGGTCAAGTAATATTACGGTGGGCTTGATCTTAACTACCGTATCAACCGCAGTACCGGGATTTTGACAAAAGTGAAAGTCTACATCCGCCTGTTCTTCCACACACTTGCGTACCGCTTCACCGACAAGGGGCTGATCATCGATTAAACAAACCAATGTCATATATTCAGGAAGCAATGGGTGAGGCTCGATCCGCGCAAATTTATTCTCTTCTTTCATAAATCCTTCGCTCGGGACTTCCGTACCCAGAGTACCACTACTGAGCAGGCATCCCCATTCCGCCGTCATTACACCCTCTCTCTTGAGGTTACAATTGTCCCCTCGAAAAAAACACAACAGCTTATATTTCCATTAGATTACCATAAACTTACTTAATACATAAATTACTATCAATAGAAAAAGAAGCGAAAAATGTACGTAATCCAACAAACTCCTTCAATTGGATTTAGCTACGAAAATCTCATATTTCAAATCTGAAATCTCAAATCTCAAATCTCAAATATATAAGCCCGGGATAATCATTTCAGATGCACCTCGTGCGCGCCTTTGGCAATCTCACCGATCACCCATGCCGAGTGCTTTCGTGCGCGGATAGACCTCATCAAGGCATCGGCTTGTCCCGTATCAACAATCAAGACCATGCCGATGCCCATATTAAATGTTTGATGCATCTCGGCATCTACAATCCTGCCTTCACGCTGTATGATATCGAAAATAGACGGGACTTCCCAAGACCCCTTGCGGATTATTGCATCACAGTTCTTCGGCATTACACGCGGAAGGTTGTCAATGAATCCGCCACCCGTAATATGCGCCATCCCTTTTATCGCAATACCACTGCCATTGTTGTTGAACCTCTTCAGTAGCCCACCGGTCAATGGCCCGTATGACCGATGCACTTTAAGCAGCTCATCGCCGATAGAACAGTCCAGTCCTGCCACCCGGCTGCCGGGCTTAAGCTTCATCACATCAAATACCACGCGCCGCGCCAGCGAGTACCCGTTCGTATGCAACCCACTCGATCCAAGCCCTATCAGTATATCTCCCGGTTTTATCCTGCGCCCGTCCAGAATCCTCGACCTCTCGACTACACCGACAATGGTGCCGCTCACGTCGTATTCGCCGGCCGAGTAGAATCCCGGCATTTGTGCCGTTTCCCCGCCTATCAACGCGCAATGGTTCTCAGCACAAGCCTTGGCGAAGCCCTCGATAATCTTTGTAAACACCCCCTCCTCCAGCTTGCCCGCTCCTAAATAATCGAGAAAAAATAACGGCTCCGCGCCAATGACGATTATATCGTTCACGCAATGATTGACCAAGTCCTGGCCGATGGTGTCATGACGGTTTACGGCAAATGCGACCTTGAGCTTAGTGCCGACACCGTCGACACTCGAGACCAAAACGGGTTTACGGTATTTCTTTGTGTCCAGCGCGAATAACCCGCCGAATCCTCCGACTGTCCCTATTACACCCTTACGCTTGGTTCGTCCCAAGAGTGTGGGCAAGCCAAGTTTCAACCGATTCCCAAGGTCAATATCGACCCCGGCGCGCGCGTATTCTTTTCTTTTCTTCGGCATCTCGTGAAATACAAATTAACCAATCACAATAAAAACCAACCAATCTGCATCTTACGTACGATAGCTTCTATGACAACACTAAGTTTTTCATAAAAAAAACCCCGCAGTTCCAGACTGCGGGGTTTCTTCATTCAACCTATTAACCTCAGGTAACCTTTACATCGATGGCCTTCGGTTTTGCCTTTTCACTCTTGGCCACGTTAAGTGTCAATATACCGTTCTTGAACTCGGCATTGACGTTTGAACTATCCGCATCGTCCGGCAGACCAAAGGAACGACTGAACTTTCCGTAACCGCGTTCCACACGGTGATATTTCCGGCCCTTTTCTTCCTTCTCGAATTTCCGGTCACCGGTAATCGTAAGAACACCGTTTTCCACTGTCACGGACAAGTCTTCCTTCTTAACTTCCGGCAACTCTGCCTTGATGCAGTAAGTGTTTTCGTCTTCGGAGATATCCACAAGCGGCGCCCATTCGGAGAAGGTCAATTTCTCTTCTCCACCTTCCTTTTTCATCGGCAACCGCCCGAAGGTATTATCGAATAACGACATCATCCGATTTTGGATGTCCTCCATCTCACGAAGCGGATTCCATTTATTTTCTCTACGCGTTAGACTATTCATATAGCTACTCCTTCCTACGGCGACAGAATTCCGCGTGATCCGGCTGATCGCCGTTTCAACCGGTCACTCCATTTCCATTTCTGTACCTTTAATTCAAAGAACCGTTTGATCGCGCCTTACCATCGGCAAGCCACGTTTATTATGTAAACATAAACCGTGCCAGAAAACATTAATATACATAAGTACCTAATCATCAGTTATTTAAGGGATTCGAATATATACCTAATGTGACATTATGACACAGGTTTGCAGATGCTTCGGTGTGCCATATTGTCTCAGTTGGTCTGTTTGTCACAGGAGTATGGGGGAGGATGCAAAGATTTCAAATCTCAGATTGTTAGATATGAAATCTCAAATCAAAAGAAAAACCGCTTATCCTCGGCGGACAAGCGGTTCGGTGGTTAGTTAATTTCTATTCTTTCGAGCAACTGGATTAGTCCGCATCTTTTTCGGCATTCAGCATCTTATCGCGCTCGGCCATAGCGGCTTTTCTGGAAAGGCGCACGCGGCCTTTATCGTCGACGCCGATACACTTGACCCAGATTTCGTCGCCATGTTTCACGATATCGTCGGTTTGTTTAACGCGGAAATTGGCGAGTTCGCTAATGTGACAGAGGCCGTCTTTGCCCGGCAGGACTTCGACAAAACAGCCGAAGTCTTTAATTGAGACCACTTTACCTCGATAGACCTTACCGACCTCGATTTCGGCGGCGACGGCTTCAATTTCATGGCGTGCTCTACCCATGCCTTCTTCGTTGACTGAATAGATATTAACGGTTCCGTCGTCTTCGATATTTATCTCGCAACCGGTTTCCTCGACGATACGCTTAATATTCTTACCGCCCGGGCCGATAAGCATACCAATTTTTTCGGGGTCTATCTTGACCGTAAATATCCTCGGCGCGTACTTATTGAGTTCCGCGCGTGGCTCGGCGAGGGTCTGATTCATATTCTTGAGGATCAGCATCCTGCCTTGATGCGCCTTTTCGATTGCCTCGGTCATTATCGAAAGCGGCAGGCCGTCAAGTTTGAGGTCGAGCTGGAATCCTGTAATCCCGCGCTCAGTACCGGCGATCTTGCAATCCATATCGCAGAAGGCGTCTTCCCATCCGATGATATCGCTGAGCAATTTATAATTCGAAATACGTCCCTCCTGGTCTTGTTCGGTACATAGTCCGATACTGATGCCGGCGACTGGCCGGATCAGCGGCACGCCTGCGTCCATAAGCGCCAGGCTGCCGCTACAAACGGAGGCCATCGAGCTGGAGCCGTTTGATTCAAGGATTTCGCAAGTTATGCGGATGGCATAAGGAAAATCCTCCAGCGGCAGCATCGGTTCGATCGATCTTTCCGCCAATGCGCCGTGACCTATCTCTCTACGCCCCGGGGGGCCTATCCTACCGGTTTCGCCGACCGAGAAGTTCGGGAAGTTATAATGTAGAATAAACTGTTTTTCGGTGACACCGCCCGTATAAGCGTCAAACTCCTGGGCGTCTTCAGTCGTCCCAAGCGTGGTCATGGCCGCGGCCTGCGTTTCACCGCGGGTGAACAGCGACGAACCGTGTGTCCTTGGAAACAATCCTACTTCTGAATAGAGGGGACGAATATCATCGAAGCCGCGTCCATCCAGACGCTTGGATTCCGTCAGTATGCCACTACGAATCTTTTCCTTTTGAATCTTGCCGAACACCTCTGACACGACCTGATCGGTTGCAACGGTCTCGCCGAATTTTTCGACCAATTTCGGCGCCGTTTCTTCGAATAATTCCGAGCACGCCTTTTCGCGATCCTTTTTACCGTGGATAGCCAGGGCGCTGGAAAGTCTCTCATCCAACAGCGTCTTGGCCTCTTGCACCAGTTCTTCGGGGATGGAGGTTTGCGGCGCCGGGAGTTTCGGTTTACCGACCTTGTCCGCGAGTTCCTTTTGGATGGCTATCACCGGCTGGCAATATCCATGCGCGAGTTTGAGTGCGGTGTTGAAGTCTTCATCGGAAATCTCGCTAGCCGAGCCCTCGAACATGAGCATATCGTTTTCGGTACCGACATATATCATGTCCAGATCACTCTTGGCGCGCTCTTCGTGGGTGGGATTAACAACGAACTTTCCTTCGACCCTGCCGAGTCTGACAACGCCTATTGGGCCGTTCCATGGTACATTACTGACCATCAACGCCGCCGAGGCGCCGACCATACTCAATACATCCGGGTCATTGGCGCCGTCGGCGCTCAGAACTATGCTCTGCACCTGCACTTCGTTGATCCAGCCCTTGGGGAACAAGGGTCTCAACGGACGATCGGTCATTCTGCAGGTAAGAATCTCTTTCTCGGTGGGGCGCCCCTCTCTTTTGAAGTATCCGCCCGGGAATCTGCCTGCCGCGGCGGCCTTCTCCCGGTAATCGACCATCAATGGAAAGAAGTCCAAGCCGGGTCTCGGTTTTTCTGCGGCAATTACCGCCACCAATACGACGGTTTCACCGAGCCGTACGAGTACCGATCCATTTGCTTGTTTAGCTAACTTCCCTGTTTCTATCTGTAAAAATTCAGCGCCTATTTGCGCCTTTACTGTTGTAGGTGTCATGTTTTTCTCCTTTTGGCCCTGGGCACCGGAGAAACTTCATTCAATCCATCCTGCGAGGGAAACACTGAGTGAAATTGCCCCGTGCCCACGAGCCGATTCAATTTTCCGCTTGTTTCAATCGAGCTGAGTCTGCTCTTTATAAAACTACAACACACCTTTCCCGGTCGGATTCCCTTGTTTATCCTGATGCCGGTAAATCGGTGGCTGTAAATTCCGTTGGCCATCACGGCCGTTTACTTCCGCAAATTCAGTCGTTTAGTGACTGCTCTATAACGATTTATATCGGTTTCATGAAGATAATCGAGCAATCTACGTCTCTTGCTCACCATGATAATCAAACCGCGACGCGAACTGTGGTCTTTTTTGTTATTCTGTAAATGTTCCGTAAGGCGATTAATCCTCTCGGTAAGTAAAGCTATCTGCACATCCGCTGAGCCGGTGTCATGCTCGTGAATCCTGAATTCTTCAATCTTCTTTGTTTTTTCCTGTGTTTCCATAAACCCTAAATTAACTTCTTAATCCTATCCGGGAATCTAAGAATTAACAGATTCTATGTAAAGGATAATCAATCAAATATCCAAAAAAATAGTCTTCGGCGGCTGGTATATGAACAAGGCCTACCCCGCCACTACTCATCGAATATACCTCTATTCCGCCCAAAATAAACACCTTTTTCGGATTATTTATGATCCGGCCAGCTGAGACCGCTGACAATCTCCTTAGCCAACGAAGCCTGGTTCAGCGGCATGACGTGCACGCCGTCGACACCATGGTCCAACAAACCCTGTATTTGGTTTATTGCATATTCGATACCGGCCTTCTTCATATCCTCGGGGGAATCGGCGTACTTATCGACCATGATAAGCATCTCCGGCGGCATGGAAGCGCCGCAGAGCGATACAATTCTCTTTATCTGTTTCGCGTTATAAACAGGCATGATCCCCGGCACGATCGGGCAGTTCACGCCCATCCCCCGCACTATTTCGAGAAAATGGAAAAATATCCGGTTATCAAAGAACAACTGGGTCACCAGCAGGTCCACACCCTGGTCGACCTTATGTTTCAAGTGTTCCCAGTCCGACAATATCCTTGGGCAATCCTTGTGTCCTTCGGGATACGCCGCGGCTGCGATACTAAAGTCACGCTTCCTCTTTATATATGAAATAAGCTCGCTGGCATACTTGAAGTCATCCTTCGACCGGTCAAAATCGGGTTGATCCCGCGGCGGATCTCCGCTCAACGCCAATATATTTTCTATCCCCGACTTTTCGAGGTCTTCAAGGACTTCATCAACGGCATTGGTCTTCTGCCCCACACAGGTCAAGTGCGCCATCGGCTCGACGTCGTAATGATTCTTCAAAGTCGAAGCTATTTCGACCGTGCGCCCTTTCTGCGAGCCGCCTGCACCGTAGGTGACGCTGATGAACGAGGGCTCGAGCTCCTTCAATCCGGAAATTGCCTTAAATACTCCGTCCAACGGTGTGTCTTGTTTGGGAGGAAATACCTCCAAAGACAACACCGGCCTCTCACCCTTGAATATCTCTTTTAGCTTCATCTTTATGCAATACTGTTTGGTTCAACACTAAAATTCAACGTTTCAGACACCGAAACCTGCGTTGAAACATCGAGCTTCACATGCTCGGCGCCCATCCGGCGGAGCTGCTCTCCAACCGTTTCCAATGCCAGCTCGGGCCTGTTACAATCCTTACTCAAGTGCCCGAGAAATACCTGTCTCAATTCATCTGACATCACCTGTTCGAGGATACCAGCCGCAGCGTCATTGGAAAGATGTCCGTGCCTGCTCATTATCCGCTGTTTCAAGCTCCATGGACGCCGGAGATCACGCTGGAGCATTCCCGTATCGTGATTAGTCTCGACAATCAGCACATTCGCCGCACGCAATCGCTCGAGCACAAGCCGCGTGGCGCATCCCAAATCCGTTATGTACCCCAAATTACCATCGGGCGTATACACGATGAATCCAACCGGATCAGACGCGTCGTGCGGCACTGAAAACGACTGGATAGTCACATCACCGACATCAAACGCACCGCCGGTCTCGAACACCCTGTAATTCAACGGCTTTCGCGTTTGGTAATCCAATGCCTCTTTGGTAAACCGATTGCAGTACACCGGCGTCTCCGTTTTCGAAGTCAGCACCCGTATCCCGCCTGCGTGATCTGAGTGCTCATGCGTAACTACAATAGCGTCCAGACCGTCGGGATCACGACCGATACTTGCCATACGTTGGCGTATCTGGCGCGCAGAAAAACCGGCGTCGATAAGAAGCCGCGCCTTCCCCGTCTCCAAATACAAGCAATTACCGGACGAACCGGTCCCCAATATTGTCATTTGCACCGACACAACGCCTGACAGGTTATTCGAATTGGCATCTATCAACAACCATTTTTCTGGAGTTACCAAAGCAAACAATCACGACCGTTCGACGGCGACACGCAATGCTTTTAATTCGCACGGGTAAAAGTCCAGACTTAATTTACCGTCATCGACGACTACCGGTTCGCCGGTGGCTGCATCAAAGACTCGGCCAACGCCGGGAAGCTCGACTGTCACGTTCTTCGATGCGAGGCCTGTATTGACCAGGGAATAATAGACGCCATGCTCTCGTGTTTTGATTTTACGAATCACGATTTCATTATCGTCACACGCGCCGCCGACAACGACGCTCGGCAGCGCAGGCAATGAGAGGAAGGCCATGTTGAATCTCCTCGCGTACGCGGGGAAACTCCGTGTAAACGAGTTACCGGCCAAGTATCCGATCATCGTAGGATCGCCGTTTGCCACAGCGCGCGCCTCGGCCAACATACAGTAGGGCCCTGCGCGTTCGATATCGCAAACAAAATATCCAAGCTTAGGCTCGCCGTCGGAATCGAACATCATATCTTCATTAAGCGAGTAATGCCGAATTATCGCCAAGCCCGAAGGCCCGCGGAAGGTGTTGAAGGTTTCCGGTTTCCCAACCGTGTATGCGCGGTTGAAGGCGTGCGTCATCAGGACACCGCCGGTATCTTTGTAATTCAATGGATCAGGCGGCATATTCGCATGATGCACCTCCCAACCGCCCCAGGTCGGCGGCATAGCCGTCAGCGCCTCTTCGTACATGCCCTCGTCGATGACGCGTTTGAATGACAAGACCTCGAAGGATTGCGAGTCCGTGTTGTGCTCGGGTTTGCTCAGAATTCTCTCCCACACATCCGGCCGGCCGGTCACGACATACCTGTCCCATTCGGGAAAAGATACTCCCGGCTCGGCGGCGCACGCGGTGAACAAGACCATGGCGTCAGGAACACCCGATTCGCGCAAGTAATCGCGCATCGCGACGAGGAATTGTCTGCGCTTCCCATACCACCAGTGGTAGTACCTTTGAAGGAGCTCGGCGTCCTCCGCCAATTCGGCCTTTGTCACAGGCTTGTCGTCGTTGACCTCGGCGGCGAAGCGACGACGCGTCTCATCGCCGAACCCTATGGGCAATTGCGAACGCGGCCGAATCCAGGCGCCTACAAATCGCGCCTCGTCTGCGTATCGCAGGATCGTGAGCTTGAGCATTTTCTTGAAGTCCTCGTAGGTATCGGGGTCTGTGATATCCGCGTTTGCGGTCTCGATCCATTCTATGTGCGTATACGCATCATCGCGCGTAAGCGGTCGGGCTCTACGTTTGAAGCCCAGGCCATTCTTACCCTTGCTCCCTGAATATTCGTAATACGGCAATATATCGAAACCCTCGCCGGCCATAAGCTCGACGATGCCGCGCCATAGGTCCTTCAGTTCGGCATTGAAGTAAACCCAATCATTGCCACCGCCTGCAATCGGATTCCAATGCTGACACGCACCAAATTCCAGCAGGTCCTTCGAATAGGTATTCATCGCCAGCAAATGCATCAAATCCGCCTTGTACCGGTACCAGTCCAATCGCTCACTAACACCCCGTTTTCCGTCCGGCGTCTCCAAAATTCCATCCGACATCTCCTCGCGCCAGAATAGGTGACGCCGCGGAAGCCCGGCGGGAGGGAAGTTCACATCCGCCTTCAACTGTTCCGGCTCCGGCACCATGTACAATCGTATCTCGGCAACAGCCGCGCCGGCGGACATGGGCATATCCTTCGCCGAAAATTGCGCTATTGCGACTGTGAATCCGTCCGCCGGCTCGAATTCACGCGGCCCGCCACCGCGAATGCCGCCCTTGACCGGGAACCTGTCGTGAAGCCGGAAATACATCCGCGCCGATTCATACTCACCGCTCAAGGGTATCGCAATGGATTCGACAAGATTATCCACATACCGCTGATGCAACGCGTCGCCCAAGGTCGCGCCCGTATGAAAGCCGCGGAACACTTCGCAGCCGTCGTTGCGGATCAAGAGAGTTCTAGGCTTGTCCTCCGGATACGCTATCTCAAGCACATACGCCGCGCCCGGCGCCAGCCGCTTACCCTCGCCGATACGGAAGCTGATGTAACTCGCCTCCCCCTCGACTTTATTCAACACACGACAGCTTCTGCCGAGAATGGTCTCCACGCGGCTGCAGCCGGCCGGATTCTCCTCGAAGCGATGCCCGGGCTCGACCGCGCCGCAGTCAATCTCATCAACCAGATACACCTCGCCGAACGGATACCCGATGTCCACCACTTCACGCTGTTCCGCCTCTGGTACAGCTCGATCGGCTGATACCCTCGGCACGGCTTCGGTGACGGCCCGTGCTTTGACGTAGCCGCATATAAACAAAACGGTTAGGACACAAATAACCGGATATCGATACATAACAGACCTCTCTTATTTAACGTGTTCTACATTATCCCGATAATCTTCATTCCGACGCAACTCGGCGTAAAACGCACCAATATTATGGCTATGGCACAGATTATGAGAAGCAAACAGTATGCCGATTTGTTTATTGATCAACCTACGGCATTCGACTATACTAGCGTTAATGGCACAGGGTTTATTCTTGGCACAAAAAATGGCGCTGGCGCAGACGCTTGCGCCGCAGCTACAGCAGTCGCTCATACTGCTCCAGGCCCCGACAATGGAGCTTAAGGCGCTTGTCGAGCAGGAACTGCAAATGAACCCCGTCCTCGAAGAAACCGTTGCCGCCGAAACACATGAAGAACAGACTCAAGACGACTCTATACGCGAAGTCGACCCGGCGGAGCCGCCGGCGGATGTCTCCTACGATCCCGCAACCGACCGTGATAAAGGGCCGGCCGACGATTTCGAGGCCGAGTTCGAGCGCCTATCGCAAATGGATCAGGAATGGCGCGAACACTTCTCTCAAACAAACCTGCCGTTACGTCAAAAAGAGGAGGAAGACGAAAAACGCCAGTTCATGTTCGATTCCCTCGTTTCGACTACGTCACTACAGGAGCACTTAATTGAACAAATCCGCATGTCGGAGATACCCGAAGAGAAATATCCGGTCGCTGAAATGATCGTCGGGAATATCGACGACAACGGTTACCTCCAGGCCTCCGTAAACGAACTCGCATTCTCCACAAACATAGCCGCCGAAGAAATCAGTTCCATCCTCGAAATCATTCAAACATTCCATCCGCCGGGTGTCGGCGCAAGAGACCTCCGCGAATGCCTGCTCCTGCAGCTGGAACGCCTCGAACGCAGTGATACCCTCGAATATATAATCGTTCGCGACTACATGCAGGCGCTGGGAAAACGCAAGTTCCCCGAAATCGCCAAGCAATTATCGTCAAGGAACGATTCGGAAGTCACCATCGAACAAGTGCAGGACGCCGCAAAACGAATTGTGACGCTCGAACCGCGTCCCGGCAGCGAGTTCCAGACGTCGGAGCCGCAATACATCGTGCCCGAGGTGTTCGTCGAGAAAAACGGCGACGAATACGAGGTGATTTACGATAACCAACACTTCCCCCACCTGCGTATCAGCAATGCGTACAAAGACATTATGTCAAAATCCGACAGCTCCTCGGAGGTGAGAAATTACATCAGGGACAAGATACGCGCGGGCAAGTTTCTCATCAAAAGCATACATCAACGCCGCGACACCATCCTGAATATCGCCAGAGAAATCGTTCACCGCCAAAGAGAATTCCTCGACCACGGCATCTCACATCTCAAACCAATGACCATGCTCCAGGTCTCGGAAGTCGTCGGCGTCCACGAAACCACCGTCAGCCGCGCCGTCTCCGGTAAGTACATGCAAACGCCCCAAGGCATATTCGAGATGAAGTTCTTCTTCACTTCGGGTATTAGGACACATGACGGCAATGACGTATCAAACGCGAGCATCAAGGATATGATAAACGAATTCGTCAGAAAAGAGGACAAATCCAAACCCCTTTCCGACGACGCAATCGTAAACCTCCTCGCCGAACAAGGCATCAAAATCGCGCGCAGAACCGTCGCCAAGTACCGAACCGAACTCAACATCCTCCCCTCGAACATGCGCAAGGTCTATTGATTGTCCTGGGTCACGTCCCGCCATATTAATGTGAAAGGAGAGGCATGGAATTAGAAATGACCAAGTCGGGAACGCGGACGTGAACAACATCTGATCTCAGATCACTCAACAACTCAACAGCTTATTATGATAAATGTCGCTGTGTATTAGCTTTTTAAGCAATTTATCACTGAGTCTTTCGGACGAACTCTTAAGCTCACTGGTTTTTACGACGAAGCGCGGCGGAGTAAAAAAACAGAGAAGCGATTTGTTAGCCGATTACCAGTGGTGCCCATCCAAAACCTTGTCTGGAGGGCCGAAAACCTGTTCAAGATCTGCTTGTGACAATGGAAGGGTATAAAAACGCTTTTCGTCTTCGCGACTTATCGCGACATCGTCACGCAGCAGTAGCTCGACAAGCGTGTCACCAACAAACAAACAAGAAATGCCGCGCGTAGCGAACTCATGCGAAACGTCGCGATGTGTGCCGAGTCTCTTGTCATAATACTGACGCCGATAGTCGCGATGAACCTCCTTCAAACCTGCCTGCCTCAAACCATTGTAGGTCAATGATGCTTGATCTATGATCCGTCCATCCAGCAACCGTAAGCAAAAGCGCGGCGCAGAATCATCCGCTGGTCGCGTGATCGTGACCTCGTGATACAAGGGCGCGGCACCCGTTTGGAGAGCTGCTCGCGCAGACATAGAACCACTCTCGATGTAACGAATGTTGGGGCGAACGCAGCCGGATATTAAAACCACGCAGAGAACAGCAATATAACTAGAATGTAGAATTGCGATCATCGGCACTATTCAATTATTAGAAATACTTTCCTATCATGTTGATATTAGCGACAAACTAGAGATTAATTACTTAAAAAGCCATTAAAAAAGCGACATTTATCGGAATAAACTTTGTATTTGTAAGTGCTTGTTTCTAACGAATTGATTTCTGTCCCTGATACGCACAGTTGCGCTGAATCCGGCGGAGCGCGGCTGTGTCCGCAGGACCAGCCGCGGTTTCATTTCGATTACCAACCGTCCGTGCATTTTAGAATCCTGTAGGGATGAAATATTTATAGCAAAAAGCCAACAAACAGAATAAGTCTTGTAGTGTCCCGAATGTTTTCATATCGCAGTCCACTCTTTACAGAGAACCTCCGCCTGCTCCAGAACGGTTTGAGTTGCTTTTTCCTGTTTGTCGGGTGGATAGCCGTATTTGCGCAGAATACGTTTCACAATCACCCGTATCTGGGCGCGGGCATTTTCGCGAACAGTCCAGTCTATGCTTACGCTCCGCCTGACCGCTTCAACCAGTTCGTGCGCAATCGTCTTCAGCGTTTCATCCCCCAGAACCTTCACCGCACTGTCGTTAACCTCAAGCGCATCGTAGAAGGCGATTTCATCATCGGTCATGCCGAGATCATCGCCACGCCGCTGAGCCTCGCGAATTTCCTTGGCTAACTTGATTAATTCCTCAATGACCTGTGCTGCCTCAATTGCACGATTCTGGTATTTCCGTATGGCCTTTTCAAGCATGTCTGCAAAGGATCGCGCTTGAACAATGTTCTTGCGAGAATTCGTCTTGATCTCATCGTTCAGGAGTTTTCTCAGTAATTCCACCGCAAGGTTCCGGTGAGGAAGCTGCCGCACTTCCTGGAGGAAGTCATCCGATAGTATTGAAATGTCGGGTTTCTTGAGGCCCGCCGCTGCGAAAATGTCGATGACCTCTTCTGAGGCCACGGCCCGAGATACCAGCTGGCGAATCGCGGTATCCATCTCTTCGGGGCTCTTGCCTTCGCCTTCAACCGTTGCTTTGGCCAGCCCGGCGCGGACCTCCTGGAAGAATCCCACTTCATCACGAATTTTAAGAGCTTCCTCGTGCGGAACAGCGAGAGCAAAAGCCTTCGACAGCGCCGTAACTTCTGTCAGATAGCGCTTTTTGCCACCTGTCTGCCGCGTCGCATTGCTTTGCGGCGCAGGCAGATCCTCCAGTTGAAGAATATGTTCTATGGCGGCCGCAATGCCGGCAATACGCCTGCCTGCGCCGCGCACGTCGCGGCAGGCAGGCTTTGCCGGTTCTGCTTTGAGAACAGAGGTGTAATCGAAACCGTGGAACATGGAGAGGACAATTTCGAACTTCTCCAACATCACCGCAACGGCTTCTTCCTGGTTGATGGCCGCCTTGCCGCGGCCGCCCGCTTCGGTATAGTCCGCAAGGGCTCGTTTCAACTGATCCGCAAGGCCGAGGTAGTCAACGACCAGTCCGCCCGGCTTATCTTTGAACACCCGGTTAACGCGGGCTATCGCCTGCATCAGACCGTGTCCCCGCATCGGCTTGTCGACGTACATCGTATGCAGCGACGGGCAGTCGAACCCCGTCAACCACATATCCCGCACGATCACCACCTTCATAGGATCGCTCGGGTCTTTGAACCTCTTGGCCAGGGCCTCACGCCGCGGTTTGCTCCGAATATGGGACTGCCATTCAGCGCGATCAGATGCGGAACCGGACATGACGATTTTCAACACGCCTTTGTCGCCTGCCTGCCGCGACGCTTTGCTTTGCGGCGCAGGCAGGTCGTCCTCGCTATGCCAATCCGGCCCCAGCTTCACGATGGCGTTGTACATATCCACACAGATTCGACGGCTCATGCAAACCACCATGGCCTTGCCGTCTAATGCCAGCAGGCGGTCTTCAAAATGGTTCACGAGGTCTTCCGCAACGAGCGAGATTCGCTTTTCCGTGCCGACCATCGCTTCAAGAGCAGCCCACTTGGTGCGCAGCCTCTGCTTATAGGACTCTTCCTCCCCCTCGGTGATCTCTTCAAACTCCGGGTCGATTGTCGGCTTTTCCTCTTCCCGCAAATCGATCTTTGCCAGTCTTCCTTCGTAAAAGATGGGAACGGTAGCGCCGTCTTCGACCGCCCGCAGGATGTCGTATTTATCGATGTAGTCGCCGAAGACCGCCGGCGTGCTGCGGTCGTCACGTTCGATGGGCGTACCCGTAAACCCAATGAAGGACGCATTCGGCAGAGCGTCGTGCATGTGGCGCGCGAATCCGTCGATGAAGTCATACTGACTGCGGTGCGCTTCATCGGCAATGACCACGGTATTCCGACGAGTGGATAGTTCGGGGTATTGCCGGCCCTTTTCGTCAGGCCTGCCTGCGCCGCGTCCGTCGCGGCAGGCAGGCAGAAATTTCTGAATCGTCGTGAAAACCACCCCGCCTGAAGGAACCTGAAGCAGCTCCTTCAAATGCTCCCGGCTTTCAGCCTGAACGGGTGTCTGGCGAAGCAGATCACGGCAGGATGAAAACGTGCCAAAGAGCTGATCGTCCAGGTCGTTCCGGTCGGTTATCATCAGCAATGTAGGGTTTTCCATGGCCGGATGACGGATGATCTTTCCGGCGAAAAACGCCATCAAAAGGCTCTTGCCGCTTCCCTGGGTATGCCAGATTACCCCGATACGGCGACCGCCGAAGTGTTCGGTTCCAGAGCCATAAGCGGCCTGCGGATCGCGAACCTCATACGGATTGTACGCGTCATGCTCCGGGAAGCGGGCATACAGCATGTCCGGCTCAGCTTTTATGCCGCAAGCTGACAGGGCATATTCAACCGCCTTATTCACCGCATGGAACTGGTGATAACCCGCCGCTTTCTTGACAATCGCGGCACCATCATCCTCGAACACGACAAAGTTCAATACAAGGTCGAGAAACCGCCGTTTTTCAAAAACACCCTTGAGCAGCACTTCGAGTTCCACCTGTCTGCGTGCGGACACGCACAGGCAGGCAGAACCTCTCGGAGCGACTTCTTTGCCGTCAATCGTGCGCCACGGCACGAACCGGTCCCATCCGCTGGTGAGCGTCCCGCCGCGTGCCTCCAGGCCGTCGGAAATGACAAGCAACTCGTTGTAGATGAAGAGACCGGGGATATCGCTTTTGTAGGTTTGAAGCTGGTTGAAGGCATGGCGGATGGTAGTCTTCTCATCCGCAGGATTCTTGAGCTCGATCACGCCCAGGGGCAGGCCATTGACAAAAACCAGAATATCGGGCCGCCTATTCTTTCGATCCTCGATGACGGTGAACTGATTGACAGCGAGCCAGTCATTGTTCTCCAGGTCCCCAAGGTCGAGAAGCCAGACCTTGTCGTGCACCTCGCGGCCGTCCTGCATATAGGAGATATCCACGCCATCGGTAAGCATTCGATGGAAACGCTGATTGTTCTCGATCAGGCTGGGTGATTCGGTGCGCGTGATTTTCCGGACAGCCTCGCCAATGGCATCCGGCGGGATGTTTGAATTGATGTTTTTAAGCGCGATCTGAAGCCTTCCAATCAAGACGACCTGATCGTAATCCTGGCGTTCGCAGGCCGGACCGTCCGGGCTGATATCAGGGCCGAAGGCGGTCTGCCAGCCGAAAGATTCAAACCAGTCGAGGGCGGTTTGTTCCAGGGTGGTTTCACTCAGACTGGTCATCGCTTCCTCCGTGCCTGAACGCGCCGCTGATAGAGTCGCTCAGTAAACCCGCCTTCTTTTTCAAAGGATTCGGCCTGAGAGGCAAGCTGTCGGTCCAAAAGGCTGCACGCCACGGCAATTAAAACTAAAGCGGCATTGGCCGCGATTTCTGCGTAAGTAGACTGAGTGGACTCTTTGGACTTCATAGACGGTCCACCATGTCCACTTTGTCCATGTTGTCCATTCCCATCATGAACTTCCTTCACCCACTGTGCCACCTCATCCGCGGTAGCGCAACGCCGGTTGATCAGCTCTGCCCGGCGCGGATCTTCCCGCTCCCACTGTGGCAAACACCGTTGCCGCAGAAAATCCTCATAATCCAAGCGCAGTTCCTCCAGACTGGCCCGGGCCACATTGGTCAGTTTCAGCTCGGTCTTTTTGGATGTTCCAGAAGCCTTGCTGCCTTCGGCGATGTTCTGCACCCCCGACCGCGCCGCTTGCACCATCTGGTCCTTTGTCCGGCTGAACCTGTCAACATAGCGGTCACAGAATCGAACCGTCATATCATAAACAAGCTGCGCGACCTGAAAGCTCTTCAGATTACGGTAACCGCCGTGCTTTGGAATCAGTCCCTCAGAAATTTTGCTTCCCGTTCCGCGTCCACCCCGTCCATGTTGTCCACTATGTCCACTCATAAGCCAGCCTCCCGGCAGGTTGTTTCCAAAATGGAAACAACTGAATCCTCATCAAGTTCGCAGGATTCAAAGATGTTCTTCAGATGTTTACTGACAGCCGGCACCTTTACATTGAACATCCCGGCCAACGCCTTCTGCGTCAGCCAGAAATTCTCGTCATGATACAAGACGCCGACTTTTTTGTCGCCTTCCGGGGTGCTGTATAGGATGATTTCGTTTTTCATAGGTCGTTCACCACCCGATGGATACCGTTTTTCACCATTCGTTCACCGAAATTTACGACCAGCCCCAGCTTCAATCCGGTCAGGCGAAGATAGGTCAATGTCTGGGTTTCAAATATCTGGTTATATTGGGAAGTAGCCTTACATTCCACAATGACTTTGCCGTCAACGATCAAATCAATACGAAGTGGTGTTGAGAGCGTCTGCCCTTTATAGGGTATCGGCAAAGATACCTGACGCTGAATTTGAAGTCCGGCATGGTTCAATTCCCAGGCAAGGGCTTCTTCATATACGCTTTCCAGCAGACCGGGGCCGCCAAGGGTCCGGTGTACTTCGATAGCGCAACGGACAATCTCGCGGCTGATCTCGTTTTCGGAATTAACGCAAGGACGCGAAGGCGCAAAGATTTTGTTTATTATCCCTTGCGTCATGGCGTCCCTGCGTCTTTACGTTTTTTTCCTTCATAAGCCGGCATCAACTCCCATAACTCGTTTTGATGGAGCCGGATCGGATCAGCATTATTTTATACGATTGCGCGGATTTTCTTGAGGATTCGCACGCATCTACATAAGCTAACAGGCAATCGCTACAAAAAAAGCCTAATAAACTATGAAAGATCAAAATAGTTACACAAGACGTACATTCCTGAAGACGGCTGCCTGCGGCATCGCCGCCGTGCCCGCTGTCGGGTCTTACGCGGCACCCGCCACGCAAGAGGCGCGAGTGAATTTCGCTCTCGCCACCTATTCTTACTGGCACTTTCGTCCGCCAAGGACGCCGGTTTCAACGGTCATAGAAAAAGCGGCGCGACTTGGATTCGGCGGAGTCGATATCCTTCATAGGCAAATGGATAGCGAGGAGAAGTCGTACATGAACAAACTCAAAAGGACGGCCCTCGTCAACGGCATCGATCTCGTTTGCCTGTCCATCCACCAGGACTTCGTTTATCCATCCGCCGAAGACCGTCAGAGGAACATCGAGCACACGATCAAGTGTATCGAACTCGCGTATCAAATGGGAATACCCTGTATCAGGCTGAACTCGGGCCGCTGGAAGACGGTTGACACATTCGATCGCCTTATGGAACTGCGTGGAGAGGAACCGGTGCCGCCCGATCACACCGTCGACGAAGGCTTCAAGTGGTGTATCGATTCCATCGAGAAATGCCTGCCTACGGCTGAGAAATGCGGCGTTACCCTCGCCCTCGAAAATCATTGGGGTCTGACCTCGACACCCGACGGCCTGCTGCGCATCGCAAACGCCATCGACTCGCCATGGCTCGGCGTCCTTATGGATACGGGAAACTTTCTCGAAGACCCTTACGATAAGCTGGAGATGATCGCGCCGAAAGCGGTCTTCGTCCAAGCAAAAACATACTTCGGCGGCGGCGAATGGTATACGCTCGATCTCGACTACAAACGAATCGCGCGCATCCTCGCCAAGAATAATTACAACGGCTATATCTCGCTCGAATTCGAGGGCAAAGAAGACGCGGACTCAGGAGTACCCAAGAGCCTCGAGTTACTCCGGAACGCCTTCAGTGAGTATCCGGAAACTTGATCAAACTAGTCCACGGCCAATTCGTAAAGGATAGTCGCACCCTCGCCCGTTGCGTCCGCGACATCGGCGGTAAACGTCAGCGTATGATCATTCGTGCGCACCGGCAGCTCCTGAACACGCCGTCCGCCGAGTGAAAGCGCCCAGACCTTTACGCGCGTGATGTCCGTGTCCGGATCAAACTCGATTGAAACCTCGGCGGTTCCGGCGCGAACCAGGTACGGCAGTTGTCCCCAGTCCAACAGCGTCTTACGCGCCTTTTCGGCATATTCGATCCCGGAGTTCTGAAGATCTGTCAGGTGCGTCACGAGCAACCGCTTGCTCTCAGGAATCTCGGCGCCGTCCAATGCGCTCACCCAGACGGTGGCGTCGTAGCCACCGACCGTTATCCGCACCCCGGCTTCCCCGGCATCAATGGTCTTGCCGACGCTTGCAAACCCGCCTGCCGTACGCGGTGTGTCGATGACCATTGTTCCTTTGTCGCCTTCGACCAAAATTTCGCCTGTCTCGCTCTCGAAAATATTCGACCTCGGATCGGTCGGGTTTTCGTCCGAGACGATCCCGCGCTCGCGAAGGAGCCCAAGAACCTCCTCATCGCCGAGCGAATATGGATACTTATCGATCACGGCGTCACTCTCATACGCCGCAGCCGGCGTTTCCCATTCCAGCGGCAGGCCGAGCGTCAAATCGTAATCTATCTTATCCTCGGCGACATAAGTGCCTACCTTTGTTATCCACGCCGCCCAATGCCAGTCCGGCGGAATACGGGGAATACGATTTTTCGGATTCCGCAAGTCCTTCGGCGTCATGGTCACCGCCACACTGTGCGGCGCCGGCTGCATATCACCGCGGAGGAACAGAAGCAAAGACGCCCTCTCGGCCGCCTGACTTAATGGGTCGGAGGCGAGATCGAAATACCCCATCCGCGACGGCTCGGAAATCGAGTTGCGGCTATGACTATATGCAAACCGCCAAATACCATCCCAGTCCTGCAATGCGCCCATTGCGCCGGTTAATATTCCGCCGACGCCCCGGAAACGTCCCGGCGCCGAGTAATTGTACTCGCTTATCGTATATGGTTTACCCAATAACCGCGTAAACGTCCGCGTCCTCCCGCCGTCAGCGCCGGAGCTGATCGGATTCTCGTTCGGACACCGGCTCGGCAGCCGCCAGTCGTTCTCAAGGAACCGTGGATGATCCACATAAAAATGATCGTCCACGTAATCATACTCCGCGCGCGCCGCCTGGTCGGTCACGTAATACGTCCATGAATTCGCGTTACTGATCAGCGCACGGCAGCCGATCTCATCCCTCAGGAATCGGCGCATTTCGCCGGTCATCCGCCGCTCTGTTTGTGAAAGGAAGAGTATGAAATCCCGCGTGCGCGGCGAGTTCGACCAGAGGTTCTCGGGCATATCGACTGAGCCTACTGCCGGATTCTCGTTATCATTGAGGACACCACCCCATTCGGACTTCAGCCCCTCTTTATCACCAAACCTGTCAACCAGCCATCTATTCCACGCCTCGCGCCATTCCGGGATTTCTTTGATCTGACTATAGAAATTCGCGAAGTTACCCTCGTTAATCATGACAAGGCCGATTAAAGCCGGATCATCCGCATACCGCACACTAGAGACGCTGTTTGTTCGATCGAGGAAGTTCCGGGCAAACTGTTTCCAATTCTCACGAGCACCATCGTGCACGGGGACGAGTATCTTGAACGTGTTCATCGGTATCACGCCTTGTTTCGACTCGCCGATGTCCTGATAGCGCACACGCCGCGAAACAAATATATCCGTCGTCCAGTAAATCCCACGCCTACGCAATGCGTCCACCAGGTAGTCCAGGCACCGCGCCTGCTCGGGATTCAACTTAGTGCCCGCCTGCTCCGACGTAACCAAGTCTCGCTCGTAATGATGTAGCCGCACCGTGTTATAACCTATGCGCGCCAGACGCTCGGCCAGCATATCAGCTGTAGATTCATCCAGGTACTGCGCACTGAAGCAGAGGTTAACGCCATAAAACTTCTGCCGCGTCCGTGGTTTGTCGGCAAAAGCGAACTTCCCGTCATCACTCAGTATCACCCTCCCATACTTGCCCGCCGGTGGATCGACGAAACCCATCGCCGTAAAATCCAGCGCGGAACCCGCCTTGATCTCAAGCTCAGGCTCAAGCTCGATCCAGTCCGCGCCCGCGGACAGTTCAACTATATCGTCGTCATCCCCGGCCGCGATCACCGAACTTGAAACCAATCCAGTAATAAAAACAACACCGCCGACCAACAACGCACACCCCCATCGATACACAACACTCGACCTCTTCAGAGACAAAAAAGTATGGATCACGTTCATATCATTATTAAACGCATTCTCGAACCAAATATTCGAAATACCCGGTGAAATCCAGTAACAAATTGCGAAAACCCGAATAATATTGGGCGTAATCAATTCGTGTCACCATATATCGGAGCGCGGCTGTGCTGAAAGCCAGCCGCAGCAGTATAAATAGGTAGTGGCGCCTGGTAATTGAGTAAAACCGTGGCGTTCGAATCTGCTGCAGCTGATCCTGCGGATACAGCCACGCTCCGCAACTCCCCTCTCGTTCGCATACACGTTTTCGTTTAGTATGATCGACTGCGGGAGGATTAAATCCGAAGCACGAAACAAATTCGAATGACCGAATTATACACGACGACATAAATAATTGCGCATAATCGGCGCAGTGTAGTATTCGGTTGCCTCCACATCACTAATTGCTCCTGTACAGAATAAACTATGTGTCTAAGAATCGCCCGGCTGGGCTCCCCCTCCTTCGAAATCCAAATCCAAATCCAAATCGGGATCGAAATCGAAATCGCTATCGAAATCCTCCTCCTCTATGACCAAGTAGGTTCCGAGCTCTTCGCTAACGTCATAGCCCCTCCCACTAAGCTGGCTGAGCATTGCCGCCATGCGGTCTGTCTCTGTTCTACGTTCCCGGCTCTCGGCCTTGTCCAAAGCGTTGCCGACTACGAGAACGTCCTGGATCGCTGCGCACTCCAATGCCGATCCGCGGGTGATTTCGAAGTATCGCCGCCGGTCGGCTTGTGCCGTCTTGCCGTTTGCTTCGGCAATGTTCAACGGGATCGACTGACTAGCGCGAAGCCACTGGCCACGTGCCGGACAGCGCGCTCCGGTCAACGAATCGGTCTTCTCGTAAACCCAGGCCGCGTATCCGATTGACAGACGTTAGACGTCAAGTTTCTCGCGTCCAAGTCCCATGATGCTCGATTTAAACCCCGATCCCGATTTCGATCCCGATCCCGATTTCGATTTCGATTTGGATTATGACCGAACTACTAGGTGGCACGGAAAGGTGTTATGTGCATTTAAGTCGTCGTGTATAGAAATGGCCAAAACAAAAAAATTCAAGTCCCTTCTGATCTCAGACCACTCAACACCTCAACACCTCAACACCTCAACACCTCAACAGCTCAACAGCTCAACAGCTTAATCACTTAAAACCCGAGAGGAAACTTGCCCCGTCAGGGGCAAAATATTTATAGCCACACCCGCCACACAAATCCGTTAAGTCCCTTTAGGGACGTAATATTTACTTCTTCATGGTGAACGTTTCATCCCTAACGGGATTCTGAAGGGCGTAGCCGGTTTGCAACCGAATGATGCCGTAGCATTCGAGGCCGCAGCGGCTGATCCTTCGGACACAGCCGCGCTCCGCTGGATCAAGCTCTCAGGATTAGTTTGATTTATCTCCGTATTTGTTTAACTTATAATTCCATGGTGGGGTTTGACTTTTTTCGTAAAACGATATTATCTTGCACCCGTCATTGTTCGGAGTTGACGAAGTCAATGGCAATCGGACAAAAAACCGATACCGCGTCGATTAACGTCAAAAAAACTGATCCTCGATGAATATATTATTCGCCCTATACAAATCCTCGGTAGGAAAAAAGTACATCGTCGCCGCAACCGGTTTTTTGCTCTTCATATTTCTCATCGGGCACCTACTCGGGAATCTTCAAATCTACATGGGCGCGGAGAAGCTAAACGCGTATGCGCACTTTCTCCAGACAAAGCCGCTGTTGATTTGGGCGTCGCGCGCCGGCCTGCTCCTGATAGCGCTCGTACACGTCACCACGACTATCAAGCTCGCATTGGAAAACAAGGCGGCGCGTCCTGTCGGATACGAAGTGTCGAAGGCCCCCTATGCGCCGCTGACCGCCAGGAGCATTCTCGTAAGCGGCATCATTATCGGCTTATTCGTAGTCTATCATATACTCCATTTCACAAGCGTCACGTTTAACCCTGAATTCAGCGACCTCCGCGCCGCCCATAACGTCTACGGCATGGTGGTGGCCGGATTTTCGAATACCTACGTCAGCGCCTTTTATATAATCTCGATGGTACTCCTGTTCATGCACCTGCGCCACGGTATCTCGAGTTTCTTCCAGACATTCGGCATGAATAACAAAACATACAGAACAACGATTGAACGGCTTGCCGTTGTCGCCGCCGGACTCGTGTTTCTTGGCAACATATCGATTCCGTTGGTCGTACTCCTTGGATTCATCAAATAACAAAAACCTCCATCTCAAATGAAACTCGACGCTAAAACACCATCCGGGCCGTTGGACCAAAAATGGAGCCGGTTCCTCCTGGAAATGAAACTGGTCAGTCCCGCGAACAAGCGGAAGCTCGACGTCATCGTAGTCGGTGCGGGACTAGCCGGCGCCTCCGCCTCCGCTTCCCTCGGTGAACTCGGTTACAACGTAAAATGCTTCTGCTTCCACGATAGTCCGCGACGCGCTCACAGCATCTCGGCACAGGGCGGGATCAACGCCGCAAAGAACTACGCCAATGACGGCGACAGCGTTTACCGGCTGTTCTACGACACGATCAAGGGCGGCGACTTCCGCTCACGCGAAGCCAATGTCTACCGCCTGGCCGAGGTTAGCTCGAATATCATCGACCAATGCGTCGCCCAGGGCGTCCCCTTCGCCCGCGAATACGGCGGGCTCCTGGCAAACAGGTCGTTCGGCGGCGCGCAGGTCTCAAGAACCTTTTACGCCAGGGGCCAAACCGGACAACAACTCCTCATCGGCGCCTACCAGGCGCTTGCGCGGCAGATCGACCAAGGTACCGTTGAGATGCATCCGCGCACTGAAATGCTCGATCTCGTCGTTATAGACGGACGCGCGGCGGGCATCGTCGTCCGAAATCTCGTCACCGGCGAAATCACCTCGCACTCCGCCGACGCGGTTGTCCTCGCAACGGGCGGTTATGGAAACGTGTTCTACCTTTCCACCAACGCCCGCGGCTGCAATGCAACGGCGATATTCAGGGCTTACAAAAAAGGCGCGGCCTTCGCCAATCCGTGCTTCACTCAAATCCACCCCACCTGCATCCCCGTCAGCGGCGATCAACAGTCCAAACTCACACTCATGTCCGAGTCCCTCCGCAACGACGGACGCATCTGGGTGCCCAGGAAAAAAGGCGATAGCCGCGCCGCCACGGACATCCCCGAGGACGAACGCGACTACTATCTCGAACGCAAGTACCCGAGCTTCGGCAACCTCGCACCGAGAGACATCTCCTCGCGCGCCGCTAAAGAGGTCTGCGACGAAGGCCGCGGCGTCGGCCCCACAGGCAAAGGCGTTTACCTGGACTTCGCGGACTCGATCAACCGCCTCGGCGCAGACGTCGTCAAGGAGCGCTACGGGAACTTGTTCGAAATGTACGAACGCATTACCGGCGAAGACGCATACAAAACGCCCATGCGCATTTACCCGGCCTCGCACTACACCATGGGCGGTCTCTGGGTCGACTACCTCCTCATGAGCAACGTGCCCGGCCTCTTTGTGATCGGCGAAGCGAACTACTCCGACCACGGCGCCAACCGCCTCGGCGCCAGCGCGTTGATGCAGGGCCTTGCCGACGGATATTTCGTCCTTCCGAATACAATCGGACACTACCTCGCAGAAACAAAACCGCAAAAAATCCAGTCGTCGCATCCGGAATTCAAAAACGCCGAGGACGCAACCGCATCCAGGATACACGGCATCCTCCAAACAAACGGGACGCGCTCGCCGTATTCGTTCCATCGCCAGCTGGGTAAGCTCGTCTGGGAAAAATGCGGCATGGCCCGAAGTGAATCCACACTCAAGGAAGCCCTCGAGTTGATCCCGAAATTACGCGCCGAGTTCGATCGCGACCTCCGCGTTCCCGGCACCGCCTCCGAATTCAACCAAACACTCGAACACGCACTGCGTGTCGAGGAATACTTCGAGCTCGCCGAACTGATGTGCCGCGACGCGCTCATGCGCGCCGAATCCTGCGGGGCACATTTCCGTGAGGAATTCCAAACACCGGATGGCGAAGCGTTTAGAGACGACGAGAATTTCTCGTACGTCGCCGCGTGGGAGTACCAGGGCCGATCAAAACCACCCGCGCTCCACAAGGAACAACTCGAATACGAAGAAGTCGAAATGACCCAACGCAGTTACAAGTAACTCAATTACAAGTAACTCAGTTACAAGTAACGCAGTTACAAGCAATCAACAATGAATCTCACACTCAAAATCTGGCGGCAGCAAAACTCGAAGGCGCAAGGCGAATTCGTCGAGTACAAGGTGACCGACGTTTCAGAAGATATCTCATTCCTCGAGATGCTCGATGTGCTGAACGAAGACCTCATAGAGCGCGGCGAAGACCCCGTTGCATTCGACTCAGACTGCCGCGAAGGCATTTGCGGCGCCTGCTCTATCGTCGTCAACGGCATCCCACACGGACACCAATCGGGGACCACCGTCTGCCAACTGCACATGCGCCACTTCGATGACAGTCAGAAAATCGTGGTCGAACCGTTCAGGGCCAAACCCTTCCCGATCATCAAGGACTTGGTCATCGATCGCTCGGCAATGGACAGAGTGATCCAGGCAGGCGGATTCATCTCGGTCGGCACAAACCAGTTCGCCGAGGCCAACGCCATCCCAGTCCCAAAAGACGTCGCCGAGTCCGCCATGGACGCCGCCTCATGCATCGGCTGCGGCGCATGCGTCGCGGTTTGTAAGAACGCATCCGCAATGCTATTCGTCGCCGCCAAAGTCTCGCACCTCAACCTGCTGCCGCAAGGCAAGCCCGAAAAAGACCGGCGCGTAACCAACATGATCAGGACTATGGACGCGGAAGGATTCGGAAACTGCACCAATATCGGCGCCTGCGAAACCGCCTGCCCGAAAGGCGTCAGCCTCGACTTTATAGCGCAGATGAACCGCGACTACGCCAAAGCGATCATTAAGGGACAATTATTAAACGCGTCCCAAACGGCGGCGCAGGAAACTAAATAACATTCGGCAACTGCACCGCGGCACCGGCATCAGCCTTCCACAGGCAGTTCACCGAGTTGCATCGAGCTGACCAAATCCTTCTCCGCCAACACCCAATCCTCCAACGTCAACGGATGCTGCGGCAATTTATCACGAAAAATCGCATAGGCATGTTGCCTGACCATCGACTTGGTGACGCCTGGCGTGAAAGGCTTCGGTTGCTCGACAGACCTCTTTTCTCTCCGCTCCATACGCTTTACTCCTAACGCAAGTTATTCCAATAGGACCGATAAATCAAATGAGTGCGGTACCTTTCACCATCCAATCGTTTCGTAGTTAATTACCTTGCTCTTTATCTTTCGCGCCCGGTACAACGGTCCCTGTTTGCCTTTCCTCCAATTCTTCTATTCTTCTCTTTAAATCTCCGATCTCTTGTTCCCGCTCGGCATCCGCCGCCTTTGCCGAAAGATACGAATCTCGCTCCCACCAATCCACACCAAGTTCCTTTGCCTTATCAACCGACGCAATCATGAGACGGATTTTGATTGTCAGGAGCTCTATATCGGCTATTTGAATCTTTATATCTCCGGCAATAACAAGCCCTTTGTCTAGTACGCGCTCCAGAACATCGGCCAAGGTCGCGGACTGCAATGATTGAACATTACTTCGTTCTGTCATTTTCTTTTCCCTCTGTATATAGTTCCATATTTATAGAAGATTTCCTAATGGCCCGAGGTCAACATTGAGATCTTCATCTTCAATCCCAAAAACCGCCTGGAGTTCTTGAAGTTTTTTACGCATAGCCTTCAGGCTAAGTCCAAGCTTCTGGATTTCAATGGCCGAGAGAGAACCTTTCTTGACCCTGCGATAGGCTTCTTTTTCCATCAGCTGCCTTATGAGCTCTATGAGCGTTAACACCAGTTTGGCAATCCCCTTCTCAGCGTTTTCTGGATCGGCTGCATCGATCAGCCGTGGAATATTCCTCTCGGCCTTTCTGATTTCGGCTTGGATTCTCTCTATTTCACGTAATTCCTCCGGAGAAGCCTCTCTGTTTGGATCAGTATAACCACGGTGTCCCAGCTCCTCGGCTTTTGATATCGATGTAAGCATAATACGAAGCCCGGCATAGACCAGATCGACGTCGGCCAGGCGGATGGCAAGTTCGCCCTCTACCACGGCTCCCTTTTCCAGAATTTTATCAAGCGCCTCGACGAGGCTGACATTATCAGTTTGCTGAAGTGATCTATTCATTAATATCCCCTAAAGCACTGAAGCTGAAAGGCGCGAGGGGACCGGCACATTCAAGGCTCAACCCCATAATTCCGAGCTTTTCATTAAGTTCGCGGATAATATCCAGGAAGGCGTTCAGTTCGTTGTTCTCTACCAAGTATGCCGCATTGAAAACCATGGGTTCGGATCTGCCTACGATATGCTTATCGAGAACCTCCATGCGCCTCGAATCCGATGCGGCGTCTTCCATTCTTCGGAATATATCCTTGGATATGCGCTCAATTTCCCTATCTCGTTCCCGGTCGATAACCTTCTTAAAATCCTGTTCCAGAAAAAACGCCAAACCCTCAGGCTGGTTTGCGATTTTCACCTTTTCAGCGGCGATCTCCGGATTATGCTCGCATATAACATCATCCAGCGTATCCCTATTAACAAGAAATGCCTTAACGCTTAATTCTTGCTTCCCTCGAAATTTTTCTAAGAGTCGACTCAAATTCCCGTAATTACGTGATAATATCTGTTCCAGATTGGCGGTACTTTTGAAAATCGTGCCGAAACTCATGGGAACCACACAAACATCACTGCTTCCTTTTTTAGTAGACTTCTGTATCACCTCGTGGTGTCGAAGGACTTTGCTCTTTATCCAATCCACATCCTCTTTTGCCTTCCTTTGTATCTCCTCAGTACCAAATTCATTTTCGGACACCTCACTGATTACGGCTTCTAAACCGCGGAAAGGATAGGAAAAGACACCCTCGTTTTCATCAACACCAATAGCATCAATGGCTTCATGGGCCTTGACAAGGTCGCGTATGCAATATAGGTAAATTAGATTCATTTATTTTAACTGCACGAACACCCTCTGTCATTGTCATTTAAACGAAGAGTATCGGCTGATTCAAAACCAAATTATATACGGGAAGAACTATAAAGGAGACTGCCAAGACTTGCAAGCCGATCTTCGCCTACTAATCTTGAAGATTGATATACAATTGTCTTTTCCACATCCGGAATTTTCTTATCGAATTCTTTCCTAACTACAAATTGATCCTCCATGACAGCACGACATGTAGGACAATTGCTTTCCGGGATTACACGATTAAGGAAGAGTGCCGGAATATGAATACCCGTTCGTTTACAGGCATCGACCAGATCAACTATCTCTTCCAATGCCATGTCCGTTGGTATCGATACTACGTAAAGGGAAGCTCTGTCCGCATCAGTTAAAATGGATCGTAGATTCTTGATTCTCTTGGAGATCGTCACCAAGAAATCAGAAACCTTTGGTAAGGAGAGCAGATTTTTGTATTTAAGCAGTAATCCAAATATGACCTTCAACCAATGCTCGACCAACTCGGGAAGTTCCAATAACCGGATTAAATGTCCCGTGGGCGCTGTATCCAGAACGAACTTATCGTATTCATTTTGTTCCATCAGCTCCACGATCCTGGAGAGTGCAATTACTTCATCCAGTCCCGGAGGAGAAAGATCGAGAATATTCTCGATAACCTCCCTATCAAATTGCAAATCAACCTTCCCGCCGCCTGTCAGTGACCGGAAAAACTCCGCCACATCCTGTGCATAAATCTCTTTGAGCTGAGTAAACTCTGCGTGAGCGTTGAGTTCAATAGCCGTCAAACCAGGACGTACTTTAATCGGTTTCGCCCTAATGTGGGTATCTAAACAGTCCGACAACGAGTGAGCAGGGTCGGTCGAGAGTATCATCACTTCGCCTGCGCTGGATTCGTCGGCCAATCGTACTGCCGTAGCGCACGCGAGGGTCGTCTTTCCCACTCCCCCTTTTCCTCCAAAGAGCAACAATGACTGATGTCCACCCGGAAATGGCGCAGGATTATCAACTCTCTGTCGGGATACCTGACTTGTTTGTATTGTATCTGAAATCTTTTCAGGCTTTCTTACCTGATCCCAAAAACTTGAGAGGCGTTTGGCGCCCTGAACCTGGGCCCCCATGAGCGGAACGCTCCATAACGAGTAATCCGCAATATATTCGTCTGTAATACGCTTTAGGCAATCATACTGCTCTACGTATGCGTTATGACATACGGAACAGTTGTTGTCATCCAGGTATACCCTGTTGATTATTATTTCACATACAGGGATTTCCATACGCTTCAGTGCGTCCACCAGATCTCTGGTCTCCGGTATACTCATCGGATCAGGTGCTGTCACCGGCACAAAACGACATTCTTTGGAATTCTTCAGTTTTTTTTGCAAGTGCTCTATATTTGCGCTCAGTTCATCCAGGAATTCATCGGTCTGATCCTTACGGTAACTACCGCGAAAAAGCATTACCATATAACGGTGCTTTGCGAGCATAGCGTCGAGAGCTTTAACCCATTTTTCCATTATATCGGGAAGCTCCATGAATCGAAGCACATGCCCCGTCGGCGCACTGTCAACAACGATACATGAATAATCAGTAGTATCAACCAAGTGGGCAATTCGAGTAAATGCCATTACTTCGTCGAGTCCGGGCATTGAAAGTTCAAGCAACTGACTTATATCTTCGTTATCGAGGAAGGTACCCCTTTGCGCTATCTGCTGCAATTGCTTCTCATGCTTGGATTTAAATTCCATTAAACTAGCTGAAGCATCGAGTTCATCAAGTTCCAGGTTGCGAGGCAGTACGGAATTTGCGAAGCTGTCTTTCAATGAATGCGCCGGATCAATGGAAACAACCAATATTTTTTCATCGGGGCGCTGGCATGCCAAGCTAAGTGAGGTAGCGGCGGCACAAGTGGTTTTACCGACTCCTCCCTTGCCGCCGAAAAGAATTAAGGATAAGTTCTTATCAAATAAAAAAGAAGGCAGTTGTCGCTCCATGTTTACACGTCCTCTTTTGATCCCATCGGTTGATATTTCTCGAAGACTCCCTTTGAATTCATTCTGAATTCTCTAATCTATCCAGATAATCCAACAGTTCCTTTTCATGTGCGTCAAATTCATCTTCGCTAATCTGGTCGGTTTCCAGCATCATGTAGAGTTCTCTTAGCTTCGTGTGGACGTCCTCAGTTTCTTGAACAGCTTCCTGTTTTACCGCATTGTGAATCTCGCGGAAGATAAAACACAGACTTTTAACGGGGAAAAGCAGTATGTCATCAATCAAAAGCATAATCGTCAATCTATCATTTTGGCCGCAATTCAATATCGACGAAATTATATGGAGGCCAGGGACCGTTATAATCAAACGCAAAATTATCGTCAAAAAGTTTCGCGGCCTCGAAGACCGCCTCTTCGAATCGGCTTTCTCCAGTCCGTTCTATTAAACATGCCAACTTCATTACCTCATTTTCATCCTTTGTCACATTCTTTTTGATTTCAAAACAAACATTGCTCAGCACTTCAATGACCAGTTGTGTATATGTTGCCCGGTCTTTTTCAAGTAATTGTTCAAAACGTTGGCCTAGAGCAATCTTTTCGTCTCGCGTTGGTTCTCGGTCTTCGCGAAAAAGCCGATCTCTCAATTTTTCCAATTCCGGATGAACAGATACCAAGTATTGGAAAATATTCGGGACATCCCATTTTACCTTTAATCCCATTTCAATTTTCCCATCGACGCGTTGCAACTGTTTACAAAACGTATCCTCATTTGAAACCAGAAGCTTTCGCAAAGCTTCCAAGTCTTCCGCTACGACTCCGAATGATACGGGAAGCATCGTTAATTCGTCTCTCATTAATGCCTGAAGCGTTTGGTGATGTGCAGCAAGATGACGCCTCTCCGGGCGAAATTTGGTCTCACGCACATTACTCACCACCGCGGCAATGGACTCCTGAATTATGCAATAAACTTTACTGTCGTTTAAACCAATATCTCCATACCTGTTTGCTTCATTCTCCGGCCATGCATCATCTACCGATATTACCGCATATAAATATCTTCCACTTAGGTTTTCTGCATTCTCGCTCATACTCATTATTATCTTTTGGGATTATTTGCAAACCTTAGAGACTCGTTTGCTTCCAACCATGTATTTTCCAACCCGGCCACGATCAAATTTTCAATTTGTATAAATCTCCATAGATGAATAAATAATCTAATTTATGTACTTTTTAATACTGAATTTTGAACCCTGATTCACATGATTCCTGTTCCTGCTGTTTACACTTTCGGCCTGAGATCAAGTTATCAGTTTTCTTATGAGATTCCACCTCTTCCATTAATTTTCTCTGTTCTTCCTCAATTTCTGCAATCCTACTTTCAAGCTGCCATAAACGCTGCATGGCGTTTTCTTTTTCGATCTTTTGACGATACTTTTCCATTTCCAGCCATGCAACACGCAAGAGAGCCTGGTGTGGTAATCGCACTTGTTCCGCTCTATCCGCATGAGTCTTAATCCCATTCAAGCCACGTATTTTTCTCTTAGAACTGTTCATTTTCACTCCTTTTATCCGAAAGTACTTTCTTCAAGTGACACTTCCAGGTTTTAACTGCGATATCTTCGATCAGCTTACCTGCAATTACTTCACCATCCCGTGTAACTTTGGCCGTATCCTGGCCCAGCACATCTTTACAGATATATCTGAAATCACGATCTTCCCAGCATGGAGCTTTATCAAGCTTCTTCAATACCTTAGCTATCATTATTCCCGCGCGGATGGTAGGCTGATGATTATTAACTCCAATCTGACGCATCCCTTTTATTATATCGACGATAACCTCAGCATAATCCATGTCGATTCCCGATCGAGCTTGCGTGATCTTGATCTCTGTTTCACGATCGTAATGCCCTAAATTAATCGTAATAAGCCTGTCCTTCAGGGCGTCCTGTGTTTTATGGACGCCGGCGTATTCTTCGGGATTCGATGTAAATATCGCCCTAAAACTGGGATTCACCCTCATGTAACCGTCCCCAATCGTCCTTAGCTTGGGCAAATTAAGAATCCCTTCCGAAAGGACAGAAAGCAGGACATTATTGGCTTCAGGGCGTGAACGACTGAACTCGTCGTAAATGAGCGTATCTCCCCTTTCACATGCGGTGGTTAATCGATTATCCACCCAGAAGCTCCTTGTTTCCTCTTGGGTTTTTACAACCGAGTGTATAAAATTATCCACCAATCTTGATCTCCTATGTCCCGCATTCTGTCCTATTAAATCAGAGGTCCCGAACTCCTCGTTTCCGTGAATAAGAGTAACTAAATTCCCGAGCTTTGCCGCAACGTGAAACGCCAATGTTGTCTTTCCGGTACCTGCAGGACCCGAGAAATGCACAGGAAATCCTGACTTTAAATAAATTAGTGCGCGTTCGATTATTTCGTTTACCTGTTTTGTCAAAACAAACGCATCGCTTGGTTTCAATTCTACATTATCTCCTTCAGTCTTCACGCGCACTATCGAAGAGACACCCGCTAAACCATTTCCGTTTCCGCTTCCCATTTTGTTCTAAGCTCCTTATTGTATTCGAATTTACTGTTCGGTCTTCTCTCTCGTGCCTTATCGGCCGGGATGTACTAGTCTTCCAGTAAGCGACTATTGTTTCACCAGTTTCTTGGCGTATCCAATCCATTTACTTACATTCTCCTCGGAGGCTACGCTCATATCCGAAAGTTTTTCGCATAGTTCAGCGGTATTGGAAGTCGCTAACTGATTGTAAGTATAAATGCCGGCATCCTCATTGAGACGCTCCTGTGTTTTTGCCCCTATACCCTTTATAACGGTCAGATCATCCTGAAGAGTTTCCGCTTTCTCTTTTTTGGGTTTCACTCGTTCCGGAGTCTTCTTTTTTGTTGGTGTCCGCCTTCCCACGGCTGTATCTACAACACCCAAGAAAGCTGAACGCGCTGATTTCAAGTCCGATGCCACTTCTCCACAGATTTCTTCGACGCTCTTCGCAATGTTAGATATAAAGTCCGCCCGCTCTTTGGCTGCAGCTTCGCCCATTTCTTCTCTTGCATCGCGATATCCGTCGCATAAGTCCGTTACATAGGATTGTAGCTCAGACATGAATCCTTGAAGCTCGTTTCTTGTCTGTTCAGCCGTCTGCATATGATTGTCTCGAATCTGTTGCTGTAAGCGCCTGGTTTGAGTCGTTAATTCCTTAACCTTCTCATCCAGCCCCTTTATAAAAGCAGATCGTTCCGATCTCCCGGATTCAGCGGCTTCAACAAGCTCATCCCTGAATCTATGGCACATATCCTTTGCTTCGGATTGAATCCGCCCGACTTGCCGGCGTAATCCGCGAATAAATTCCTCCCTATTTTTCTCTAAATATTCCCTTGTCTCCGCCCTACCCTTATTTGCTGATTCTACGATAAATCTTGCATTTTCCTTGATTTGCTCGACATCATCGGCAAGCCTTACTCTTAATTCCGTCCTGTTTTCATGGAGTCCGCGAATCTCTTCCGACAACCGCAACATATCTTGTGCTAGAGTACCCATTCCAACACCTTTCTCTTAAATTTTACATTTTATTGGAGGGCGTCCGTCAGACGGACTCACTCAACGCTTATCCGCCTGACTTGACGCACTTCCTACAGACCACTTACTTCATACTGCACCACGATTTATGCAGGTTGCGCCGCAGTGGCTGTCAACCCAACGGCTTCCGCATACTTAAGATACGTCTCGACGGAAGCGATTACGACACGGGCCTCCACAGAAAGCAATTCGATGCCTACTAATGAGACTTTAGCCCACGCATCAATGACAATACCCTTGTCAAGAATTCGGTCAACAACTTCTGCCAAGCTAGCGCTACTTGTTGTTTTTTGTACTTCAGCCATAATTAATCTTTTTTTATTTAGTTCCTGTTTACTTACGTTTCAGTGGTTATGAACCAATGTACTATAACCACCCGACACGGAACTTTGAGCAATAAGGATGCCACATCTTACCAACTGCAGGACTTATTGGTGTAAGTCGCTCTTTATCACAATGTTATGCTGATTATATATTTGTCCTGTAACCCTAATTATTGCTGATTATCCATTTAACACTATGGAATTCATTCCATACACTATGGAATTCATTCCATAATTCCACATCACTTCACCTATTATTTGTCGGCAGCTCAATCATTGTGAGAATTACATGATGATTAATCACTAGTCGGGCGTGAAGGCCCAAGGGTTCACGGATAATCCGGTTTTAACCAACAGGTCTTATGTATTCGAATCGTGTCTTTGGAGGTATTTATTATCCCCGACTGCTTTAATCGCCCTTTCAATGTGGCGCGGTTCTATTTGCAGCCTTTTCGGACCTCTGTCTTTAATGTTCACGATCAATTCACGGATCGCGTCTATTGCGGATTCGTTACAGACTGCATGTATTTCGGCGCCGGAAAAACCTTCGGTGCTTTCAGCCAGACTGAGGATATCCACATCTTCGCAAATGGGCTTTGGTTTCAGCCAAATCTCGAATATTCTCCTTCGACTTTCGATATCCGGCAAAGGAATCTCCAACACCATATCGAAACGCCCTGGTCGTAAAAGAGCTGTATCAAGCAAATCGGGACGGTTCGTAGCGCCGAGCACAAAAACTCCTTCCAACAACTCGATACCATCCAGCTCGGTCAAAAACTGACTGATGACACGTTCAATCACCCTAGAGTCCGAACCGCCGCATCCACGACCGGGCACCAAGGCATCGATCTCATCAAAAAAAACAATACATGGAGCAGCCTGTTTGGCTTTTCTGAATAGATCTCTGACCGCTTTTTCAGATTCGCCGACGTACTTGGATAGCAAAGACGGGCCTTTAACGGAGATAAAGTTCACTTCGGTTTTCTTAGCCAGCGCCTTCGCCAGCAGCGTTTTGCCACATCCGGGTGGACCCGACAGTAAAATACCTTTTGGTGGTGTTACGGCCGCTTCTTTAAAAAGTGCGGGGAATTCTATCGGCCACTCGACACATTCCAAAAGCCGTTGTTTGATCTCACTCAGGCCACCCACCTGCGTCCAATCCACCTCCGGCACTTCAGTGAATACTTCACGAATGGCCGAGGGTTCGACTTCCCTTAACGCCTCAACAAAGTCGGCCATATGAACCCGTAGATGTGAAAGCGTTTCGTAAGGTATCTCTGCAAGTTCAAAATTGATATCCGTCATGATATGCCTCAGACAGATCATGGCGGCTTCTCTACATAATGCCTCAAGGTCCGCTCCGACGAATCCATGGGTTATGGATGCCACACGTTCAATGTCAACGTCATCATCGAGCGGCATGCCGCGTGTGTGTCTCACCAATATTTCTTTTCTGCTTTCCCTGTCGGGAATTGGAATGACAATTTCACGATCGAAACGCCCCGGTCGTCGAAGGGCCGGATCGATTGCATTGGGAATATTCGTCGCTGCAATTACAATCACCTGCTGGCGTTTGGCCAATCCGTCCATAAGCGCCAGCAGCTGGGCCACGACGCGTTTTTCCACATCACCTACTACCTTTTCGCGATGCGGAGCAATTGCATCGATTTCATCAATAAAAATAATACTGGGTGCCTTTTCGGCCGCCTTCTTGAAGAAACTTCGCAGGTGAGCCTCACTCTCGCCATAAAACTTGTGTATTACCTCGGGGCCGTTGATAGAGAAAAAAGTGGCCTCTGTCTCATGCGCTACGGCCCTGGCAAGCAACGTCTTACCACATCCGGGCGGCCCTATCATTAAAACGCCTTTTGGTGGGTCAATGCCCAAACGTTCGAAAACTCGCGGATAACAAAGCGGCAGTTCGATTATTTCACGAATCCTTAGAATCTCACGCCCCAACCCCCCGATATCCTCATAACAAACGGTTTGCTTGGTCTCCGCCTCACCTACCTTGCCTATGCGAAGTTTAGTGGTGGGATTAATTACCGCCGGACATTTATTACCGACCTCGACTACTTTAAAATCCGCCGAGCGGGTACCGAATAACGTCACGCGAACACGGTCTCCGACCATAACCGGTAATCCGTCCAATAGACCGCCGATATATTTTAAGTCTCGCTCAGAAGGACTGATAGTAATCGGGGAAAGCACTACCAGACTTGCGGGATTCGCTTCCGCCTTACGTACCTGAACATGCTGATCGAGTGCCGTACCGGCATTGTCCCGTGAGATTCCATCTATTTGCAAACAAGACCGACCGCGCACCTCTTTATATGCCGGCATGGCCTTGCAGACGGTTTTCCTTTTGCCCAAGACCTCGATGATATCGCCTATATTCACGCCCAGGGCTTCTATATCGGAAGGGTCCAGTCGCGCAAACGCTCTTCCAACGTCCTTACCGAGGGCTTCGGAAACCTTGAGTTTGAGCACCTTTTCTTCCGTAGCGATCATTTCATCCGATGTTATTTACTCAACTTCACTTCCATAATCCCATTACGGCATGAATAAGTCATCTGATCCATTGAGAAACTTGCTGGAAGCAACACTTCTTTCCGATATTTCTTCTGACCTTTCGCCGCGGACAATGTCAAAATGTCGCCATGCAGTTTCAAATCAACATCTTGTTCACCTATCCCCGGCATCTCGGCAACGACCAACACGTATTTACCTTCATCAAACACGTCAACCAAAGGTTCGGTTATTTCACTGACGACCGTTTCCCCGGTGTTTTCGTCTTCATGCACATTACCGAAAGGTTCTATATTGACATCTTGCTTTCCAAGGCCGGTTTTCACGCGAAAACCATACACACCTCGCACTTTACCTTGTGACCCTTGAAATTCGCCGGTTTTTTTCAATTCCTCTCCTTTTTCTGCGAGATCTCCGAGCTTCTCGAGCAAATTACTCAGCCCGTCCAGAAATCCCTTGGCTCCGGAGGGTGTTTCTTTCCGGCTGTCTTTCTCTTTATTCTCTTCACTATCATCATTCATTTGTATTCCTCCCGTTTTTTATTTGCTCAATTGAAATTATGTATCTTTTGACCTTTGAATGAACTGTTTTGTAATCGGTCTCCAATATCCTTGCTGCTTCAGCCATGTTCCCACGTGTTTTTTTTAATGCATGTACAAGAGCCTTCTTCTCAATCTGTTCAATCGCGCCCTTTTTTAACTCGCTAAGCGAGTTCTCTCCGATAACCCGAATTCCAAAACTCGCGTCCAATGTCTTTACAGGTTCGGATTCACGTGAAATATCCAAGTCATTTTCTTCGATGACATTGTTATCACATCTTAAAACCGCTCGGCGTATAACATTACGTAATTCACGAATATTGCCCGGCCACTCATGTGACATTAAGATTTCCTGTGCCTTATCGGATATCCCCTTTATATCTTTATTTAGTTCAAATCTACATTGATCTGTAAACCTTTTTGCAAGGAACCTAATGTCCTCACGGCGTTGCCGCAAGGGGGGCACGTCTATCTCAAATTCGCTCAGCCGATAGTATAAATCGCGTCGAAATTCCCTGTTTCTTACCATTGCAGATAGACTGCGATTGGTGGCGACAATAATCCGAATATCCACACTTATCGGCTTGTTGCCTCCTACTCTGACAACAGTTTTTTCTTGAAGCGTTCGGAGGAGTTTAGGCTGCACCTCTGAAGGTAGATTCGATATCTCGTCAAGAAAAAGCGTTCCATCCGAGGCGGCCTCAAATTTACCGGGATGCCGAGAAGTAGCCCCCGTAAACGCGCCTTTCTCGTGACCGAACAATTCGCTTTCAAGGAGTGTCGGCGCAATTGATCCACAGTCTACCGGAATGAATAAACCATTCTTCCGCTGGCTCCTCTCATGAATCGCACGAGCCACAACTTCTTTACCCGTACCGGTCTCACCGCTAATGATGACTGTGTAATCCGTCGGCGCCACAAGTTCCACTTGTGAGGTAATCTCGCGCATCGTCAAGCTAATGCCCAGATGCTCCCATGGCTTACATTGGTCTTCTGCAGAATGATAAACATCATCACATTGCGGCTTTCCTTTCCGGACAGCCCTGTTTATCACATCTCGTAGTTTTTCGCTATCAAACGGCTTACATAAGAAGTCAAAAGCCCCTAGTTTCATCGATTCAACAGCCGTCTCAATAGTCCCAAATCCGGAAATGACAATTACCGGTATATCGGAATCGATTTTTTTAACCTCCTTGAGAACTTCCATCCCCCCAATATCGGGCATTATCAAATCGAGAAAAATGAAATCTATGGTTTCAGCGTCACGCAATGTCATCAAGGCCTGTTCTCCACTACAGGCCTCAATTGATGCCATTCCAACGTTTTCTACGAAAGCACATAGAGTCTTCCTTACGCTATCATCATCGTCCACGATCAGCACTCGGGCGGGAGACATACTGTCAGCGGTTGAACGCATAACCAACAATCATCGTCATAACTTATAGCCTTATAATTTGAAGTAAATGGTACATAAGGGCAAGAATACGCCTTCTTTTCACATTACCCGTTCAATAATATTTAATCTATCGGAGAATCGATCCGAAGTCAAATGAATAGATGCAACGAAGCTGCATTGTATTGATAGGGAACAGTAATCTTAACGTTGATTGACAAATTATCCTCGCCGCCCCACTTAACATCATCCATACCGGTATGGTGGGGTCATGTGGAAGGCGCCCGGCAGGTGTCGGATTTCTAACACTTCGCCGGCTTCCACTACGACTTCGACTATATCGAATCGCAACGGAACTCTCGGATGTCCGATCATTCGCAGGTAATCAAACGCGACCTTTGTTATACGTCTGCGCTTCTGTGCGTTCACCGCGGCGGACGGCCTGGACCACGAATCCGGCGCCCGGGTTTTTACCTCGACCAATACCAATGCAGGCCCATCTCTGAAAACCAAGTCGATTTCACCGCGCTTACTTCGGAAGTTGGCGGTCAGAAATTTCATGCCGCGCCGCCGCAAGTATGTCTTCGCCGCCGATTCGCCCAGGCATCCAACCTCCAAGTGCGGCGCGGCCGGCTTCTGTTCGAAGAATGTTTTTATGAGTCCGACGATTGACATATCACTCCGGCAGTGGGATATCCATCTGGTCGTTTTGCCTTCCACGAAGAAAGGTCATTCGATGGATCGGGCATGGTCCGTTGTTCTTGATAGCTTCAAGATGACGCTTGGTTCCATAACCCTTGTGCGCCGCAAAACCGTATTCCGGATATAAGCCGTCGTACTCCTCCATAAGCATATCACGTGTCACCTTTGCAATCACGCTTGCCGCCGCAATCGAATAACTCCTCGAGTCCCCGCGCACCAGTGTCGTTATATCGAATTCAGGGATAACGATCGGGCTGCCGTCGACTAATACCTTTTCCGGCGCAGCCGACAGACTTATCAACGCATCACGCATCGCGTTTAACGTGGCGCGCAGGATATTAATACTGTCGATCACTAAAGGCTCCGCCATACCGACTGCGTATTTCACCTGCGGGTGTGACGTCAACCATTCATAAAACCTGCGGCGTTGTGGATCACTCAGTTTTTTCGAATCATTCAACCCGGCGGCATGTTCCGGCATACCGTTTTTTATCCAGGCATCGGGAAGAATCACCGCCGCCGCGACAACAGGCCCCGCCAGTGGCCCGCGGCCTGCCTCGTCAACGCCCGCCACAAGCTTAACTCCACGTTTCAACATCGAACGCTCAATTCGAAAGAGGTTCGTTCCAAGTTTCATATCTCGAGGAATCCAAGGATATTTTTTCTATCGAGAAAACTCAACGGGAAAGGGATAATTGTTATGATGCCCCGCGCGGGCGACGCCCTTTATAATCGAATAAAGCCGTGGCATTCGCAGCCGCTGCGGCTGATCCTGCGGACACAGCCGCGCTCCGGTCGGTTAATTGCGACTGTACCGAAGGGGGGATGCTATAATTCTTTTAGTTTTTCGCCAAGTTCTTCGACGGAAAATCCCTCTGCTATAACCTCGTGTTCGGGATCGGTGAGAATAAGCCAAGGCAAGGATTGAATACCCATCTCGAATTTCATGTCCTCGGCATCTTCATCCATCACCCCACACGGATAATGAATTTGGTTATCATCAAGCCAATTCTTCAATTGTTCTTTATCAACCGGTGAGGTATTCAGAAGAACGACGATGACGTCGTGTTCGTTTAATACGTCCGCGTTGGCGGCAAGTTGTTTGACAAAATGCCTGCTGGAGCGTTGATTCATATCCCACGCGAAGACCAGGATCGAACCGGCGTCGGCGGGCATGGTAATATCACACGTCGTCAAATCCGGTAATGTCTTTCCGACCAGTGACGACGGTGTCTTGGGGACGAACTGCGGAGTAGCACCCCCCTCGGTGAGAATCAATTTTATGTTTTTTGCGCCGCCTTGGGTTCGAACGTTCCCGAACAAATACTCGCCGTCCTTGTGAATACTCCCGTTTATCGATATTTCGCCGGCACAGACGCCGTCGAATTCAAAATACCCGTCCTTATCCGCATTCATACGCAAATGGGGCTGTCCCTGCCCATAAACGCTCAATCGAACATCGGCAATACCGTTTCCATTTATGTCTATGACCTGCCCGGACACTTTTCGATCGGCTTTCTTCAAAACAATATTCTCTACCTCGACCGAAGACCCGGTGGAATCGGACCACACATCCTGTCTACCTGAACCGTACCCTTCGACTTTGGAAATATTGACCGAGTACCTCCAGTCCGGGAACAATGCGTCGAATTGGTATTCGCCCTTATCATTGGTCGTAGTTTCTCTGCCGAATGAAACACCATAATTCGAACCCCAAAATTGAAGAACTACTCGTGCATCGACAATCGGCTCGCCATTTTCGTTAACCACTTTTCCCTCTATCCCGGCGCCTTTGACGAGGTTAATCGTTACTTCCCTCGTGTCTTCATTGATCTGCGTCACTCCAGCCAATTTATTTTCCAGGTGTGTGGCGATGACATAAAATTCACCTTGCGCCCACGATGCCCGCGTCGGATCCCATAACACTTTAAACCGTCCGTCTTCATCCGATACTATACCATCTCCCTGCATTCCCCCAGTATTGGGAATCATTCGAATATTCACGCCTTCGGCCGGTTCGCCGTCGGGACCGATCACAGTCCCTGTAAGCTCCCGCTTCCCGGTATCTTGTGCGAAGACCAGACCCGACAAAAGCATGCATACACCGAACACTCCAATCCATCTTCTGCGCATAGTTAGCTCCTCACTTTGTTATTTTGAAAAATACGCTATTTCCGTTTCCCGAGGGTCAGAACAGCGAGTAGTCCAAAGATTATCAAAATAATTGCCCCAACGGCGATCAGGTTATTGTCATTACCCTCGTCCGCCGTTTCCTCGCGCTCGGCCTCTGTGGCGACTTCCTGCATCGACTGCCCCTCCTCGACTATATCGGCATCGACGAGCCGGGGTACGGCGGGCGCGCTTAAGTCTATCTCACCGTCTCGGGCGATCTTTTCGATTTGCGAGGAATTCAACACCGAATCGAACACGCGCACCTCATCGATCAGTCCGTTGAAAAACCGGTTGGTAAAACCGGTATCGGCGCCGATCCAGAGAGCGCCATCGAATTCCTCGGGCGGATGAATTGTATTATTCGCGGCCGACTTCAACACATCGCCGTCATACAAATACAACGTCCCTTTCTTCGGCTGAACGGTTAACGCGACAAACACCCAGCGCTCCCGCGGCACCATCAGACCGGGGTTCCAGGAATACGTTTGTACCATATCATTCCAGTGATACCGCAGATTGTCGCCCTCTAAATTGATACCGGCGACCGTTTGATCCGTGCGGCAGAAGACGATACCACAAGTCCGCGCATCTTGTTGCTGTATGCCCTCCTGTTGCCGGGCATTTATCCATGCGCAAATAGTGAGAGTATCCGTGTTCAAGCCCAAGGCCGGGGTTTCGATATAGTCATCCTCGCCATCGAGTTGAACCGCTTGACCGATACGTCCCGCCTGCCACGACGGCGCGCCTTGAACCGCACCGTCGAATTCCCCCTGCTCATCTACAGGCGTTCCGTCCAGCTTCCAGTGCGCAATCTGTTGTCTTCGGACTCTTAACGACCATACGGCGCCTTGCTCGATGGATTCGTCCTCGGATATCTCGTCAATACGCCAGACATATTCTTTACCGGGCGCTAGGCCGGCCGTTGTTATCCGGGGCTTGCCTTTGACGCGGCCCAGTAGCTTCAGGGCATCCTCGTCCTCGCCGATATAGACGTCATGCGCAACCGCGCCACTACCGGCGGTCCACATCAGAGTTATATTATCCGAGTATGAAATCTGCGAATCATCGGCGGGAACGGGATTACAAGCGGCCGCACCGAGCGGTTCATGGAGGCTTACCTCGCTTAGTCCCAGTTGCGCCGTATCGGCATTGAAGGCCGTCATATTCTCGAACCGTATCTTCTCGGCCGACACAGGATCGAACGTAACAATCGTCGGCGTATCATAATCGTCAGTGCCTTCGGCCTCTTCCAAGGTCGCGTCTTTTACAATCGTTCTCCACCCGTCATTTGCATTCCATACGGAAACATCCATCTTCCGGACGCCTAAGTCCGTATAACCGGGTTTATTAAAATTCCACACCGCGATTGAGCCGAGCGTCTGAGCGCCGTCTTCCAGGGCAATGACGATGTCGCCGCCGGCCTTGCCTGTTTCACAAAGCCACATCCCTGATGCGTCCGTGCTGTGTTCCAGAAGTCTATCCGCATCGTTATCACTCAGACCACTGCCATCCATCAGCGCTTTGAAAGGCGATGTATCATCCACCTGCACAGGGACGGCCTGCCCGAGTGCGGGCATGGGACGGTCTTCGGGCTTCAGTGTGAAGTTGAGTTCGCGGACATCAAACGGAACGTCGAGCACGACACTTGCGTAAAACGGACGTTCAACATCAGAAGGCTCTCGCCACGAGAGCGAACAGGTGCCGCCTCACCCATACTCCAATGAAAAATTGCGGTCGTACTCGCCTGACTTATTCCAGATACGCACCCCCGGCGCTTCAGGTCTTACACCCGCTTTCCTCAGGGAGATGCTCTCGCCGGACTTACCGTAAAGGTTCTGATTAAAGTAAAATGTATTGCCGCTCGTATTCCTTGCCGTCAGTTGCGAGAAAAACGGCTCGCCGACATCGACATTTACAGGCGCATTCTCGGCGACCGTGAACCCGCTGTTCGGCGGAAAACTAGTTCCGCGAAGCGTCCACGGCACTCCCAGCTCATCCTCGCGCGTTATTTCCCATGAACGAATGCGGTAATACCCTTCCGGCAGACTTACCTCGCCGCCATCGACAGCATGTTCGAACATACCGTTCGTGCCTGCGGCCGAAAAGGATGTGATCGTATCCGGCATGGTAACGACGCCATACGCCGTATCCGGTGCGGGTTGAAGCTCTAAAAAGGCGCCGTCCTCGGCTACCTTGAGACGATAAAGTGAGCGAGCGATCTCGATATAGTTTCCGACCCAATTGGTACGCTTCCCACCTCCACTGCCGAGTATAATACGGTCACAATCGAAATTCTCCGGTTTATCATTAAACGCGCCGTTACAATTGTAGTCCAACAACATGCAGCGTTCCGTTTTTCCCCCGATATCAATGTTCCCTTGATACCAACATCCGGCGGAAGAATAAACATATGGAGTCTGTCTGTTATAGCAGTAATACCGGAGGTTCAGGTGGTAGGTAATCGTTCCGTCATCACCCTCGAAATAGACGGGAACGGCGCCGAACTCGACGTTGTATTGCGACGTTCGACGGCCCTTGATCTTCTGCTCGTCATCGAGCTGTCCGTCACCGTCGGTATCGATATACAGGATATCGTTCGAGCTGTATATGCTCGTTTTGTCAAACACCATCCATCGGAATCCGGCGGGGTCCATTGCCGTCGTCCACTTGAAGAATTGTGGGGCGTCCGAAGACAATTCAGGCAATTTCATATCGGCCGGCGCTTCCGTTTCCATTTCCATTTGGAGCACCTGGTAGCTGCCGCCCACGACTTCGCGCGCATGCTCGGAGGTATGATAATTGAGCCACTGGGCATCCGCCCAAAGAATCGGGTACGCCGATAAAAACGCTGCCGCACATAGCCATGAACCGATTGTTTTCATTCCGCTCTCCTATAGTCGAAGATCAATCCTCGTTCCACGGACAGTTTACATTTCCAAATTTAAGGTAAATATGTTCCGAAATAAATATTGTGCAAGAAAAAAACCCCGGTTCATACCCGGGTTTTTAAATGTGTTAGGATAATATTAAGCGAACTTAAATACTGCCGCCGTAGACAGCGTGTTTGCCGAGCATTTTCTCTATTCTGAGCAGCTGATTATACTTTGCGACGCGATCAGTGCGGCTCAGCGAGCCTGTCTTGATCTGACCGGAATTTGTCGCAACGGCGATATCGGCGATCGTCGAGTCTTCGGTTTCGCCGGACCTGTGACTTATCACCGCGGTGTACTTATTCTTATGCGCGAGCTCGACTGCATCGAGGGTCTCCGTCAACGATCCGATCTGATTGACTTTCACGAGTATCGAGTTGGCGACGCCTTCATTTATGCCTTTCTTCAGGAATTTGACATTTGTCACGAACAGATCGTCGCCTACGAGCTGGACTTTATCTCCCAATTTATCGGTGAGTAGCTTCCAGGTTTTCCAGTCGTTTTCGTCGCATCCGTCTTCGATACTGATAATCGGATATTTAGCGACGAGGTCTTCGTAAATGGCGACCATTTCCTCGCCGCTCACTTCGCGGCCTGAGCTTTTCTTGAAGGTATATACACCCTTTTCGGAGTCGTAGAACTCGGATGAGGCGACGTCCAGCGCCAGGAAGATATGCTTTGCGGGTTCATAACCTGCGTCTTTAACCGCTTGGAGTATGACTTCGATCGCCTCTTCGGTGCTGTCCAGATTGGGCGCGAATCCGCCTTCGTCGCCGACTGCGGTCGAGTGACCTTTCTTCTTGAGGACTGCTTTCAGGGCATGGAATGTTTCGGTGATCGCGCGAAGGCCTTCCGAGAATGAGTCGAAGCCCTTCGGCATGATCATGAACTCCTGAAAATCTATCGACGCATCAGAATGCGCGCCGCCGTTGATGACATTGGCCATGGGCACCGGCAACGTCTTGGCGTTGGTTCCGCCGATGTACTTGAACAACGGCATATCGAGTGTCTCGGCGGCCGCCTTTGCTGTCGCCAATGAAACGGCTAGGATCGCATTTGCGCCGAGCTTGGACTTCGTATCCGTTCCATCGAGTTCCAGAAGCGTCCTATCGATTGTCAATTGGTCGAGCGCGTCGAGGCCTTCGAGTGCGGGCAGAACGGTTTCTTCGATGTTTTGCACCGCCTTTATGACGCCCTTACCAAGGTAACGCGATTTATCGCCGTCGCGTAATTCGATTGCTTCATTCTCGCCGGTACTCGCGCCGGAGGGAACGGCTGCACGGCCGCTTGCGCCGTAAGCGAGGATCACCTCGGCTTCGACAGTGGGGTTCCCGCGTGAATCGAGTATCTCACGGGCTTTGATGTCTTGGATAATGCTCATAATTCAATTCTTTTTCGATATTCCTGTTAATTTTTGAATCCTAATTCCTCTCGTATTCGAGTCAAGAAACAACTCGGCGGAGACACACCGAGAACAACTAAGTTATACTAAAAGTATCGTGGCGACCATACATATTTGGAGCGTAATACTGCGAAAACGACGGTGTGCGTCACCAATCAACCTTGGAAACGGCTGAATGCAAGGCTTGCGTTGTGTCCGCCGAAACCGAATGAATTGCATAGGGCGGCCTTTACGGATTGTTCTCTGGCCTGATTGGGCACGTAGTCCAGATCACATTCAGGGTCAGGATGCTCGTAATTGATGGTAGGCGGGATCAGTCCTGTTTGTATCGCCTTGATGGTTGAGACACATTCGACGGCGCCCGCCGCACCGAGCATGTGCCCGGTGGCGCCTTTGATTGAACTTACCGCAACGCGCCGCGCCTCCTCATTAAACACGGTTTTAATGGCTTGTGTCTCACAAAGGTCGTTTTGAATCGTCGACGTTCCATGCGCGTTGATATAGTGCACGTCCTCGACATTCAACCCTCCGGAGCTCAACGCTTTCTGCATACACCTGGCGGCACCTTCACCACCCGGTGCGGGCGCCGTTAAATGGTAAGCATCCGCGGTATTCCCGTACCCGACCAACTCGCATAAGATGTCGGCGTCTCTGGCCAGGGCGTGTTCAAGTTCTTCAAGCACGATAACGCCGGCGCCTTCGCCCATGACGAAGCCGTCGCGTTCGGCGTCGAACGGGCGGGACGAGCGCGCTGGATCATCGTTGCGTGTACTCAGCGCCTTCATTGCGCAGAAACCGCCGATACCCAATGGGATAATCGTCGCTTCCGCGCCGCCGGTAAACATAATATCCGCATCGCCCATCTTGATATTCCGCCACGCTTCGCCGATGGCGTGGGCGGATGTCGCGCAGGCGGAGCATGTCGCTAGATTCGGTCCTCGTAGTCTATGGTAAATGGAAAACATCCCCGACGCCATATTGAGAATAAGCATCGGTATCATGAACGGCGAGAGCCTTCGCGGCCCACGGTTCAGTAAGATTTTATGTTGCTCGGACGTGGTATGGAGTCCGCCGATCCCGGAGCCGATAAAGACACCGATTCTATCGCGATCCTCTTGATCCAGCACCAGCCTTGAATCCTGCAGCGCTTGGTACCCAGCCTGGACGGCAAACTGCGTGAACCGCTCCGTCCTGCGCCCCTCCTTTGGTGAAGGGAATGCCGCGGAGGGGTCGAAGTCATGGACTTCCCCCGCTATCCTGCTATCGAAGTCCGAGGCGTCGAAGCTGGTAATTTCTCTAATGCCGCTCTTGCCGTTGACTAGGTTATTCCAAAAGTCGCCGGTGGAATTTCCTATAGGCGATACGACACCCATGCCGGTTACTACGACACGCCGATCTTTATAAGGTAAGGTCATGAGACACTTAATAGCGTCAAAACGCCGCCTGATTGAACCGTGATCAGAATAAGACTCCGTCCGTTATTTCTGGTTATCCTCGATGAATTTGCAGACGTCGCCGACACTGAGGAGTTTTTCGGCTTCTTCATCCGAAACCTCTATCCCGAATTCTTCTTCAAGTGCCATGATTAACTCGACGATGTCCAGCGAGTCCGCGCTCAAGTCCTCTATAAATTTGGCCTCGGGCCTTACCTGATCGGCGCTCACACTTAACTGTGAGGCGACTATTTCCTTTATTCGTTGTTCTATTGATTTTTCTTCAGCCATGATTTCTCCAATATAGTTTTCTTGTGTCTGTATTCAACGGATTTTCCGCCGTCAAGTCTCAAATGCTAGTTAGTTCCGGGGAAAACCCCCTGTGCACTGGTTTCGATCTCATATTTTCCGGTAGAACATATTAATGCCCTCGGCATTCCGGAATGTTTTTTCACATTGCCAATCCGCCGTCAACAGATAATACGTGACCTGTGATATATTTTCCACTGCCTCCGGCAAGAAATACCGCCGCCTTCGCGATGTCTTCAGGACTTCCAAATGTGTTCATCGGAATTCGTGCCTGAATATCTTTACGTACCGATTCACCCAGCTTTGAAGTCATGTTGGTATCGATAAAACCCGGCGCAATTACATTAACGGTTATCCCGCGTGAGGCCAGTTCCCTGGCAACGGATTTGGAGAATCCTATGAGACCGGCCTTGCTCGCCGAATAATTCGCTTGTCCGGGATTCCCCATTATTCCCGCAACGGAGCCGATGTTTATTATTCGCCCCGCGCGTTGCTTCACGAAAACCATGGAAAGCGCGCGCGTAAACAGGAACGCGCCCTTGAGATTAGTCGTCATTACGTCGTCCCAGTCATCGTCGCTCATGCGCATGACGAGTGTATCCCGGGTAATCCCGGCATTATTGACCAGGATATCGACTCGACCCGCTTCCGACATAATCTTATCGACGGCGGCATTCACCGATTCGATGTCGCCGACATCCACCGCAAGCGGCCATGCGCGACGCTCCAGCGCCCGGACGTCGGATGCCGTACTTTCGGCATTTTCCCTGGTTCTGGACACACAGAATACGTCCGCGCCGTTCTTTGCGAACTCTATCGCAATCGCTTTCCCTATCCCCCGGCCTGCCCCTGTGACAACCGCTACATTATTCAGCAATTCACTCATAAATCACCGCAGTTGTGGTCATATCCTTCTCTCGTGTCAATCCTGGAATTCGCGCTTCCTGGTTCCGAGCTATTTTTTCTCGTTCGGCTCCCGAGGTTAACACCTATTTCACGGCCTCCAACGTCCTTTTAAGACTCTCCGTATCCGATACATTAAGTATTTCAAAATTTTTGCCAATCCTTTTTAAGAATCCACTCAATGTTGTGCCGGGGCCAAGCTCGATAAACCGGTCGTACCCTTCATCAATCAAACGGCGCATGGACAATTCCCACAACACCGGATGCGTTACCTGCCGCACCAACAGCTGCCGAATTCGATTCGGTTCTTCGTGCGCGGATGCGGTCACATTGGAGATCACGGGCACTCGAGTCGGGTTTATGGAAACCGATTCGAGGGTTTCCGCCAGTCCGTTTTGTGCGCTCTGCATCAGTCTGGAATGATAAGCGCCCGCTACCGGTAAAGGCAGCGCGCGCTTAGCCCCCTTTTCCTTCGCAATACCACAGGCACGGTCTATGGCATCCTTCTCGCCGGAGACCACTACCTGTCCGGGACAATTCATATTGGCAAGCTCGACATCCGCGGCCTCGCAAATTTCCCTGACCGATTTCTCGTCAAGCCCGATCAAGGCGGCCATCGCGCCGTCGGTCTTTTCACAAGCCTCCTGCATTAGCCGTCCGCGACGCCTGACAACCTTCAGTCCGTCGCCGAAATCCATGGCCCCCGCCGCGCACAACGCCGTGAATTCCCCAAGCGATAATCCTGCGGTGGCGTTGAATTCCAAGCCGGGCGCCATACTCCGGAGTAGCTCATAAGCAACCCATCCCACCAGGAAAATCGCCGGCTGCGAATGCTCGGTTTGCGTCAGCTCTTCCGCCGGCCCTTCGAAACAGATAGAGGCTAGATCGTATCCGAGAAGTCCGTTCGCCTGACCGAACAGCTCACGCGCCTGGTCGAATCCATCGAACAAATCCTTCCCCATACCCACCTTTTGAGCACCCTGCCCTGCAAAAAGTAATGCTGTCTTTCGCATAAGACGCACTGAATAAACTAAAAACGCCGATTATTGAAAAGTATTAAATCAGCCTTTCAATCAATGATCATTATCTACCGCCGAATGACAGCGGATACAATTCATTTTACCGCGCGTATCCCTGCGCTCGCTCTGCTTGGTATGGCATGAGCGGCAGTCGGAAGTTTCCTTCGATACCGGTTTATTGACATTCTATGGCAACTTGATATATCATTTTTTCATAAATAAGAGAAATTGAAATGGAAGCGATCAATCAAACCACGCGGTATCTGCAATCGTTGTCGAGCGAACTTGCGGCGGAAACGGCGGTTCTTGTCGATTATCTCATGATCGACGCCATCAAGGCGGGCGCCAGTGACATTCATATCGAACCCTGGGAAAACACATTATCCGTTCGAATGCGTGTAAACGGCGTTCTCACCGAGCTTGTTCACCTGCCGCTTGATTTGATGGAGAAGATATCCGGCAGACTCAAGGTAATGGCCAACCTGGTGACATATCAAACCACTCTACCGCAAGAAGGCCATGCGGTTGCCAACCCCGAGGTCGGCGGCGTCGAACTCCGAATCTCGGTATTTCCGACCGTCCGCGGCGAAAAAATCGTGATTCGCCTGTTCGATCCCAGCAATCGCAGTTTTGACTTGAGCCAACTCGGTTTCGAGGACGAGACACTCACCAATCTCATGGAATTACTATCCAAGGCCAACGGACTCATCCTCCTCACCGGCCCGACCGGCTCCGGAAAAACCACGGCCATCTACGCGGCGCTTTATTACCTGGTACAAAAGTACGGTTCCTCGATCAGTATAAGCACAGTGGAAGACCCCGTCGAATGCCACCTCCCGACCATCAGCCAGGCGCAGATTAATCCTACCCAGGAATTTACGTACCCGATTGCCCTGCGTTCGTTAATGCGCCAAGACCCGCAGGTAATCATGGTCGGCGAGATTCGTGATCCGGAAACGGCCGCCATCGCGGTTCAAGCTGGATTAACCGGACACCTCGTTATTAGTACTATCCACAGCGGCAGTACGGCCGGTGTCTTCGCCAGGCTTATCAATATGAACGTCGAACCGTTCCTTCTCGCCTCCAGCATCACCGGCATCCTCGGACTCAGGTTAATCCGGAATAACTGCACCTTCTGCACAGAACCCTACGAGCCCGACCCAATGCTCTTAGACAATCTGGCACCGGAGGAGGTTGAGGATGCAATATTCCGCCACGGCGCAGGCTGTCCGGAGTGTATGGAGACGGGATACGAAGGACGTTCCGCAATTACCGAGTTCCTTCTAGTAAACGAGGCCATTCGGGAAACGGTCATGCAAAAACGTCCGACACGCGAAATACAGGAGCTCGCCATTCAAAGCGGAATGAATACCCTCTGGCACAACGGTCTCCAACGCACCCTGAACGGCCAAACTCCGCTCGAGGAAATCTGCCGCGTCATCGCCGCCGGATGATATCAGACAGACAACGGTTGTAGAAAGCCACTCCCGAGGACTACCGTTCGCGTATCGAATGTATTATCTTGTTTTTCGCCTTTCAGTTACGGCGTACATCCATAAGAATAAACGTAATGAACGGCATAGACCTAACACAAACACTGAATATAGCGGTTGACGCCGCGAAAACGGCGGGTCTGCTCCTGAAACAAAATCTTACCTCACAGAAAATCGCCGATTCGGTATCACAATATGATATCAAGCTGGAACTGGACACCCGATGCCAAGACTTAATCCATAAACACCTGCACACTCGATTTCCGGATATAGATTTCCTGGGTGAGGAAGGTGAACGCGCCGACTTCAAGAACCAGTACCGCTGGGTAGTCGATCCGATCGACGGCACGGTGAATTTCGCCTATGGTATACCACACGCGTGCGTCTCAATAGCGCTCCAGGAGTCAATCCAGTCTAATACAGGCGAAAACACCTTCCATACCGTTGTCGGTGTGGTTTATGATCCCTTCTGCGACGAGCTTTGGACGGGGATACGCGGCGGCGAAGGAAGGCTAAACGGCACACCGATCCGCGTCAGCGATCGGGACAGCCTCGATGAAACAGTTATCTCGATCGGCTTCGCAAAACTCGACCCCACACTCAGAAAGCTACTCCCAAAGCTCGACGCTATAGTACCTAAAGTCCGCAAGGTGCGAATCATGGGCTCGGCCGCTTTGGACCTGGTTTATGTCGCAACCGGGCGTCTGGACGCATATTGGGAATGCGGCGTCCGGCTCTGGGATATAGCAGCCGGCGGCCTGATCCTCGAATGCGCCGGCGGCGAATTCTGGAACAAGCAGCTCTCCGGCGATCTCAAATACCTGATCATCGCATCAAACGGCCGCATCCGCGATCAACTCCAGCAACTCATATGAAACACTCGCCGGACAATACACAAATACCGCGACACCGTTGACCACTTATGAGTAAAAGCAACAAACGCAAACCCGTCGTATCCCGCACTAAGATAATCCTTTCAATCATCGCAGTGCTGCTGTTTACGGCCGGGCTTTCGGCGTTTCTCTTCTTAGGCGGCCAAAAATCAGATATCGCCAAACAAGTTAACGAAACCGCTCCCATACCGTCAAAGCCTCGAACCATGTCTCCAAGCGTACGCGCCGGCTTCGAAGAAATGGATCGCCGGATATTCAACGACTACGCAGGTTCGGAATCATGCGAAGATTGCCACGAACAGGAGTTCGAGCTATGGCTTAATTCGCATCATGCACTTGCGGAAAGAGAATTGAATCCTGAAACCGATCGTGCGGCCTTCGTTCCGACAAGGACATTCTCGCACGGCTCACAAACATCCACCGCGCTCAAGACAAACGGTCAGTACGCCGTTATCACACTCGGCCTGGACGGGAAACAGGTCTACTACCCGGAAAGAACCATCGGCGTCTCGCCCCTTATCCAATACCTAATTAAAGCGCCCGGCAACCGGTATCAGGTCACCGAAATCGCATACCATCCCGGCAGCAACGAATGGTTCGACGTTTACGGCGAGGAAGACAGGCAACCCGGCGAATGGGGGCATTGGAGCGGCCGCGGCATGAACTGGAACTCGATGTGCGGCACATGCCATAATACGAGGTTCAGAAAGAACTACGATTTCGCCTCCGACTCGTATGCAACCTCAAAAGCCGAGATGGGTGTAGGCTGTGAGGCATGTCACGGCCACGGCAAAGAGCACGTTCAGTGGCAAAACGCCCATACAAATTCCACACCGCAAGTCCAGGCCCAAGACCCCACGCTGAAGCGCATGAATAAAAAACAATACCTGCATACCTGCGGCGCCTGCCATTCTCGTAGAATTGAACTTACCGGTGACTTCGAACCCGGCGATGACTACTGGGATCATTTTACACCAATGATCCCGGATGATACGGATACATACTATGCCGACGGACAGGTGCGGGACGAGGACTTCGAATTCGCCTCGTTCATCGGCAGCCGCATGTACTCGCTCGGCGTCAGGTGTAACGACTGCCATGATGTGCACTCCGGTAAACTCCGCCTCCAGGGTAATGCGCTATGTCTCAAATGCCACCAGACAACTATTAATCCGGCGGAGCATGGAAAGCATCCCATGGACAAAGAAGGCAGCCAATGCGTGGATTGTCATATGCCTATTACTGTTTATATGGCGCGGCACCCGAGACGCGACCACGGCTTAACGATCCCGGACCCGACGCTTACCCGTGATTTCGGAATCCCAAACGCCTGTACCCGATGCCATGAAGATGAATCAGTCCAGTGGTCGATCGATTATGTCGAAAAATGGTACGGCGATAAAATGCAAAGACATACTCAACAACGCGCGCGTTGGCTGGCGAATGCCAAGATTGGAAAAGAAGATGCAACCGGCTCGGTCATCCAAATGCTACACACCGAACGTATCCCGCTTTGGCGCGCGTCCGCTGCGGCAATGCTGAAACAATGGGCGTATAAAACGAACGTCATGCAGAACCTCTTCGAATCATTGAACGACCCTTCACCTATGGTGCGAAGCATGGCGGCGCGCTCACTCGAACCATGGGCTCAAGATAGCCGTATCTCCCAAAGACTCTCAGGCATGCTCGACGATCCGTCACGTTCGGTACGGATCGAAACCACCTGGGCGCTCCGCAGAGGTCTGAACACAAACTCCGCAGCCGGATTTCAGCTCCTGAGTTATCTCGAACAAAACTTGGATCAACCTACCGGCGCGCTCCAGACAGGCGTATTGTTCCTCGACCGCGGGCTTCCCAGGAAGGCGCTCGATTTCCTGAAAAAGGCGGTGGCTTGGGAACAAAACGCGCCTATGCTGCATCAGGCGCTGGCCGTAAACCTGAGTCAATTAGGACAAACCGACAAGGCAGTACAACACCTAAGTAAGGCGTGTGAACTGGAACCGGATAATCCGAACTTCCAATTCCAGCTCGGCATCGCACTCGCGGAGGTCGGCGAAATGAATCAGGCAATATCCACGCTGACGAAGGCCGTGAAAACCGATCCCAACTTCGCCCGCGCTTGGTACAACCTCGGCCTCGCGTATAACTCGATCAACCAACCGCAAATGGCCCTTGATTGTCTGAATCGCGGTGAACAGATGAATCCCGAGTCCCCGGACATCCCTTATGCACGCGCCACCATTCTTCGCGATATGGGACGTTACAAGGATGCCCGGGAAGCCGCCAGGCGCGTCCTGGAAATCGCGCCCGGTCACCGTCAGGCAAACGCCCTATTACAAAATCTCAATCGAAACGAGTTCTTCTAAAAACACCGCCTCAGTCATATTGAATTAAGTAATTAAGCACTACCTCATTACTCATTCGACTTGCCCCAATGCTTATCCGCGAAATCCATGTAACACCGCCAGTCGAATAAGGTCAGATTGTGTGAACCGGATCGAATATGATAACCGATGTGACCGATTTGCACCGGAGTATCCGGCTCGGGCATGGTCTTCACACCAAGACCTTTCATACCGTAAAGCTCATAAACGGGCGAAGCCTCGACACAAGCCAGGAACTCACCCTTGGGATCAGCCCACGTGTCCTCGGTGGCACTGGCCACATACACGAGCCGCGGCGCCATAAGCGCAATCAGCATATGTTGGTCGACGGGTAAGTTCTCCTCTTTACCATTGAATTCATTGTAATTCTCGCAGAACCAGTGCGGGAAATTCTTGTTAATGTCCGCAACGCGCTCACCCTGCTTCCGTCGCGCCAATGCCGCGCCTGTACAACCGGAATCGTTGCTGATCACAAACGCAAACCGCTCGTCCCGGGCGCCGCACCACAGGGCGGTCTTACCGCCACGTGAATGCCCGATCACGGCGACGCGTTCATCATCGATGTCCGCATCCGTCTCGATGTAGTCCATTACGCGACTCGCGCCCCAGGCCCAAGCGGCAATGCTACCCCATGCGTCACCACTGCGCTCCGCTCCGGGCGGATCGAATATTCCATGCACGCCATCCTTGAATTCATCATAATTGTCCGGGTCTACATCCGACACATGAAATGTGAGCGCCGCATACCCGCGTGACACGATCTCCTCGGCCGGCCAAAACGGCTCCTTGACCTGACGGGACGGATCAATATTATCTCGACCTCTATGGCAAATCAGGAGAAACGCGGGAACCGGTTTGGGCGCCTTGTTCGGAATAAATCTGATTAATCCGATCCGCCCCTCGCCGCCGGGACCGGAAAAGCTGATGTCAACCAGCTTCCGCGTCGCTCGGCCGCCCATGAAATCAGATCGGGTCTCCGTCACTTCGAACCGCAAGTCGTCCGGGCGCCCGACCGGTGCACGGCCGTATACATGTTCCTTGAACAACTCCAGGATTTGCGGTCGCCGATCCTGCCGCCATTGCTCAGGTGATTTTATCACTTTACTATCGGCGGTCTTCAGTACCTCCGGCAATGCCAAGCCCTCGGCGCAACGCGCGGAGACGGCAACTAAAACAATCAACAACGCTCTGATAAACATATTCGTATTCCTTCCCAATAGGTTGATTCGACTTTGCACGTATTAAATACGTTTTAGATCATATTTCAATGGATTATTCGGCGCACGTATTTCCCTCCCTCGGGTATGATAGCTCGACTTCTCACACCTTCTTCAGTTCCAGCTTTTCTGCCACACGGTCGAGAAAAACGGATACAACACGCCCGAGATCGCGTTTGCTTTTATGAAATATCCACAGCAAGAAAACCAACACGGCGCCCGTTACACCGCCCCATACCACTGGATAAGTACCGAACTGGAGTAACAGTAAAGCGGTTACCATCACGCCGGTTAATACAATCTTTGAAGCAAAAGACATAAACGGCTTGAGCCGGCATTTAATCATCATCCTCCCCCCTTCATAGACCTCCGCAACCGTGAGCAATCGGAGCCGACACCATCTGCTGCCGATTATTTCCACATCGTATCTATTCCAACCTTGATCGTTTCTAAACTCCCAGTTCTCTTGCTCGAGGCCTGAAATAATCTCCGCAAGAAAGGCCAGCCGCCCGATACCCGCTTCATCCCAGTACCGTATCTGATCGAAGCGAACACGCTCTTTCTTAAGGCTTAAAGAAACCAGGTTCTCATGCTCCGCCAATGGCGTCCGCGGTGAAGCCAGTCTCCGTCGATACCTTGCCACGCCCCTGACAAGCGGCTGCAGGAGCCACATTAATCCTACTATCGACTTCGACCAGAAACGCCGTTTGTCCTTCGGTATATCTGCATTATACGCGGACACGACACAAGCGCCGATGGAAGCGCCAAAACTCACTATCGCCATAGGTGCGATAAAATTGAATACGAGCGAAATCAGCGCCAACGGCAGCGTCAAAAGAAAATGATACTCGAGCGTAGTAAACACCGACACAGACGGCATCCAATTCGCGGAATAAATCGACTGGAACATCCCGGCGCCGAATCGGCCGTGGTAAATATGCCGGGAGCAAGCCGGGAAAACCGGTCTTGCGTGCGAGTAGATACGACCACGCCATAAACCGCCGCCCATGAAATTGAACTTCTCCGGGTGCTTCTTCACAAGCAATGCCTCAGCCTGACCATATCCATATTGCTGTGTCAGATACCCTACTACGCCGGAACGCCTGTGATGCCATACGAGCGCAGCCGGACTGAATCCGATGTCCGCCCCGATCTTCCTCAGGCGCCAGCAAATATCGACATCATCACCCGCCTTGGTAAACACAGGATCAAAGCCGCCGATGGCGGATAACACCGACTTCCTGAATGCCATATTACACCCGGGCACATGCTCGGCATATCGGTCGTCAAGCATGACATGCGCGGGGCCGCCTGGTGAGGCATTTACAACAGCCGCCATAACCGAATCATCGGCCGGCGGAAGGTTCGGCCCACCCATCGCATGGAATTCATCATCCTCGAAACTCCGCGCCAAATAATAAAGCCAATCCTCATCCGCCCGGCAATCCGCGTCCATGAACGCCACTATTTCCCCCGACGCCACCGCAATCCCTGAATCCCGCGCCACGGACAACCCCAAGTTCTCCGAATGCCGAATCAGCTTGAACTCCGGGAACTCTCCCGCGATCTCGACCGTCTTATCGGTAGACCCATCGTCCACGAGTATGACTTCGTACTTGGGATATCGAAGCTGGATCAACGACTCCAGGCACGGCCTCAGCGTAGCCGCGCCGTTGTAGCAAGCGATTATGACCGAAACCGCGGGCGCATGCGCCAACGGAAAATACGGCGCCTTCTCAAATTGCGTGCGCACCCTGAAGAACGCCGGTTTCCGATCACGCGAACGCGTGGTTATCCCAAACTTCCAGTCGTCAACCTCACGCCCGCCCTTGTACCACTCGTCGGTAAAACTGAATACCACCACTCCCGCCGCACCCTTGCAGAATGCGTCCTCGATCTGCCACTCAAGGAAATGCGCCTGCTCTATCTCACCCTCGCGCAACGAGTCCATACCCAACTCACCCAATACAAGCGGCTTATTCCCCGCTATAATCTGTAATTTGGAAATATATCTCCTGTAATCCTCGCGCTCGTGCAGATAAACATTGAAGCAATGAAAATCAACTTGAGACGGCGAAAGATATTCAGTCGGCGGAAAATTACCAAACGTGCAAAGTCGACGGGCATCGATCTTCTTAACGGCCGAAATCAGTTCATCAATGAACTCCGCCACTTTTCCAGGGCCGCTCCAGCGCACTATATCCGGCGGGATTTCGTTCACCACGCTAAGGGCGAATACCGACTCCACACCCAGACATGCCTCCGCAGCCTTTTTAACCGCGTCGATTGCAGCCGCCCGCCGCTCCGGGGAATCAAGGAAACATACATCCTTGTGCCACGGCACATCGATCAATAACATCACCCCCAATTCCTCCGCCATATCCATGAACCATCGCGGCGGCGTGTGGTAAACCCTCAGTAAATTAGCGCCCGCGCGCCGAACCTGCTGCAAGTCCTCGCGCGTCTCTTCCACCCCTTTAAAACATTCACCTTCCGTGCCTGAAGCAAACGGCCCGTAAACCAAACCTTTCGGAAAGAATTTTTCGCGGCCTACGCGGAAAAACTTACCGTCTATACGCGGATAATACTCTTCGTTGTCTAAACTCGACATCTCTTTTTATCCAATCGACTCTCCCATTTTAATGCACAAACCCCTACAAAACCATAGTGTATTCGTCAGGCCGCTTTTTTAAGCTCCTAAAACCTCTCGCTCGTGGTATAAAACAATCATCAAGGCCATATCGGGAAAAACCGTATCTCAATTCAAAAAGACGCTTTACGCCGGAAATCATTCAATCTATTTATTCATGAGCAACCGAACGGATTTAAAACAATTAGTACTCCAATGCATTCGTGAACACACCTTCTTCGCGTCGTGGGATCGCGCCGAAAAACATGCATCTTCCACTCTTGACGCCGTGAATCGATATAGTAAAATATACTCGGACGGTGGCCATAGCTCAATGGTAGAGTCCCAGATTGTGGTTCTGGTTGTTGCGGGTTCGAATCCCGTTGGTCACCCCATTTTTTTTTCAAATCACTTCATACTTCACGCAAATAACGGTGATTCCCAAAGCGAATTCAGGAATTACTGCGGCTTTACGGCGACAGAAAGAATTGTCTGGGCTACTCAACGTTACTATTCACAAGTCCCGCGGATTACGTTATCCTATAAGAAAAGCAAATTTGCTTATGAAAACTGCATACGAACTTGTAATGGAACGCCTGGCCAAAGACGCACCATCAAAGCCGCTGACCGATGCCCAGAAAGCGGAGCTCGCAAAATTGGACGAGGTCTATAAGTCCAAGCTGGCCGAACGCGAGGTCTTCCTGGAGTCCAAGATAGCCGGCGCAACGGCGTCCGGCGATTTCGAAACGATCGAGCAATTCAAGAAACAACTTGCAAGCGATAGGAAAACCATCCTCGACGAACTCGAAGAAAAAAAGGAAGCGATACGCCGCAGCAGCGATTAACAATCAGGCGATACGCTCGTAAGGCCGCGATTCAGATAAAAAAGCTGATTTGAAATGACCAAAACCGTCAGAACGGCAATCGGCAGCATCCAGCACGCCCACGTGTGATAGAGACCATAGACCAGGTTGTCGAAAGTGAATCCTTCCAACCGCGGGTCTTTTATCGGTTCCGCCAGGAGATGAAAGGGGCGAACAGTGCGGCCGTTCTGATTGTCTGCCCGCCGTAGCCCTGGCGGAGGCGGGTGCTCACGAAGCGGATCGATTCCGAACAGGCTCACAAGCCACTGGTTGAGCAGTAGCTTATTCCTGAACTTGTGTTGCTTCGGGCCTTTGTATCGTCGTGCAGTCATCAGTCATCCTCCACAAGCGATTCCATGCGGTTCAACCAGCCGTTGAATACGGGGCATGCCGAGCGCATCTGCCCAATCCCGATCTCCCGCGCGATGGCGATGCCGTTGCTCGTCTTCTTGAATCGGCTGTATAGCTGTTCGATGCGCTTGGATGGAGCTGTATCAGGCGAATCGTCGATTGCCTCAGGTTCCCCGCATTCCTGAATGATCTCATCAATGCGTTGCCGGTCTACCTGGATGGCGGTCGCCAGGGTAGCGGGCTTACTGAAGAGCAACGCCTCAAACTCGTGAACCGCGATATGCGGCAAGAAGCGCACGTCTGACCGATAGTCCACGAGTTCAGCGTTAATGGCGCTCTGAGTTGCCGTGCAAATGGCCTTAGCGATGTCGCTTGGAGATGCACCCGGATAAACGGCATCGAGTCCCGGCCAATCGCTACCAATGCCGTAGTAATCGACAAGAAGCGACACGTATGCGTCGTTTCGCTGCTTCAGGTACCGAGCAATGTCATTCTTCGCGCGCACGAAGCGCACGTCTCCGCCCTTCTGTCCCGGCTTCGATAGGATGATTGGCGTCATAAAGACGCTCTTCGCGCCCAGATAAGGGGCAAGGACATCTTGTATGAACCGCTGCTCCGTCGATCCTTCTACGATAACCGTAACCGCGATGGGCTTACTCATGGCTCGTCCCTCCCGCGATCACGTTCTTAGTCCAGAGTTCGCCGACCGAGTAGTCTTGGAGCCAGACAGCAAACTCATCCTCCTGCATCCGATCAAACCTGGACTGCCCCTCTTGCCGATTGACAACAATCACATCCTCAATGGCAAACTGGTCGAGCAACAAAGGTGACTGTGTGGCAATTATCAACTGCGTTTTTCTTGCGACACACGTAATCAATTCTCCAAGAATGCGTATTGCCTCCGGATGCATACCTAATTCGGGCTCATCGATAATCAGTGATGCCGGTGGATTAGGTTGCAAAAGCGCGGTCGCCAGGCAAATGAACCGAATGCTCCCATCGGACAAGTGGTATGGTTGCATCGGGTAGTCTGATCCCTTGGTCTTCCACGATAGCGCTACCTTTGTTTTCGGGCCGAATCGTTGTGGCTTCAACAGGAAGTCATCCAGAAAGGGCGTGACCAGCTTGCATACGCTCACGATTTCCTTATAGACATCCTCCTCTTCGTCGCGAAGGTGCGCAAGAAAGGGGGCAATGTTGGAGGCATCGGATCGCAGAACTTCGTTGTCTTCGACAATCTCCGCGTGCCGCATACCGGCCGTGGGACTCGTGTCATGAAAATGGTAGACGACCCAGGATCGAATGGCATCGTACACGGGCCGGCTATACCGACTGTCCTGAGAAGAGCCTTTGGCTTCTTCGACCAACAAGGAATGGCTGTTACCGCTACTTCCCAGTTCCCACCAACCTGTGGTGCCGGGGTCGTAGTACCTGGCCTCACCAGTAAGAGCAACGTCCTCGCCCGCACCCGGATTCAGCGTAAACCGGTAACCGCGTGGCCCGAAATGAGTTTCAAAGAACATCCTGTCCGTAGCTTTTCGCCCGTTGTGCAAGAGGTCACTAATGCCGCCGCTTTCTCGAACGTAGTCACTCAGGTTACCGTCAATCAACGATCGGAGCATACGGAAGAAGGAAAGGAGATTACTCTTCCCTGCCCCGTTGGCTCCGACAAACACATTCAAGTTCTTGAGCTCAAACCCATCCAGTTCCCGGATTGATTTGAAACCCTTTATGGTCAATTTGTCTAGTTGTCTGCCCATATCACACATCCTCCACATCCCACATAAGGCGCATAAAATCTTCCTCGATGAGGCGGACTTTCCAATTGTCGCTTTTCCGCTTCAGGTTCGGCAGGTTGTTGCTGCCGTTGACGTAGACCACGTCGAACTCGAAATCCCGGGTGCTGATTCGGTTCCGTTGGAACCACTCGTCCAGCATCAGATTGTCTTCCTCGATGTTGCCGGTCAGTTTCCGCCAGACGGTGAGCACTTTCTGGCGCCTACCCGCCGTAGCCCGGGCGGAGGCGGGATCCCCGTTGTTCGGGTTGTTGGCGTCGGCAATAATGGCTAGCAGGTCGTCTTCAAGAAAGCGCGTCACCTGCTCGGCCTTTGCGTGCATGATGCGGTAGAAGCCAAAGTCAAGATCGGGCTGGTTCAGTTGGAACAGCTCCTTGAGCTTGTCTATCAGTCTGGATCGAAGTTGTTGTGTTGTAGGCATATTAAGACTTCTTTATTACAAACTCATGGCCCAACGGGTGGCGGTTGCAATGGCAATGGCCATTGAGAAACTCAGCAGCGTTCCGATAAGCACGTATTCCGCCAGTTTCTGCTTCTTAGCTTCCTCAAATCGCAATATGGATTTTGCGGCCACCAAAAATCCGATTCCAGCGGGCTGTCCGATGAAGATCAATAGAAAGATCAAGGCACGTTCCACGTTTCCGATCAAGAAGCCCCCATTTTCGAGCCCATTAATTTGCAGGTCGTTCTGTTCTTTGATTTTCTCTGCCATTCTCCCCACGAAATAGCCGGCACCCTGTACGGTTGCGATGAACCCGGCGAATCCAACAATCAGTGCATAGCCAAAACCACTAAAAGGCGGCAATCCTCCAGTGTTCCCCAGTAGCCAGCTAATCCCTATTATGCTTAGGATGTGCGCGGCCTGATCCAAGGCAAACGCCTTCGCGCCATCTGACTTGCATATCTGTTTCACAAGATCAATCGCCAGGTGTGCCGCCAGAATGGCAACCGGCAACATCCAGTACGCCCACGTCTGATAGAGACCATAAACCAACAGAGCATGAACAAATCCGTGGAGGACCATAAAAGAAATCTGCTTCTTACGCTCGACCAACCAGTCCGGTTGCAGCAGAAAATCCCCCAGGATATGGGCTGCTATCAGTACTGCAATTGTCTTTTCCATACTTGATTTCCTCATGTTCCGCAAGTCTTGCAGTCTGCACACGAATAATGCAAGCTTCAGGACTTGCTACGTCCTATAGCAAGCCCCATAGCTTGCTATACCTTTCTATGTTATCCAGAACATCTTCTACTATAGCCCAGTAGCCGCGTTCTAAAGAGTCGGATACAGCCTGCCTTGTAACGTCTTTACCTGTGCGTGGATTCGGGGGCAATGACTTGGCAATCTTCTCCTGAGTAAGCCCTTCGAGTGTTCCGTAGACTGCCTGTGCTTCCGTAGAAGTCCACTCCGTTACTACGCAGTCCAGCAAAGGTACGGCGACACTGCCAAGCAGTGTAAAAGCCAAGGCGTCCTCACACTTTGCTTCACACATCAAATGATTTCGATTCATCGCATCCAGATTCTTACCGGAGATTGTGAAGGCCTCCCCCCGTGAATCGGAAATACGGGAATCTGCAATCATCTCCACTTCACCGATACCAATGGAAATACGGCTGTCATATTTTGCCTTGCTCTCTGAATGAAGCTTGAGCGCAACCCGAAAATAGACCGCAGCCCGTAAGCTCAGTGCCGGCTGCGTCATCAGCATTTGCCAACTGTCATGGCGAAACGTATCCAATTCACCGGAAATGCTCCGCGGATGCAGCGCTTCAAACTTCTTAACTGCGTCCCGCAACCATTGCATGGCCCTGGCGCTCTGTTCGCTGGTCAGTTTTGACGACTTAACAAGGTCTCCCGTCAACACCGCATATATCTTGTTGCTCATAAGTTCTTCCTCAATCCGTGTTCATCGGTGTTTATCGGTGGTTCCTTACTCTATCCGCCATCTTATCGGGAAGAGCGGCGTTACCGTTGTCCTCTGCTGCATCTGCTTTTCGAGCGACTCAACGAGACGGTCGCGTTTTTTTGCGATCTTATCTTCAATGTCGAAAATCGTCTACCGGAGTTTCAGAATTTAGCGTAGCGTGTCCAATAGAGCAAGTTTAATCCAGATCCGTATGTGCGTAAGCACCAGTGTGAAGCCGTCAGGCTTTCCGTGCCAAATAGAGTTATTCTATCGAGATCGACTATAATGAATTGCTGTTTCGAGCTTGATTAATAAAACGTTTTTTTGGACGATTACAAACAGATAGCGCATTGGATTTTTTACAATGGCACCCGGCCATGCCGGGCGTGTAGCGGATTCAACGGTCAAGAGGTTATTGGCGAATATCGAGTGAATGAATCCGCGAAGCATGGATTTAACAGAAACACAATCTAGTAACAGCAAAGGAACATATGAATTCAGATCACTCATTTCACGGCGGCGCATGCTCGTGTTGCATGCATTCAAGTTGCGAAGGCTGCGCAACCGACGGCATTACCAGGCGCAGTTTCATCACCGGCGTAGGCGCGGCGGCCGGCGCCGCGGCCATGGGCGGATTCATGATTTCCAGGTTGAACGCCGCATCCGCAACAATCAGAGAAGAAGGCCAGCCGGTCGCTATCGACCGTCCGCTCAAAATGAAGCCGGTTCTCATTTATTCGATCCCGCAACGGCGCAAGGCCGGCAGCTGGCGCTCGTGGGGCGGTATTCAAACGCATGCTGACGTGTCCGAAGAAAAGGATCGTATTAACAAGGAGCTCAATTGGCTCAAGAAGAATTCCGATTTCAATCTCGAGTTCCTGCCTCTGGCAGCGATCCAAAACCAAGAACAGGCGGCCGAGATAGCTAAGGGCGACCACGACGGCGTTATCATGTTCGCCGCGGGCGGCTGGGGCAATGTCCTTGAAACATTGGCCGATCCTAAAAAGTGGAACATCATGTTCGTCCGCCATCGCACTGGCCCGGTCTATCTTTGGTACGAGATAGCGCACAACCGCTTCCTCCGAAAAACGGTCGACCAATTCGGTCAGCCGGGTATGGACGTTCAAGATGTCGTTGTGGACAGCAAAGACGACCTGCTTTGGCGCTTGCGCGCATTCCACGGCCTGAAGAATACGCTCGGCAAACGCATCGTCGCCGTAGGCGGTCCGAGCGGCTGGGGCGTCGGCGGCCAAAAGGCGCCGAAGATTTCCAGGAACCTCTGGAATATGGAAATCATCGATGTTCCGTACGACGACCTTGGTAAAAGAATCAAAAAGGCGCGACAGGATGCGAACCTCGTCAAGGCCTGCGACGCAGCGGCAAAGACTTACCTAAAAGACAAGGGCACAACACTGGATACCTCGAGGGAATTCGTCAAAAACGCATTCATCCTCACAGAGGTCTTCAAAGACGTTATGTTCGAGGCCGGCACCGATGCCATAACGATAAACTCATGCATGGGGACGATTATGCCTATGTCGGAGACCACCGCCTGTCTGCCATTGAGCCTCCTCAACGATCAAGGATGCCTCGCATTCTGCGAGTCGGATTTCGTCGTCATCCCCTCCGGTATCCTGTTGCATTATATCTCGAACAAACCGGTGTTCCTCAATGATCCGACGTATCCACATCATGGCGTCGTTACCCTGGCGCATTGCACCGCTCCGCGTAGAATGGACGGTGAACACCTCGAAAAAGCGAAGATACTCACCCACTTCGAATCCGATTACGGCGCCGCGCCGAAGGTCGAGATGCCTCTCGGACAAAAACTTACTACGCTGGCCCCGGACTTCGATTGCAAAAAATGGGTCGGTTTCGAGGGTGAAGTGGAAGGTAATCCGTTCATGGATATCTGTCGCTCGCAAATCGACGTCGCCCTCAATTGTGATACCGATAAACTGGTCGAGGAAATGCGCGGATTCCATTGGATGACTTGCTACGGCGATTATCTTAAAGAAGCCGGCTACGCGCTGAAGAAGGTCAATGTAGATTACCTTAATTTAACAAAAACAAAAAGCGCATAACCCATCATCCACTTTCGCCCCCCGGTAACGACACGCCGGGGGGGCGCAAGTATTAAATCACGCATTTATCAGGAGGGCATAACCGTTTTTGAATTGTAATCATCGGCGTTTCATCGCACTCTATCGAGTGTTGTTAATTATCTTGTGGCAATGACATTGCATCCGTTGGTTATCATACTATTTGATAATTTACTGCCTGGACAACAAATCGTGTACAGGCTGGAAGACCTCGGGTACCGCGTGCAATGCCTGGCGGCGCCTGACCAACTTCAAGAACATGCAGAACGCGAAAAACCACTCCTTATCCTCGTCGAACTGCTCAAGAACGCCGATAGTACATTGAACGCCATTAAGTCACTTAAATCATCAAAACTCACCGCGCATATTCCGATCCTTGCTTTTACCAACGAATCAAACACCAACCTCGCTGAAAAATCCATCGATTTCGGCGTCGATATAACCGCAAACAACAGCGCAATCCTAGACCAACTGACGCTCCTGTTGGATCAATTGCTTCACGTGGAATAAACAGATATATCGATTCACTCGGCGTTCTTGAAGCGACCGGAGTTAACCGGCGGTCTTTGATCCCGATTTCGATTTCGATTTCGATTTCGATTTTGATGATGGTGTAGCATGATGCACAGGCGCATCCCCCATAAGTCAATATTTGCGAAGCATTTTACAATTAACGACAAGATGTTCTCGCCGTTTTCCAATACTTTATCAGTGTTATCGGCACTACTGCATGCATGGGTTTGGGCTGATTTCGAATCAAACAAAAAAACTAATGTTCACTGAACAACAAATGACCCCCGAAATCGCCTTTGGCGAAAGACGATACTTCTTCGGCAACAGGTTTGTCTACCTAGTGCTCTCCCAGCGTCAGCATGGGCTTTGTGTCGGTATCAACCTCAACCCAAACCGTAATTGCAATTTCAACTGCATCTATTGCGAAATAAACCGGCGGCGTCCGAAAGAGAACCCGGCGGTGGACGTCCCGCTCCTTGCGAAAGAATTCATCAAAACCATTGAGTTCACCCAGAAGAACGATATTCACAAGATCAATAGTTTCAAAAAAATCCCCCCGGACCTTTCACGGCTGAAGGCCGTATCCATAAGCGGCGACGGTGAACCGACGCTCTGCCAAAGATTCCCGGATGCAGTCCGGGAAGTAGTTCATGTCCGCGCCACCGCGCAATTCCCCTTCTTCAAAATAACGCTGTATACGAACGGCTCCGAACTGCTCACTCCTCACGTGCAGCGTGGACTGCAATGGTTTACCGACGAAGACGAAATCTGGGTCAAACTGGATGTCGGTTCGCAGGAGGACATGAACTCGATAAACCGCGCGCGTATTCCGCTTAAAAGAATCCTCCTCAACATTCTCGCATTGGGACGTCAGCGGCCGATAGTCATCCAGAGCCTGTTTCCGTTGATCAAAGACAACGAACCTTCGCAAGCCCAGATCGATAGATACGTTGCGTGTCTAAACCAACTCAAGCAAGAGGGCGCTCAAATAAGTATGGTACAGGTCTATTCAGCGCATCGGCCTGCAGCCGCAAGCGATATCGGCCATGCGTCACTGAATTGCCTCTCCAAGATAGCGCATCAGGTGAAAGAAGAAACCGGCTTGAACGCCGAGGTTTTTTAACCTTCCATCCGGAACCGCGGCGAACAGCGGCATTCAACTACACCGCTGCTCGCAGGCTCCGGCAAAGATTCGTTTACCTATCACTCAACTGCATCCCATGCTTTCACCGCAGTTCAGACACTTGAAACATGCGCCGTTGCGTACCGCTATATGACCACATGACGGACAGGTAGGCGCGTCCTGCTGGAAATGCGCTACGGCGTCGTTTAGATTCTCCACCTCGCGGTGTCCTTCATCCGCACCTTCGGTAGTCGCGGAGTCATACCCGTTCGGAATATTGATGCCGTTTTCGCTATCATCCGTTACCGGGAGCTCCGGAACCGGTTTGTTCACTTTTTTTTTAACCTCTTCGACAAGACCCGGAATATCGAGCTCGCCCTGGTTTGTATTCGGCAGATTCGCCTCGCGGAATCCGGGAATGAACTGAATGCCCATCCACCTGAACACATAATCGATGATCGACGACGCGTTCCGAATCTCCGGATTCTTAGTGAATCCCGACGGCTCGAAACGCTGATGCGCAAACTTGCGAACCAGCGCCTCCAGCGGAACCCCGTATTGAAGCGCAAGGCTCGTAAGCGTGGCAATGCAGTCCATGAGTCCGCCGATCGTCGAACCTTCTTTGGCCATCGTGATAAACAACTCTCCCGGCGCGCCGTCCTCGAACAATCCGACTGTAAGGTAACCTTCGTGACCCGCGATATCGAACTTGTGAGTGACCGCGCCCCTGGTACCGGGGAGCCTGCGCCTGCGCGGCCTGCCCGCCTTCTTGCGCAATACCTCCACTTCCGCCTGGAGCGACGCGATCTCGGTATCGGATAGCCTTGCCGCGGTCTTTTCTTTCGATTTGCTCGTTGTCAACGGCTGCGAACGCTTCGATC